>NZ_CP179214.1:2653718-2990578 GCF_051201695.1 Tenacibaculum sp. nBUS_03 | reverse complement strand
TATACTTTCTTCTAAAGAAAAAGAATTGCTCCATAAAAAATTAGCTAATAAATTAACCAAAAACCACTTTCTAATTTTATTTTGTGATGAAACACGCTCACAACACCGAAACAAAGAACTTGTTATAAAAAGGTTTATAGATTTAATTAAAATAAATTTAATTCGCCCAAAAAAAAGAATACTTACAAAACCTTCTAAAAGTTCAATCAAGAAAAGTATTGAAAATAAAAAGAGAAAATCTATAAAAAAGTTATTGAGAAAAAAACCTAAAATATAAAATTGCATGAGTTTATAAAACAATAAACTCATGCAATTAATAGTGTTTATAAAGGAATATTACCGTGTTTTCTTTTTGGTCTATCTATTTTTTTACCCTCTAACATAGCAAAAGCTTTTATTAACTTTCTACGAGTTTCTTCAGGTAAAATTACCTCATCTACAAATCCGCGTTCAGCCGCAGTATATGGATTGGCAAATAACTCAGCGTATTCAGTTTCTTTCTCTAACAACTTAGCTTCTTTATCTTCTGCTTCTGAAATTTCCTTTTTAAAGATAATTTCACTTGCTCCTTTAGCTCCCATCACAGCAATTTCAGAAGACGGCCACGCAAAATTCATATCAGCTCCGATATGTTTGGAGTTCATTACATCATAAGCTCCACCGTAAGCTTTTCGAGTAATTACAGTAATTCTTGGAACAGTAGCTTCACTTAACGCATATAATAATTTTGCTCCATTGGTAATAATTGCATTCCACTCTTGATCTGTTCCAGGTAAAAAACCAGGTACGTCAACCAAAACTAATAAAGGAATATTAAAACAATCACAAAAACGTGTAAATCGAGCTGCTTTTTTTGAACTATTTACATCTAAACATCCTGCTAAGCTCATAGGTTGATTTGCTACAATACCAATACTTCTTCCTCCTAAACGTGCAAAACCTACTATGATGTTTTCTGCATAGTCTTTATGTATTTCAAAAAAAGAATCTACATCAGTAATTCCAGTAATAACCGCTTTCATATCATACGGTTTATTTGCATTTTCAGGAACGATATTTGCTAATTCTTCTCTCAATTCATTACCTAATGTAAATGGAACTTTCTGAGTAGTTTCTTGGTTGTTTTGAGGCATGTAGCTTAACAATGCTTTTACATCCTCCAAACATTGTACATCATTGATAGCTGTTAAATGAGTTACTCCAGATTTTGTTGAATGTGCACTAGCTCCTCCTAACTCTTCAGAAGTAACCTCTTCATTTGTTACAGTTTTTACTACATTAGGACCAGTAACAAACATATAACTAGAATTCTCAACCATGATTGTAAAATCTGTCATTGCTGGAGAATATACTGCTCCTCCAGCGCAAGGCCCCATAATAGCTGAAATTTGAGGAATTACCCCTGATGCTTGTACGTTTCTATAAAAAATATCAGCATATCCACCTAACGAACGAACTCCTTCTTGAATTCGTGCTCCTCCCGAATCATTTAAACCAATCAAAGGGGCGCCGATTTTAACAGCTAAATCCATTATTTTACAAATTTTCTCCGCATGAGTTTCAGATAATGAACCTCCAAAAACAGTAAAATCTTGTGCAAATACATAGACTAACCTACCATTAACTGTACCATAGCCGGTAACTACTCCATCTCCATAAAATTTTTGTTTTTCCATCCCAAAATCTTTGGTACGGTGTGTTACTAAAATACCAACTTCTTCAAAAGAACCTTCATCTAATAAGTAATGTATTCTTTCTCGTGCAGTAAGCTTTCCTTTTTGGTGTTGGCGATCAATTCTTTTTTGCCCCCCTCCTAACTTTGCTTCTGCTATTTTGTCTTGTAATTGTTCTGTTTTAGATTTCACGAGTTGGTACTTTTAAAATTTGTTGTTCTTTTAAATATTGTTGTAAAGCTACTTTAGCGGCAATTTTAGCTTCTATCTTATAAGTTTCTTCTAAACTTTGAGGCGTGTAAAACTTTTTTACAAAATGGGTATCAAAATTGCCTGAAATAAAAGCATCATGCTCACAAACAAATTTACCAAAAGGTAATGTAGTTTTTATTCCTTTTATTTTGTAATTTACAATTGCTTCTTTCATTACTTCAATAGCTTCTTCACGAGTTTCTCCGTAGGTTATTAACTTTGAAATCATAGGGTCATAATAGATAGGGATTTCCATCCCCTCTTCAAAACCATCATCTACACGAATATTTTTCCCAACTGGAGCTTGGTACTTTTCTAACACTCCAATACTTGGACTAAAACCTTCTAATGGATCCTCTGCATAAATTCGCAACTCCAAAGCATGACCATTTATTTTTAAATCTTGTTGTGTAAATGATAACGCTTCTCCTCTAGCAATCTTTATTTGCTCCTCTACCAAATCTATTCCAGTTATCATTTCTGTTACTGGATGTTCTACCTGTAAACGAGTATTCATTTCTAAAAAATAGAAATTCTTATTTTCATCTAATAAAAATTCAACTGTACCTGCCCCTAAATAATCACAGGCTTTAGCCACCTTTATTGCAGCTTCCCCCATTTTTTGACGTATTTCGGGTGTCAATACGCTAGAAGGAGCTTCTTCAACTACTTTTTGATGGCGCCTTTGAACAGAACATTCACGCTCAAACAAATGTACAACGTTTCCATGACCATCAGCTAAAACTTGAATTTCAATATGTCGAGGAGACCCCACATATTTCTCTATAAAAACTGAACCATCTCCAAAGGAAGATACTGCCTCAGATATTGCGCGTTCCATTTGCTCTTTAATGTCAGTTTGTTTTTCAACAACACGCATACCTTTACCACCTCCACCAGCAGAAGCTTTAATAAGAATTGGATACCCTATTTCATTCGCTACTTTTTCAGCATAAGACACATCAGTAACAGCTTCATCTATTCCTGGGACCATAGGAATGTTATATGCCTTTACAGCCTCTTTAGCAGCTAACTTACTTCCCATTACCTTTATTGCCTTTGATTTTGGCCCTATAAAAGTAATTCCGTTCGCAGCTACTGCTTCACCAAAGGTAGCATTTTCACTTAAAAAACCATATCCAGGATGAATACCATCTACACCTAATTTTTTAGCTACTTCAATAATTTTATCTCCTAATAAATAGGATTCATTAGATGGTGCTGGCCCTATACAAACTGCTTCATCTGCAAATTTAACATGTGGTGAATTCCTATCTGCTTCTGAAAAAACAGCTACTGTTTTAATTCCCATTTTTTTAGCTGAACGCATTACTCTTAGTGCTATTTCACCTCTGTTTGCTATTAATATCTTCTTCATCTTACTCTTCCATTTCAATTAAAACCGTATTTTTTTCTACTTTATCTCCAACTTGTATATCGATCGATTTAATAATCCCATCTCGAGGAGCTAACAATGTATTTTCCATTTTCATAGCTTCAAGTACTAAAACCCCTTGGTTTTCTTTGACCTCCTGGCCTTTAACTACATCTATAGAAACAATAAGTCCAGGCATTGGGGCTTTGACATCATCTTCTTTGTTTTCTAAAGAAGCTTCCATTCCTAATTCGTTAATTAACATATCTAACTCATCAGAGATCTTTATTTCATACACATTTCCATTAATTTGAACTGAGTACTTTTTTTTATTAAAATCACTTTTAAGAAGCGTTGTTTCATAGTTTTGACTATCCGCTATAACATGAAAACTCTTAGCTGATTCCTCAACAATATCTAATGAATTAATTTCATCACTATTAAGCTCAAAATCATATAATTCATTAACGTTTATTTTAAATGGTTTATTCATAAATAAAAATAGATTACGACCACTAAAATATCAAATTAAATCTTGACCTAATAATTCTTTTTAATCATTTCTAATTAAAAAATCCGTCATACATTTGTGGCGTTCTCATAAAGGGGTGCCTTTTAAATTTAAAATTAGGCTGAGATCATACCCATTGAACCTAGAACAGGTAATGCTGTTTAGGAAAATGAATGTCATACACAAGTAATTAGAAGATTACTTTGACAACTGTTAATGAGGAAAATAATAGTTCATTAATGTTGTAAAATGGCAAGTAATTATTCAATAATTAACCATAAAATAATTACCTCTTTTTATTCTATTTTATTTTTAACAAAAAAATGAGACCGATGTCTTTTATTAAACAAGTGAAGAAAGTAGCTTTTTTAATGGTATTATTTGCAACCTTAACTGCAAATGCACAATCTTCTATTTTATCAGGTAAAGTAGTTGATAATAAACAAAAAGGTTTGGAAGGAGCAACTGTTGTTGTGAAATCTTTAAAAAAAGGAACAATTACTGATTTTGAAGGTGGTTTTAAATTAAAAATTACAGAAGGCACCCATTCTATTGAAGTGTCTTATGTTGGTTTTAAAACATTAACACAAAACATTACCTTAACTGGTAACCAAAATATTATTTTCCAATTAAATCCAGATACTGATCTTTTAGATGAAGTTTTAGTTTCTGCGGTACGTGTAAAGGCAGATGCACCTGTAACACATTCTAATTTATCTAAAAAAGAAATTGCTAAGCGTAATTTAGGACAAGACATTCCTATTTTAATGAACTACTTACCTTCAGTAGTAACTACTTCTGATGCTGGTGCCGGGATTGGTTATACTGGTATTCGTGTTCGTGGTTCTGATGCAACACGTGTTAATGTTACTATTAATGGTATTCCATATAACGACAGTGAGAGTCAAGGTACTTTCTGGGTAAATATGCCTGACTTTTCATCATCTACACAAAGTATTCAGTTACAAAGAGGAGTAGGAACATCAACTAACGGAGCTGGAGCTTTTGGTGCTAGCTTAAATGTTTTAACAGACAGTGATTCTGATGAAGCTTTTGGTGAAATATCAACTTCTTTCGGCTCTTTTAACACACAAAAATACACTGCAAAAGCTGGTACAGGAAAATTAAACGACCATGTTAAATTTACCGGACGTATATCAAGAGTTAGGTCTAACGGTTTTATAGATAGAGCTTCTTCAAATTTAAAATCTTATTTTTTACAAGGAAGCTATGTTGATGATAATACTTTAATTAAAGGACTTGTTTTTGGAGGTCATGAAATTACATATCAATCATGGAATGGTGTTGATGCAGCTACCTTAAAAACAAACAAAACTTTTAATTCTGCCGGTGCTTTATATGATACTAACTGGAATGTAATAGGATACTATGACAATGAGGTTGATAATTATAAACAAGATCATGCTCAATTACACTGGAATCAAAAGTATAATGATAACTTATCGTCAAATATCGCATTGCATTATACTTTTGGAAGAGGGTTTTACGAACAATACAAACAGAATGCAAATTTTTCAAGTTATAATTTATCACCTATTACTATTGGAGGAGAAACTATTAACTCAACTGATTTAGTAAGAAGAAAATGGTTAAGAAATGACTTTTACGGAATTACTTACAATTTAAACTACAAAAATGATTATTTAGACATTCTTTTTGGAGGAGGATGGAATCAATATAAAGGAGATCATTTTGGTCAAGTTATCTGGGCTCGTTATGCTTCTTCTAGTGAAATAAGAAATCGTTATTATGACAATTATGGAAATAAAGAAGATTTTAATCTATTTATAAAAGCAACCTATAAAATGAGTGATCAACTATCTTTATTTGTTGATCTTCAAAACAGAAATGTTAATTATAAGGCAAATGGTGTTCAACCTACCCTAGTTGATGATACATTTAACTTCTTTAATCCTAAAGCTGGATTCAACTACAAATTTAACCTAAATAATAGCTTGTATTTTTCGTACGCAAGAGCGCAAAGAGAACCTAACAGAACAGATTACGAAAACGGGAATCCTAAACCTGAAAAATTAGATGATTTTGAATTAGGTTGGCGTTTTAATTCAGGTAAAATTAAAGTAAATACAAATGTATATTATATGGAATATACAGATCAGTTAGCTTTAACTGGTGAAATTGACAATGTAGGATCGCCTATAAGAGCTAACATTGGTGAGAGTTATCGATTAGGGCTAGAAGTTGATGCTTCCATAAAAATTACTGATTACTTAAATGTTACTCCAAATTTTACAATTAGCAAAAACAAAAACATAGATTTTAAAGAAACAAATGGTGCTGTAGTAAAAAAATTAGGAAACACAAGTATTTCATACTCTCCTGAATTTATTGCTGGTAACGCAATTAATATCCAACCAATTAAAAACTTAAATATTGCATTTTTATCTAAGTATGTTAGCTCTCAATTTATGAGTAACAATGAATTTAAAGATTCAAAATTAGAAGGTTATTTTGTTAATGACCTGAATGTTAACTACACTATAAAATCAACTTCTATATTTAAAAGTATTGTTTTGTCAGGATTGATTAATAATATTTTCGATACAGAGTATAGTTCTAATGGATACATGTGGGGTACCACTCCTTATTATTTCCCACAAGCTGGCACAAACTTTTTACTTGGAGCAACGTTAAACTTTTAAGCATAAAAAAACCGAGCAAATTGCTCGGTTTTTTTTTATTCGAATTTATGTAAACTAAAAATTAATTTAACAATTTCTTTTAACTCACTAGGAGGATTCCCTTCATCAAATGTTGATGATGTATAAACCACCTTTCCAATTTTTACAGCTACATTTGCATGTAAAGCTCCATCTGAAGCTCTTTCTTCACTAGGTGCTTTCAAATTTTGAATATTTTGTAATGATAATTGACTTACCATCTTAACAAGCTTGTCTCTATTTATTTTAGACAAAGGAACCTCTTTTGTTTCTTGATTGTTTTTAAAGTATACACTATTTTGAGTTACTTTAATAGCATGCTCACTTCCTCTTGTTTTGGCTTCATAAGTAATTTCAGTAAAATCATTTACTTTTTCTTGTGCAAAACCATTCACCGCCATAAAAAATATGATTGATGTTATTTTTAATAAATACTTCATACTATACATTTTTGTAAAAATATAAAAAATCATGCCAAACTACCAGTTTCTTTTGCTCTTATCTTTTCTTAAAAAATATTCTTAGGTTTTCTTCTATTTATAAATATCTTTACAAAAATTAAATATTTATGGAAAATTCATTCAACAACAAAGTATTAGTATCGCAATTATCAGGAGAAGAAAGAATTGCTTTTTACAAAAAGACCTACACTCATGTAGCAGGTGGAGTATTACTTTTTGTCTTATTTGAATACTTATTATTACAAAACGCCACTATTGTAGAGTTTACTTTATCTATGACTCAAGGATATAAGTGGTTACTTTTATTAGGTGGTTTTATGCTAATCACAAACTATGCAGAAAGCACAGCTTTAAAAACTACAGATAAAAATTTACAATATTTAGCATACGCTGGTTACACCTTTGCTCAAGCTTTTATATTTATTCCTCTCATTTACATAGCAATTTCTTATACCAATAATTTTGATTTAATAAAACAAGCAGGTATCGTAACATTAGGATTGTTTGCAGGAATTTCATCTATTGTTTTTATCACAAAAAAAGATTTTTCATTTATTAGAGCAGGATTATCTGTTGGTTTTTTTATCGCTATTGGATTAATGATAGCCGGTATGTTATTTGGTTTTAACCTTGGCTTATGGTTTTCTGTAGGAATGTGTGTATTGGCTGGTGGTTCAATATTATACCAGACATCAAACTTAGTTCATAAGTTTTCTAATGAAGATTACATTCCTGCTGCAATGGGGTTATTTGCTTCTCTAATGCTTTTATTTTGGTATGTTTTACAAATTTTCATGTCAAGAGATTAATAAAAACTTATGATAATAAAATTAAAAAAGCAATGTAATTTACATTGCTTTTTTAATTGCTTTATTTTTTAACTTGAAAATATATCTTACCCTAGAATAAGTTTAAGACAACATCATTTTTGCTTTTTTAACAGCATTTACCAAAATATCAATTTCAGCTTTTGTATTATAAAAAGAGAAAGATGCTCTTACCGTTCCTGGAATACAATAAAAAGTCATTATAGGTTGTGCACAATGATGACCCGTTCTAACTGCTACCCCTAATTTATCTAAAATAGATCCAATATCATAAGGGTGAATTCCTTCAATATTAAATGAAATAACAGATGCTTTATTGGTAGTCCCGTATATTTTTAATCCTTCAATTTTTTCTAACTCCTGAGTACCATAAGCTAACAATTCATTTTCTTGCTTAGAAATCGCATCAAAACCAATTGAATTCATATAATCAATGGCAACTCCAAAAGCAATACCTCCACAAATATTTGGAGTACCTGCTTCAAATTTATGAGGTAACCCTGCATAGGTAGTTTTCTCAAAAGTTACTGTTTCAATCATTTCCCCACCTCCTTGATATGGTGGTAATTTATTTAATAAATCTTCTTTTCCATATAAAAAACCAACCCCAGTAGCACCACACATTTTATGAGCAGAAGCTACATAAAAATCAACATCTAATTCTTGAACATCTGGTTTGATATGAGGACAAGCTTGTGCACCATCAATTAAAACATAGGCTCCAAATTTATGTGCTGCATGAATAATTTCTTTAATTGGGTTAATAGTCCCCAAAGCATTAGAAACATGATTACAAAACACCAATTTTGTTTTAGAATTTAATAATTCATGATAAACTTCCATTTCTAATGAACCATCTTCTGCCATAGGAATTACTTTTAAAGAAGCTCCCGTTTTTTCACATAACATTTGCCAAGGAACAATGTTAGAATGATGTTCTAAAGAGGAAACAATTACCTCATCTCCTTTTTCTAACAATGAAGTAAAGCCAGATGCAACAATATTTACACTATGTGTTGTTCCTGCTGTTAAGATAATCTCATAAGGATGTTTAGCATTAAAATGTTTTTGAATTTTAACACGTGCTTCTTCATACTTATCAGTAGCTTCCTGGCTTAAAGTATGAACTCCTCTATGAATATTTGCATTGTAATTAGAGTAATAATCAACAATTGCGTCTATAACAATTTGTGGTGTTTGTGAAGTAGCTCCATTATCAAAATATACTAATGGCTTACCATGAACTTCACGATTAAGAATAGGAAAATCAGCACGAATTTTTTCTACACTAAACATATCATCATCTATTTTAAACAAAGATAATACATGCTTTTTAAAAATGATAGCAATCAATTAAATTATTACATTTGCTAAAAACATTGATAATGAAACTCCTAAAAAAAATACTTCTTATTATTTTAGTGATAGTAATAATTGTAGTTTTTTACAATTACTCTAAGTTAAACATATTAGCAGGGTACTCAGCAAAAAACACCGCTTCTTCAGTTTTTGTTGCAGGTAGAGACTTAGCTTTTACTGATAGTACTGACAACAATTTTTCTCCAATTAATTTAACTTCAGATAAAATTGATTTAGAGGAAAAATCGGCAACTGGATCTGCATTTGGATTATTGAAACGAAAAGCCATTTACAGGAAAGGATTAGGAGCAGTCTTAATTACTGATGATTTTGATACATCTACTCCATTTTTAACACCAAATCGAACAACCTCAAATAACCCAACTCCATATCCTTATGGAAATGGACCCAAAAAGATTCTGTATTTACTAATATTGACTATAAAAAACTACAAAACACCGTCAATTCATTATTTAATGAAACCAATCAAACAAGAGCTGTTGTTGTTGTTTATAAAGATAAAATTATTTCAGAAAAATATGATACAGGATTCACCAAAGACTCAAAACTTTTAGGCTGGTCTATGACAAAAAGTATAACTTCAACCTTATTTGGAATCTTACAATGTAAGGGGGAAATTAACATCATGGATAAAGCGCCTATCAAAGAATGGCAAAATGATGATCGTAAAAACATAACCATACACAACCTACTTCAAATGAATTCAGGGTTAGAATGGGTAGAAGATTACAACACAATTTCTGATGTTACAAAAATGTTGTTTTTAGAAAAAGACGTTACTAAAACTCAAATAAACAAACCCCTAATTAGCAAACCAAATGAATCTTGGAATTATTCATCTGGTACTACAAACTTGCTATGTGGAATATTACGTAATCAATTTTCTACCCATCAAGAGTATTTAGATTTTTGGTACAGTGCATTAATTGATAAAATAGGGATGAATTCAATGGTAGTTGAAGCTGACATGAGTGGTAATTATATTGGTTCATCTTATGCTTGGGCTACTCCAAGAGATTGGGCTAAATTAGGATTGCTATACTTGCATAATGGACACTGGAATGGTATAAATTTATTTGATAAAGATTGGGTTACCTATGCAACTACACCTACACCTACTTCAAATACTAAAAAAGATGGAGGCTATGGTGCTCAAATATGGTTAAATACGGCTAAAAGATATCCAGACGCACCTACGAATATGTATTCTTTTAATGGATATAAAGGACAAAATGTATATATTTTACCTGATCAAGAATTAGTAATTGTTAGAATGGGTTTGACAAAAAATGCAGATATTAATGTATTTTTGAAGAATATAATTTCATCTATAAAAAACTAATACATGAATCCTTATTATTACGTTTTATCAATTAATGGATTACTATTTATATTTAGTATCATCTTTTATTTTTTTCCTCCTAAAAAAATAAATTCATTGTATGGCTACCGTACTAACAAAACCATGAAAAATGAAGTTATTTGGAACTTTGCTAATACTTATTTTACCAAACAGTTTTTAATGTATGCAGGAATTTCTTTGGTAGCTTCACTTTCACTTGTGGCTATTAATCCTCAAATAAGCTGGCAACCAATGGCTATTATGCTATTGTCATTAGCTGTTTGTGTGATAAAAACAGAACAAGAAATCACTAAAAACTTTGACGAAGAGGGCAATAAAAAATAATCGTTTTTAAATGCTAATTCTAATAATGGAAAATGTAATTAAAAATGAGAAAAACAAGTGTTTTTTTATCATGATATTTTCATTATTTTTTGTTTCATGTAAAACAAAAAGTAATGAAAAAGCAAAAGCAGAACTGACTTTTAAATCAATTTCATTTATGAGTGCCTATGGTGCAACCGATAAAGAACTAAATGATTTAAACAAGAAAATAGACGATGTACTATTAAATAAAAGAAATGAAATTATTTCAGAAGAAGAAAAATTATATCAGTACTTTGGAAAACTAAGAAATTTAAACCTATTAGAAAAACCATATATCTTTCTCCGATTTAATAAAGATTCTATACTACCAGTTTATTTATCAGAAAATGAATTTAATAAAGTAAAAAACTTTAAACAAATAGATTTATTCAAAGAAGGAAAAAAAGTACTAATAGAGTTTGACCTAGTGAAAAAAATAACACTATTTATTATTCAAACAATATTATTTCAATAAAAAAGGTAAATGGCCGTTCGCATTCTAATGGTAATTAAATAAATTCTTTTTATTGCATCATCATAACAAAACATGCTTAAAATTATAAGACTAAGCATGTTTTGTTGATTTAACAGCCTATTTTTTATACTCCTCTTTTAGTAAAGTAATATCGTCAATAATTTTTTGCATATTCTCTTTCTTAGTTCCATCATAAATACCTCGAATACGACGTTCTTTATCTATCAATACGAAGTTCTCGGTATGAACCCAATCATTTTCATCACCATTCCCTTCGTCTAGTACAGCAAAATAATGCTTACGGGCCAAGTTATAAATTTCTTTTTTTTCTCCTGTAGTTACATTCCATTTCCCATCAATCACTCCTTTTTTATCAGCATACGCTCTTAAAACAGGAACACTGTCCATAACCGGCGTTACAGAATGCGATAAAAATAATACTTCATCATCATTTTTATAATGGCTTTGTAATTCAGTCATATTTAAAGCCATGATTATACAAATAGTTTGACAACGCGTAAAAAAGAAATCGGCTACATAAATTTTATTTTTATAATCCTCCTGAGTAATTGTTTCTCCATTTTGGTTAACTAATGAAAAATCTCCAACAGTATGGTTTTTAGATTTATTTCTAACAGAGGCATCAACTAACCTAGGATTAATATCAACTGGGTTATAAATAGGTAATTGCTTGTCAACTTTTACTAAATGATAGAAAACAGGAAGTGCTATTGCCGAGAAAACAAGTAAAAAAATTAATGTGCTTTTCGATTTTTTAAAGAATTTAAAGTCCATTCTTCTGAAATTTTATACAAAAATACGACTAAAAACAACTATTCCATATTCATACTACAAAAAGTTTGTTAAATCAATGAATACCTCCTATTACAAACTTTTAGAACTCTTTTTAAAAACGTACATTTGTCAAATTTTAAATTTTAGAAATAAACCCATTTATGGAAATTTTAATAAAAGCATCACAATTTATCTTAAGCTTATCGCTTTTAATTGTTCTTCATGAGTTAGGCCATTTTATACCTGCCAAACTATTTAAAACTAAAGTAGAGAAGTTCTACTTATTTTTTGACTACAAGTTTTCTTTATTTAAAAAGAAAATTGGTGAAACTGTTTATGGTATTGGATGGATTCCTTTAGGTGGTTATGTAAAAATCGCTGGTATGATTGATGAAAGCATGGATACTGAGCAATTAAAAGAAGAACCTAAACCATGGGAATTTAGATCAAAACCAGCATGGCAACGTTTAATTATCATGTTAGGTGGTGTATTTGTTAATTTTGTGTTGGGTATTTTAATATATATATGCCTGATGTGGGGATATGGTGAAAAGTTTTTACCTAATGACAGCGTAAAAGATGGTGTTTGGGTTCAAGACCAACTTGCTACCGATTTAGGTTTACAAACAGGAGATAAAATACTATCTATTGACGGCGAAAAAGTTGATAAATTTAGAGAGCTAACCATACAATTTATTAACGGAAATAAATACACTGTTGAACGTAATGGAGAAACAATAGAGAAAAAAATTCCTACTGATTTTATTTCAAAATTAGTTGATAGAGGGAAAGATGCTGGCCCTTTTTTAGCCGTTAGATATCCATTTGTTATTGCTAAAGTTCAAAAAGACTCATTAAATGCTGGAGTTGATATTTTACCAAAAGATATAATTACTGCTATTAATGGAACTTCTATAACTTACTATGACGAAGCCAAACCTATACTAAAAAACTTAAAAGGTCAAGATATATCAATCACTTTGAAAAGAGGAAAAGAAACTAAAAATGTTCCTGTTAAAGTATCTAATCATGGTAACTTAGGAGTAATGTGGACAAGTGTTTCTATGTCTAATTTAGAGAAATTAGGATACTATAAGTTAGCTAGTAAATCTTATTCATTTACAGAAGCAATTCCTGCAGGAACAAACAAAGCTTGGAGTACTTTAACAAACTACGTCAAACAAATAAAAAAAATAGCAAACCCTAGCACTGGTGCTTGGAAAGGCTTAGGTGGTTTCAAATCGATAATGGATATTTTCCCTGTAACATGGAGTTGGCAAGCGTTTTGGAACATTACAGCGTTCTTATCAATCATGTTAGGTTTTATGAATTTATTACCTATTCCAGCATTAGATGGTGGTCATGTAGTATTTACACTGTGGGAAATGATAACTGGAAAAAAACCAAGTGATAAATTTTTAGAATATGCACAAGTAATAGGTTTTGTATTTTTACTTTCATTATTACTATTTGCAAACGGTAATGATATTTTTAGATCAATTTTTAAATAAATTACCTCAACACTTTTATAAAAACTCCCAAAGAAAGTTAACTTTCTTTGGGAGTTTTTATATTTTTACTGTATAGATTTACAACCACCATATAAAAAAATTATTCATGTTGACATGGATGCATTTTATGCATCTGTAGAACAACTTGACAACCCAGATTTACTTGGTAAACCTGTTGCAGTTGGAGGGAATGAAATTAGGGGTGTTGTGTCTGCTGCAAGTTATGAAGCTAGAGTATTTGGTGTACGATCAGCAATGAGTGGTGTTTTAGCTAGACAAAAGTGTCCACATTTAATTTTTGTAAAACCTCGATACCATCGCTATAAAGAGATATCATCAAAAATAAGAGCTATTTTTTATGATTATACTGATTTGGTTGAACCTTTATCATTAGATGAAGCTTATTTAGATGTTACTGAAAACAAAAAAGGAAACCCCTCCGCTAGTTTAATTGCACAAGAGATTCGTCAACGCATCTGGGAAGAATTAGAATTACGTGCTTCTGCTGGTATTTCTATTAATAAGTTTATAGCTAAAGTAGCTTCTGATATAAACAAACCAAACGGGCAAAAAACTATTAAACCTATTGAAGTGATTGACTTCTTAGAAAAACTTCCTATCAATAAATTTTATGGTGTTGGAAAAGTAACCGCTGCTAAAATGCATAACTTAGGTATATTTACTGGTGAAGATTTAAAACAAAGACCACAAGAAGAACTCATTAAACATTTTGGAAAATCTGGCTTACACTACTATAATATCGTAAGAGGCATTCATTACAGTAGAGTAAAACCTAATAGGATACGTAAATCTATAGCTGCTGAAAGAACTTTTAATGAAAATATTTCTTCTGAAGTATACATGATAGAACGTCTTGAGGTAATAGCGGAAGAACTGGAAAGAAGAATGAAACATTCTAAAACTAAAGGAAAAACATTAACCTTAAAAATTAAATATAGTAATTTTACACAACAAACAAGAAGTAAAACAGTGAATGAGTACATCTATTTGAAAAAAGACTTTATGCCTATTATTAAAGAACTTTTATATCAAGATGTACTAAAAGAATCTGTCAGGCTATTAGGCATTTCCTTTAGTAACTTAAATACAGATAAAAAAGATCCTGTTTGGGTACAATTATCTTTCGATTTTTAGCTAAGTGGTATTTTCAGTGATACTTTTGTACCTATTGGAGAATTATTCTCATCCATTAAATCTGTATACACCAAAGAGTAATTATGTTTATATACATCAGTAAAATTTTGCAACCTCTGTTTTGTTAACTCAATTCCTATTGACTTTCTTTTAAGTGATTTGTTCTTTTTTATTAATAACGCTTCCTTTCTTCCTATTCCATTGTCTAATATATCAATTTGAATAAAATCATTTGAAATTTTAGTTGCTGATAATGTTACTTTTTTTACTCCTTTTTTGGAAGATAAACCATGCCATATTGCGTTTTCTAAAAAAGGCTGAAGAATTAAAGGAGGTATTTTTACTTTATCTAAATTTATTTCATCATCAATGTTTTCATGATATACAATCTCATTAGAAAATCTAATATTTTCGATACTCATATACAAGTTCATTGTTTTCAACTCATCACTTAAAGGAACTTCTTTTGTTTTTGAAGACTCTAAAATACTTCTGATTAACTTTGAGAATTTGTTCAAATAATAAACTGCATTTTTCTGTTCATTATTTATAATATAAAGTTTAATTGAATTAAGGGCATTGAACACAAAGTGAGGATTCATTTGATTTTGCAATGCTTCTTGCTCTAGAACCAATATTTTTTTATCATTGCTCAACAACCGTTGCCCATAAATTGCGTACAACAAAACACCTAATAATGCTATTGAAACCAACGCAATGATTAAAATATTTCTATTACGAGTGAGCTTTAATTTAGTAATCTCATTTTCCTTAGCTAAACTTTTTATCTTATTGTTTTTTACTTCATTATCATACTTACTAATTAAGTTATTTACATAAAGTATGTTTCTATCATTAAAAGTTTCATTTTCTCCTAAAATAGATTTTTTATAAAACGTATACGCGTTTTCATAATCTCCCTTTAATCTATAAATTTCCGATAAGTATTCATACGATTTATTAGTATTGGTAGGAATACCATACTTCAAAGAAATGTCTAACGAATTTTTAATAATTTTTTTCCCTTTATCAAGGTTACCTATATTAATTTCACAATTACCAATGGTATTATACACACTTGTGATATAAAATTTATTCCCTATTTCCTCAGATAAAGTTTTTACTTCTTGTACATATTTTAAGGCTTTTTTATATTCACCTTTCAAAATTAAAACGTTACTAATACTATTATGACAAATAACCTTACCTATTTTAGATTTAATCTCTAAATTGTACTGTAATGATTTGTTATAATTAAACAACGCTTCATCTAATTTTTCTAGGTTTTGATACACAAATCCAATGTTGTGATAATTAATTGCTAAACCTCTTTTGTCTTGTAACTCTTTTTTAGTTATAATGGCTTTTTCAAACTTTTCAAGTGCTAATTTATACTGTTTAAGTTTTAAGTATATATTTCCAATACTGTTTTCACATACACTTTTACTCATCTTTATATCATCAGTAGGAGTTGGTATTTTATTTATCAACTCAAGGGCAAATTGATGATAATTTAGAGCACTTCTAATTTTATCTTGCCTTCGATATACAACGCCTATCTGGTTCAATATTACTATTTCGGCATTCAACTTTTTAAACTCTCTTGATAAGTTAAGCGCATTTAAGTAATTTTCTATTGCTTTTTTATAGGCAGTGTTATTTCTATGGTATCTTCCTAATAAGTTATAGGAATGAATTTCTCCAAGAATATTCTTGTTTACTTTACTTTTCCAAAGAAGTAAATCTATTTCATCTTTACCAAATTTAGTTTTTTCAAAATACTTCTGTACTTGAAAATAATCATCAAAATCTTCTTCAAAAAAAGTTGTTATACTGTTTTCAAGTACAGAAGTATCTTGACAATGCCCTTTGAAGATTACAAAAAAAAATAAAAAATATAAGGAAAAAAGCTTCATTGAGTTTTAAAATTTATCTAAAAAATCTGATTTCTTTTGCCTTGATACAGGTATCCTATTATTATTTTCTAAAATAACATACCCATCTGATTTTAAAAATTCTTTTATTTTATTAAGATTAATAATAAAAGAGTTATGGATTCTAAAAAAATGATCGTCAGGTAACAGTGTATTAACTTCTTTTAACTTTTTAGTTATTACTATTTTTTTATTATTTGTTGTATGTATAGAACAATAATTCCCATCAGATTCAACAAACAAAATTTCTGACTCTTCCAAAAAAACAAGCTTACCATCAGTACTGATTGTAATTTTACGCCTATTAAACTTTTCGTTGAAACTTGATAATATTTTATCAAACTTACTTGTACTACTAGTTTTTGAGTAATAATTTTTAATTCTACTCAATGTTTCTTCTAAATCATCAGAATCAATAGGTTTTAATAAATAATCGATTGCTTGATTTTTTAGCGCTTTAATAGCATACTCATTATATGCAGTTGTTATGACTACTGCAAAATCTTTTCTTTCTATTTTTTTTAATAATTGAAAACCATCCATCGTTGGCATTTCAATATCTAAAAACAAACAATCAAGAACATTTGAATTGATATATTCAATTGCTTTATCTGCCTCAGTAAAAGTTTTAATAATTTCTAAATCATCATTAAAATTAGACAATTCCCAAGTAAGACCTTGAATTGCTTTAGGCTCATCGTCTACAATAACAGCTCTTATCATACTCTAGTATTTACACCAAAAGTAATCTATAAAAAGTTAAAATTAAAATTGAATAAACTCCATTTAAGTGCATTCACATCACAAATAACACCTCTCACACTAAATTACATGCAAATTATACATCAAGATATGCAAACTATACATTAAGTTAATATTAAATTATTTTTTAATCTGATATTTGCATTGTAATATACAAGGGGAATCATTTTGATAATTGGGGGATTAATCAACAATGATAATTAAATTGAAAAGCACTACAATGTAGTGCTTTTCTTTTTTAATAAATGTATTTTATTTACCTCTCTAAAGCTTGTGCCAAATCATCTAATAAATCATCAATATCTTCCACACCAACACTCAACCTGACTAAAGAATCTGTTATTCCTATTTTTACTCTTTCCTCTTCAGGAATCGAAGCATGAGTCATTGTACTTGGATGATTCACCAAACTCTCTACCCCTCCTAATGATTCTGCTAACGTAAATAACTTTGTACTTTCTAAAAATTTAAACGTTGCTTTTTTACTTTCATCTTTTAAACGAAAAGAAACCATTCCTCCATAATCGTCCATTTGCTTTTTAGCAATTTCATGATTAGGATGACTTTCTAAACCTGGATAATACACATCACTTACCTGTTTATGTTCTTTTAAAAAATTAGCTATGGCCAATCCATTTTCACAATGGCGCTGCATTCGTAAGTGTAATGTTTTTATACCTCGTAATGCTAAAAAAGAATCCATAGGACTGGCTATCGCCCCAGCAGCAAATTGAATAAAATGTAACTCTTCGGCTAACTCTTCATCTTTCACCATTAGAGCTCCCATTACTAAATCTGAATGACCTCCTAAATACTTAGTCGCAGAATGCATAACAATATCTACTCCTAAATCTAATGGTCTTTGTAAATAAGGTGTAGCAAAAGTATTATCAACCGCAATTAAAATAGTAGTGTCTTTGTTTTTTATAGCGTTGGTTACTCCTAAAATATCAACAATTTTCATTAATGGATTGGTAGGTGTTTCTATCCAAATTAATTTTGTCGAATCAGAAACCGCATTAGTTACATTACTAATCTCTCCTAAATCAACAAATTTAAAATTCAACCCATATTTATGAAAAAGTCTAGTAAACATTCGATAAGTACCACCATACAAATCATTACCCGCAATAACTTCATCACCTGGTTTTAATAGACGAAGTACACAATCAATAGCAGAAAGTCCTGAAGAAAAGGCAAATCCGCGAGTCCCATTTTCAATTGAGGCAAATGCATTTTCTAGAGCTGTTCTGGTAGGGTTAGCTGCACGTGAGTATACATACCCCTTATTCACACCAGGGCTTGATTGAGCATACGTAGAAGTTTGAAAAACAGGAGTCATAACGGCTCCTGTAGTCTCTTCGTACTTTTGACCTCCATGTATCGCTTTAGTATTAAATTTCATTTTAATAAAAATTTACACTAATTTTCTAATTGCCATAATAACTCCTAAATGTATGCCTTCATGCATGTTATTAAAAGCAAGTGCAGTTTTAAAAGAGTCTAATACAAAACCAGTACTTGTTTTATACTCTGTATAATCCGAGAAAATCCCCGCACTAAAATCTTCTTTTAAAGTATCAGGTAACCCCAATAACAATTCTTTTACCTCTTCAAACTCTTCTTCTGTAAAAGTTTCAGTCGGCTTAGTGCCTTTTCTATAGTTATCTATTAGTTCATCAGACACTAAACACTGTAAACCAGACAACTTATAAAGTAACAATTGTTGAGTCACTACCAAATGAGCAACATTCCAAGCTATATTATTATTAAACCCTTCTGGAATCTTATGTAACTGTTCAATAGTTAATCCATTTGTAAGATTTAACACTAACTCTCTGGATTTTTTTAAAACTTCAAATTGTGAATCCATTTTTCTGTTTATTTTAGCTCA
The DNA here is from genome assembly GCF_051201695.1 of Tenacibaculum sp. nBUS_03. Lineage (GTDB taxonomy): Bacteria > Bacteroidota > Bacteroidia > Flavobacteriales > Flavobacteriaceae > Polaribacter. The sequence continues at coordinate 2,971,163 of NZ_CP179214.1, read as the reverse complement.
AATATATTATTAAAGATTTATATAAAATGAAGAAAGTTTATTTTTTACAAACCTGTGATACTTGTCGAAGAATTTTAAAAGAAGTAAACTTAGATGGTTTTGAAAAACAAGAAATTAAATCAGTTCCGATTACAGTTCAACAACTAGAAGAAATGTACCGTTTAAGCGGTAGTTTTGAAGCCTTGTTTAATAAAAGAGCAAAACTTTACAGGGAAATGGATTTAAAAAACCAAACCTTAACAGAAGCTGATTACAAACAATACATTTTAGATGAGTACACTTTTTTAAAACGTCCTGTTTTTATTATTAATAGTGACATTTATATAGGCAATAGCAAGAAAATTATTGAATCTTTAAAAAAAGCTACTCAATAATAAAAGGCGGAAAATTACTTCCGCCTTTTTTTTAATTTATTTTGATGCTACCTCCTCATTATTTGAGGAAGTAATAATTGAAGCCAACTCTTCTCTTGTTAGTTTTGTTTTCACTCCCAATAACACAAGTTTGTCTTCAGTTCCAGTTACTTTAACAATGATTTCTCTCACTAAGTTATTTTTTTCGATGAAAAGAATTTCCGCTTTACCTCCTTTATCCTTAGCTCTTATCAAAGTTTTCAATTTATTTCTTCTTGAAAATCTTTTAAAATCTTTAGCAACATCACTTCTATTTTTATCAAAAACCATAAGTTTGAAATCACTTGACTTTTTTAATAGGTTTTTAATTTCGTCATCGTCTTCATCATCAAAAAATGAACCAGCAAAAGAGCTTGATAAATTTAATGAGAAAGCCGTCCTGTTTTTATTTGCCTTATAGAAGCTTTTAAATTTTGCCTCCTGAGCATTAATACTAATTAAAAATAAACAAAAAAATGCAGTTAAAAATCGTTTCATACTATTTGGTTTTAAAAGCAAGACGATTGGTATAAAAACTTGTTACAAAAAAAGTCTTAACTAAAATTTAGTTAAGACTTTTAAGTTGGCCTACAAGGACTCGAACCTTGAATATTGGTACCAAAAACCAGTGTGTTACCATTACACCATAGGCCAGTAATTTGTGAGTGCAAATATAAAAATAAAGTTTGTATTAAAAAAAACAAAATTTATAAAAAATACAAATACTTTTTTAAGGTGCATTTTGTCTTTTTTACAATTATAGAATTTAAATTGTATTTATAATCATTAATAATTGCACTAGGTTTATAAGCTTCTAAATTAAATATCAATTATTTATCATACCTTGTTTTTTATTATAAATAATAAAATTTCACTCTCTCTTATCAACAAATAAAAAAACTTAATTTTTACAAAAATTAGCACTCACTTAATCTATTTTTTACACTATGAATTGTTTTATTTCAAATTGATTTTGACAATTCAAAACTCATAACTAGATATTATTTCTTTAAAATTTTGAATACCTAACAAACTCTGTATCCCAAAAGCATACCTTATATATTTTATAAAATCAACTTATTTCAAGAAGCTATATAAATTACAAATAAAAAGCCCTTACTTTCGTAAGGGCTTTGTTGGCCTACAAGGACTCGAACCTTGAATATTGGTACCAAAAACCAGTGTGTTACCATTACACCATAGGCCAATTGCTTATTGCGGGTGCAAATATAAAACATAAATTGATTTTGACAAAAAAAAATTAATTTTTTTCTTTTAACAGAACTTTATCCTGAAAAATAAAACAAAATTTTATTTTTGCTATACTTAAAACACACTACTAATTAGTACATTCGCAACAACTTATTAAAAATTATATGAACGATTTTAACTACAAAAAATGGAATACTATTTTAGGATGGGGTTCATTTGCCGTGGCGTTAATAACCTATACACTAACACTTGAACCTACAGTAAGCTCATGGGATTGTGGTGAATACATCTCAACAGCTGTAAAGTTAGAAGTTGGTCACCCACCTGGTGCCCCATTATTTCAAATGCTGGGAGCATTCTTTGCAATGTTAAGTAATGACCCAAGCCAATGGGCTAAGATGGTTAATTTTATGTCTGGTTTAGCAAGTGCTTTTACAATATTATTTATGTTTTGGACAATTACCAATTTGGCAAAGAAAATGGTGATTAAAAATGGTAAATTCAATAAAAATGAAGGTATTGCTGTTTTAGGTAGTGGTTTAGTAGGTGCTTTAACCTACACTTTCTCTGATAGTTTTTGGTTTAGTGCTGTAGAAGGAGAAGTATATGCAATGTCATCATTTTTAATGGCCTTATTATTTTGGTTAGGTTTAAAATGGGAGGCAGCAATAAACTCACCTAGAGGCAATAAATGGCTTGTTATTATAAGTTTCGTTGTTGGACTATCATTTGGAGTACATATTTTATCTTTACTAGTTATTCCATCTATTGTGATGTTGTATTTTTTTAAGACATATAAAAACATCACTTTAAAAACTACTGCAATTGCTACAATTATTTCAATATTAGTTTTAGCTTTTGTTTTTAAATTTTTATTCCCTTTCACATTAAAATTCTTTAGTATATCTGAACTATTTTTTATCAACCAGATAGGATTACCTTATAACTCTGGAACTATAATTGCTGGGGTTATTTTAATAGGGTTATTTTATTTTGGATTAAACTATACTCGTAAAAAGAACTTAATTACAGGAAACACATTAATCTTATCTGTTTTGTTTATCATGATTGGTTTTTCATCATGGTTAATGTTACCTATTCGTGCAAATGCTGATACCGTTATTAATGAAAACAATCCATCAAGTGCTCGCGAACTTTTAGCATACTACAATCGTGAACAATATGGCGATGCTAATGTTTTTTATGACAAATACTATTCTATAACCTATAATAGAGAACAAGATGCCAACAAACCTTTTAAGGACGATAAACCAAAATATGAGAAAAGAAATGGAAAATATGAAATTGTAAATAAATACAAAAACGTAATTCCTAACTATTCTGATAAACATAAAGGTTTTATACCTAGAATGGTTGATCCTGGTTCTGAACAACATTATAAAAGAATTGCTGGTATTCCAGCCAGAAGTAAAAGAAGACCAACTTTCTTTGAAAACATCAAATTTATGGTAGATTACCAGTTTGGATATATGTATGGTCGTTATTTTATGTGGAATTTTGTTGGTCGCCAAAACGACATTCAAGGTCATTTAGATTTCGAAAACGGCAACTGGCTAAGTGGTATTAATTTTATTGATGAAATGCGACTTGGTTCTCAACAAAATCTCCCTGATGTTATTAAAAACAATAAAGGAAGAAATACTTACTTTTTTCTACCTCTTATACTGGGTTTTATAGGCTTACTGTACCAAATAAATAAAGACAAAAAAAACCTGTATGCTTTAACCCTGTTTTTTGTATTTACTGGTTTTGCAATTATATTTTATACAAACCCTAAGCCTTTTGAACCTCGTGAACGTGATTATGCAGTAGTAGGTTCCTTTTATGTATTTGCTATATGGATTGGATTTGGTGTACTTGCACTATATGATTACTTTAAAAAGTATACCAACAAACAAACGGTAGCCTTTGCTGTTTCTATAATTTCATTATTAGCAGTTCCTGTTCTAATGGGTGCTCAAAATTGGGATGATCATGACAGAGGTGATCGTTTTATGGCACAATTAAATGCTCAAACGTATTTAGAAAGTTGTGACCCTAATGCCATTATTTTCACTATTGGTGATAATGACACTTTCCCTCTATGGTATATGCAACAAGTAGAAGGTATTCGCCCAGACATAAAAATTGTTAACACTAGTCTTTTTCAAACGGATTGGTATATTGACCAAATGAAAAAGAAAACCTATGATGCAGACCCTATACCCTCTACACTAACACATGATCAATATAAATATGGAACCTTAGATTTGGCGTATCACATTCCGCATCCTAGATTCAAAGATTCAATTATGTCCATAAAAAACTTTATGCGTTGGATTGAAAGTGATAATAAAGTTACCTATTATATTGATGAAGAAAATAATGTAAAAGAAAAGTTTTACCCAACCAATAGAATTCGCATTCCAGTTAATAAAGAAAACGCCTTAAAAACTGGTTTAGTGGCACAAAAAGACGCTGATAAAATAGTTGATTATATTGACATTACTATTGACCCTCAAGGCATTGCTAAGAATCGTATTTTAATGCTTGATATATTAAATAATTTTGACTGGAAACGTCCTATTTATTTTACTGGAGGTGCAAATGCTGATGAGGAATATATCTGGTTAAAAGACTATTTACAACTAGATGGTATGTCATATAAATTAGTACCCATCAAAACTTCAAATAAAGGAAAATCAATGTTTGACATGGGGCGGATTGACCCTGAAAAGATGTATGCTAATGTAAAAAAATGGGACTGGAAGACTATTAATAATGGAAAAATATACCTAGATGAACAAAGTAAACGTAATGCTATATCATTACGAAACAACTTAATGCGTTTATCTGAGGAATTTTTAAAATTAAATGATTCTGTCAATGCTAAGGATGTTTTAGATTTATCATTATATAAAATGCCTATTAAGGATTTTGATCATTATAGTATCTCTCTTGGATACCCTGAGTTGTATTACAAAATAGGGGATAAAGATAAGGCTCGTGAGACTGCCGAAACATTAATAGATATTTTTCAACAAAACCTTATTTATTACACGAACTTTAAAGGGGGTGATGAACAACTGGTTTTTGAAAACATTGATACTAATTTATACATGTATCAAAATATAGTTCGACAAATTACTCAATATGATGAAGATAAAGATTTTACTAATAAAATTTTTAAAGCATATATTGATCATGCTAAATTATTTAAGCATTTAATGTCTGATAGTGAAGAAGCTTTACCTGAAGAACTAGATTCTATTAAACCTTAGGACATATTGAAATTTTATATAACTAAAACACCACGTATAATCAAAAAATTATTTTCAAGATATACGTGGTGTTTTTCTTCTAATAAAAAAGAAATTTATTTAACTTTTGATGATGGGCCTATTCCAATAGTAACTGAATTTGTATTAGATCAACTCAAACAATACAATGCTAAAGCTACATTTTTTTGCATTGGTGATAATATTACAAAACATCCACTTATTTACAAGCAAATTTTAAAAGAAGGGCATAGTATAGGAAACCACACCTACAATCACTTAAACGGATGGAAACACACATTAAAAAACTATGTTTTAAATATTAAAAAGACACAAGAAATTATAGAGAAACAAGGTAAAGAAAAGCTTCTTACAAAACTCTTTCGCCCTCCATATGGCAAAATAAAACATTCACAAGCAACGGAACTTATAAATAAAGGATACAAAATTGTAATGTGGGATGTTCTCTCAGCAGATTTTGACAAAAAAATATCTAAAGAAAAATGTTTAGAAAATGTTCTAAACAACACCTTCAATGGAAGTATTATTGTTTTTCATGACAGTATAAAAGCTAAAGAAAAACTTTACTATACTTTACCTAAAGTTCTTGAGGAATACACAAGAAAAGGATATATTTTTAAAGCTATTTATTAAACGTATTGTTGAACTAAACCAATAAGTGTATTTGCGTCTTGCTCACCAGTTTGGCGCCACTTCATTTCCCCATTCTTGTATATCATAAATGTAGGATTTCCTTTTACTCGAAGCGCATCTGCTAAAAGTTCATTTTTTCTAATGTCTATTTTAATAACTTTTGCTCTATCACCTAAAGCAGCAGCAACATCACGAAGAGTGTCTATGCTTGGTTCAAACTCACTCCAATCAGCATAAAAATCAATTAACACAGGTTTATTAACACTTATGATTTCACCAAATTTTGTCATATAACATAATTTTTTTCTGTAAGTCGCCTAAAAGTACTAATTTTTTATAACTAAAACCTTAAATTAAGATGAAAAACACTAAAAACTAGGCTTTTTTTAACTCTATAACAGTTATTTCAGGCCAAATACCTACTCTTCCAGGAAAAGCATGGTATCCAAATCCCCTATTCACATTAACATATCTTCCAAACTCCTCATATAAACCAGCCCATTGCTTGTAAACATATTGAGACGGGCTCCATTTAAAAAAACCTGGAATTTCAATTCCAAATTGCAATCCATGGGTATGTCCACTCAATGTTAACTGGTAATTAAAATCATCTTTTTTCACTTTATACTCCCAATGACTTGGATCATGACTCATCAAAACTTTAAAGTCGTCCTTATCAATTCCTTTAGAGGCCATTTTTAAATCTCCTGCCTGATTAAAACCCTTTCCCCAATTTTCAACTCCTACCAAAGCTATTTTCTGTCCATCTTTTTCTATATATCTGTGTTCATTTAATAATAAATCAAACCCTATTCTTGGATGAATATTTTTAATTGCTTCAAAATTCTCTTTTTTATCCTCTTTACTTTTCCACTTTGAATAATCACCATAATCGTGATTCCCTAGGATTGAATACTTGCCCATTGTCGCTTTAAGTTGAGAAAAAACGGGAATCCAATCATCCATCTCGTGAGCAAAATTATTTACAATATCACCAGTAAATAAAATAACATCTGATTCTTGTTCATTTACTAAGTTAACGGCATATTGAATCTTTTCCTTATTATCAAAACTTCCAGAGTGAATATCAGTAATTTGTGTTATAGTAAAACCATCAAAAGCTTCTGGTAAATCTTTAAAACTTAATTGATACTTAAGCACTTTATAATTATACTTTCCTTTAAAAATACCATATAATAAACTTGTAAAAGGTATTGCTGCTATAAGAAAAGCAAGCTGAGATATAAACTTTCTTCGCCCTACCAAACCCTTGGTTTCTTCATACGAAAAATAAGATATGCCTTTTTTTAACCACCTTATTATATCTTCTCCCAGCATAAAAAGCAGTAGTATCAATTTTGGTACTAATATTAATAACAAAAAACCTACTGCCCATTGAAATTGACGTGTTTGCCCAGAACTTCTATCTGTAGAAAAAATTACATAAAAAAAATTAATATACGCTAAGGCACCTATAAATAACCATACAATTCGAATAAACTTGTTTTTAGTAAGAACTTTAACTGTTTGGAAAGCATATGTTTCAAGAGCAATAATTACAAAAGAAGAAATTAATAAAGGAAGTATCCAACGAGGCATATATCTATTTTTAATAGGATGCAAAGATAATAGTAAAACTAAAAATCAATTTTTAACATCTTGTTAAAGTTTCGTAGCTTTACTGCTTGGTTAAATGTGATTTTTAATTTAGATTCATTTCTCAATAATAAAAATATTTCAACAGCTCTTATATAACAACATGGCAAACAGAAAACGACTTTTTTTACTTGATGCATACGCTTTAATTTTTAGAGGATATTATGCTTTTATAAAAAATCCTAGAATCAATTCAAAAGGGTTAGACACTTCAGCTGTTTTAGGTTTTACAAATTCTCTTTTAGATGTAATTAAAAGAGAAAAACCTGATTACTTAGCTGTTTGTTTTGACAAAGGAGGAAGTGTTGATAGAATAGAAGTCTTTCCTGAATACAAAGCAAATAGACAAGAAACTCCTGAGGCAATAAAAATAGCTGTTCCTTATATCGAAAAAATACTAGAAGCCATGAACATTCCTGCAATTGTAAAATCAGGATATGAGGCTGATGATATTATAGGAACTCTTGCAAAAAAAGCTGAAAAAGCTGGTTTAGACACCTATATGGTAACTCCAGACAAGGATTTTGCGCAACTCGTTTCTGAACATATTTTCATGTACAAACCTCCTAGAATGGGAAATGGGTATGAAAAATGGGGAATTGAAGAAGTTAAAGCTAAATTTGGAGTTGAACGCCCAGAGCAAGTTATCGACTATTTAGGAATGATGGGAGATGCTGTTGATAACATTCCTGGATTACCAGGAGTTGGAGATAAAACAGCTAAAAAATTCCTTGCAGCTTATGGTAGTATGGAAGGATTATTTGAAAACATTGATCAGCTAAAGGGCAAAATGAAAGAAAAAGTAGCCGCCAATCAAGAATTAGGCCTTCTTTCAAAACAGTTAGCAACAATCATGTTAGATGTTCCTGTTGAATTAGAGGAAGATAAACTTATGTTTGAGCAACCGAACTTTGAAAAAACTTCAGAAATATTTAGTGAATTAGAATTTAGACGATTGGTTGAAAATTTAAAAAAGACCTACAATATTTCTGTAGATACAAAGAATCAAACAGAAACCACTTCTAAAAAAAACACACAAACAACTGACAGCCAACAATTCGATTTATTTGCTGCGCCAGGAAGTGGAATAGCTTCTGAAGAAAATAATATTAACGGATTTAAAACGATTGAAAATACCAGCCACTTTTATCAATTAGTAAACACTCCTTTAAGTAGAAAACTACTACTTAAAAAACTAGAACAACAAACTTCTGTCTGTTTTGATACTGAGACTACTGGCTTAAAATCTCTAGAAGTAGAGCTAATCGGTATTTCTTTTTCTTGGGAAGCTGGCAAAGGTTATTATGTAACCTTTCCTGAAAACCAAGAAGAAACCCAAACTATTATTGAAGAATTCTTACCTTTTTTTGAAAATGAAAAAATTGAGAAGATTGGTCATAATTTAAAATATGATATTAAAGTTTTATCAAACTACAACATTCCTGTAAAAGGAAAATTATTTGACACTATGATTGCGCATTATTTAATTAATCCTGATATGCGCCATAATATGGATATCCTTTCTGAAACCTATTTAAATTACCAACCAGTTTCTATTACTGAATTGATTGGTAAGAAAGGGAAAAATCAACTTTCTATGCGTCAAGTTGAACTTTCAAAACAAAGTGAGTACGCTGTTGAAGATGCTGACATTACTTTACAACTTAAAAAGCATTTTACTAAAGAGCTAGAAAGTGGCAATGTAACAAAATTATTTAATGAAATTGAAACTCCTTTGGTATCTGTTTTAACTGCAATGGAAATTGAAGGCGTTAATTTGAATATTGATTTTTTAAATTCTTTGTCAACTGAACTAACAAATGACATCCAAGAATTAGAAAAACGAATTTTTGAACAAGCTGGCGAAGAGTTCAACATTGCTTCTCCAAAACAGCTAGGAATTGTTTTGTTTGAAAACATGAAACTAGTTGATAAACCCAAAAAAACCAAAACCGGTCAATATTCTACAGCTGAAGATGTATTGTCAAACCTAGCTAAGGATCATAAAATAATTGAAGATATTTTACTATACCGCCAGTATAAGAAACTACAAAGCACCTATGTTGATGCCTTGCCAAATGAAGTCAATCCAAAAACCAAAAGGATCCACACCGTTTATGCTCAAGCAGTTGCTGCTACTGGAAGATTAAGTTCTAATAATCCAAACCTGCAAAATATTCCAATTAGAACTAAAAGAGGACAAGAGGTACGAAAAGCATTTATCCCGAAAGATAAAAACCATGTACTACTAGCTGCTGATTATAGCCAAATAGAATTACGCATTATTGCGGCTTTGAGCGAAGAAGAAACAATGATTAAAGCTTTTAAAGACGGGGAAGACATTCATGCCTCAACTGCTTCAAAAGTATTTAATGTACCTATAGAAGAAGTTACTCGTGAACAACGTAGCAACGCTAAAACAGTAAATTTTGGAATTATCTATGGCGTTTCTGCCTTTGGGTTAAGCAATCAAACATCTTTAACTAGAAAAGAAGCTAAATCATTAATTGATGCTTACTATGAAACCTATCCTAAATTACGTAATTATATTTCTAAACAAGTAGATTTTGCACGTGAGCACGGATATGTAGAAACCATTTTAGAAAGAAGACGTTATTTAAAAGATATTAATTCTCGTAATGCCATCGTACGAAGTGGTGCTGAAAGAAATGCAGTAAACGCTCCTATCCAAGGTAGTGCTGCTGACATTATAAAGTTAGCTATGATCAATATTCATAAGCGTTTTAAACAAGAAAAGTTTACATCTAAGATGTTACTTCAAGTTCATGATGAACTAGTTTTTGATGCTCATAAAAATGAATTAGACGTCATAAAACCTATAATTAAAGAAGAAATGGAAAATGCTTTTAAACTATCTGTACCTTTAGATGTTGAAATTGGTATTGGTGATAATTGGTTAGAGGCTCATTAAAGTAATTTACATATATGTTTTTTAAGTTCAGGAAGAACCGTTTTTTGAAACCACGGATTTTTAGTTAACCAAAAACGGTTTCTAGGAGAGGGATGTGGTAATACAAAATAATCAGGAAGGTACTCTTGATAATTAATAACCGTATTGGTTAACGTGTTTCTAGCTTTATCTTTTAAATAATATTTTTGCGCGTACATCCCTATTAATAATATCAACTCTACATTTGGCATTTTATTTAACAACAATTTATGCCACTGAAGAGCACATTCTTTTCTAGGTGGTAAATCTCCCGTTTTTCCTTTCCCAGGATAACAAAAACCCATAGGAATGATTCCAAAATTGTCCACATTATAAAATTGATCTGAAGTAACATTCAACCATTTTCTAAGTTGTTTACCACTTGCATCATCCCAAGGAATACCAGAAGCATGAACTTTACTTCCTGGAGCTTGACCTATAATTAATATTTTAGATTTCTCATTCGCAAAAACTACTGGCCTAGGTGTAATATAATTTTTACAAATATTACATGCTCTAACTTCTTCTAGTAATTCATTCATTTTATAAAACTAACAAAAAAAACACTCGTTTTAAGATAAAACGAGTGTTTTCCATTCAAAAAAGTCTTATTTAATGATGTATGGCATATCCCGCTCCTTTACCAAATTCTTCTAAAACCAATAATAAAAATTTCATCTTTTTTTGAATCCCCTTAAGTAATTTTTTTTTCATTATGTATTAATTTATTAATTTTTCCCATGGTAAATTTAAACCACAAACAATTCATAATCAATAGTGTTTTTCCCTTTTGTACTTAAGGTAAAACAATAAATATTGCATTGCTTATAAAAACTAACAACCTTTTACAAGGCTATTTCGGCAAAAATTAGTCACAAAAAAACACTCGCTTTATCTTAAAACGAGTGTTCTTCCTTCAAATTCTTTATTATTTAGTGGTTTATTGCGTATCCAGCTCCTTTGCCGAATTCTCTTAAAACCGATAATAGATTTTTAATAAAGTTTTGAATCCCCTTAAGTAATTTTTTTTTCATTGATAGTTTATTAATTAATTTCCCTGACGCAAAATTAACACTTAAACTACTGTATATCAAGATAATTATATGTTTTTATACCATTCTATTAAAAAAGTGTATAAATGGTATACAATCGATTACAATTGGTTTTATACATACCATAAAGAGATCTAAAAAACGTTATAAAATTGTTATAAAATCATTAAAAGCGACATAATAAGGCTGATTTTTGAACACAGGTAAGTCAATACTTTCAGCATTTGCTATTCCTATACCCGCATACCAAATCTTAGCATTCTGTTTTTTTGCATGCTCTTTAAAGGTTTCCATCCATAAAACATCATATTTATCCGGAGCCTGTATGTTATTAGTTACATTAACCAGCACAAAAATTGTTGGTTCTCCCTTTTTGAATAAAACAAATTGAGGATGCTTTTTTAAAGCACTATTAATAGCTACAAATTCATACCCCTTTTCTTGTAGCTTTTTACCAACAATATTCATTCCTAAGTTGTGTAACTCCTGCTTAGTAAGTTGTTGCATGTTTATTTTTTCTTATTGCGCTTATTATAGTTCTTATCACCTCTAGTTTTTGGTTTCTTATATTTTTTTACGATTTCCCTTCTGTAAGAACCTCCTAAGTTAACTTTCTTATTTTTTTCTTTCTTCTCATGAAAAGCAGGACCTGGAACATATTCTTGAGAAGTTCTATTTTTCGACTGATCTCTATCTTCACTTGGTCTTTCTTCTTCAGTTAGTTCTTTAAAGATCTCCACATGTTCAGGTATTTCTAATACTGGAATTTTATAGTCCATTAACTCTTCTATAGATACCCTCGAGTTATGTTCTTTTTCAGTGACAAATAAAATAGACTTCCCTTTGTGGTCAGCACGACCAGTACGACCTATCCTATGCATATAGTTTTCAGGGTATTGAGTAGGATTAAAATTAATTACATGAGTAATCTCATTTAAATCTAGCCCCCTTGCTATAACATCAGTCGCTATTAAAATTCTATGATTTCCATTATTAAACTCTTCAATAGAGCGTAAGCGATAATTCTGAGTTTTATTAGAGTGAATTACACAACATTGTCTTGGATATTCTTCTTCTAATAAATTGAATATTCTATCAGCATTTCTCTTATTAGGAGCAAAGATTAATACTTTAGCATATTCATTTTTATCAAACAATAACTCTTTCAATAAATTAATCTTTGTATAGAAGTTAGGAACATCATAAGTTACTTGTTCAATATTATCTAATGGTGTACCACTAACAGCTATAGCTATCTTTTTAGGCATTATAAAATAATCATCTATTAATGTCTCTACATCTTCAGTCATTGTAGCTGAAAACATAATATTTTGACGCCTTACAGGCAATAAATCAAAAATATTCAACAATTGAAAACGGAATCCTAAATCTAACATTACATCTACTTCATCAATTACAACTTTTTGAATTGACTTTAGCTTTAGCACCCTACTTATTGCTAAATCGTATAAGCGCCCAGGGGTAGCCACTATAATATCAGTTCCTTGTAAAACAGCTTCTTTATGCCTGTTTAAATTTACACCACCGTAAACACCTAAAACTCGTAAATTTATATATTTTGCTAACTTTTCTATTTCATCTACTACCTGAACAACTAACTCTCTTGTAGGCACAAGTAATAATACTCGTGGGTGCAGTTGTTTTGAGAACTTTAAATCTCTTAAAATTGGTAACATGTAAGCAAACGTTTTCCCTGTACCTGTTTGAGCAATTCCTACTACATCTTTACCTGAACGAATTACAGGAAAAGCTTGTTCTTGTATAGGTGTTGGATTAACAAAACCTAAGTCTTCAATTGAATTTCGTAGTGGATTTGATAAATCTAATTCTTGAAAAGAGACCATTTATGAAAATTTTCACAAAGGTACGATTTCTATATTTAGAAAGCACGACTCTTATAATTACCTATTGAATATAAAATACATTTGCTTATGATACAATAAAGAGAGTATTTTCGTTGTAATGGCATTAGTGAATATTTGTAGCAAAGAGTATTTATAAAAAAGGTAAGACTCTTTATAGTTAAACTTTTAAACACTTTGATTAGTACTTTGCTTATTTATATCTCCGCTATGAGTAATTATACTCTTTTCAAAAAAAGGAAAATAAAAAAAAATAGTTGAACAATTATAACATTTTAATTTTTTACTATAAGGTAAAATAAGTTTTTGAAAAGCACTTCTCTTTTTACGATTAACTATAGTCGATTGACAGTTTGGACAGTTCATTTGTATTAAATTCAAAAGTATTAATTTGGATGAAAACAATATTATTACAAAGTTGGGGAACATAACCGTTGGCTAAGATTGAAAAAAACTAACAGAATTAATATAAAATTTTCCGAACGACACTAAATAGCTTCCATAGGAATGAAAAATGATAGATAATCGTCATTTTTTACTGTGTAAAATTGAAATATAATAAACAATACAACTATAATGATTGTATAAAGGCATAAAGATAATTTACTTAAATTATGCCCTTGAAAGACGACAACTAGCAACAATATATATTCTTTAAATACTTAAAAAAATTACCTCATAAAAAAACCGAGCAATATGCTCGGTTTTCTATATTATAAGGTTAAAAATTTCTATCCTCCAAAATCATCAAATCTGATGTTCTCATCATCAAGACCAAAATCTTCACCCATTTTTTGAACTGCTTTATTCATTAATGGTGGGCCACAGAAATATAATTCTAAATCTTCAGGACTATCGTGCTTAGATAAATATTGATCTATTACAACTTGGTGAATAAACCCAACAAATCCATCTCCCTCTTCATCATTAATATCTGTTTTAGCTTTCCAATTATCTTGTTCTAATGGTTCTGATAAAGCTAAGTAAAATTTAAAGTTTGGGAAATCCTTTTCTAGTGCTCTAAAGTAGTGAATGTAAAATAACTCAGCTTTAGAACGACCTCCATACCAATAAGTTACTTTTCTACCTGTTTTTAAGGTTCTAAATAAATGATAAATATGTGAACGCATTGGTGCCATACCAGCTCCACCACCTACATATAACATTTCTGCCTCAGATTCATTGATAAAGAACTCTCCATAAGGTCCTGAAATAGTTACTTTATCTCCAGGTTTCTGATTAAAAATATAAGAAGAAGCTACACCTGGATTAACATCCATCCATCCGCCTTTAGCACGATCGAAAGGAGGTGTTGCTACACGAACATTTAACATAATTTCACGTCCTTCCGCAGGGTAAGAAGCCATAGAATATGCTCTCTCAACTACTTCAGTATTTTTCATTACCAATGGCCATAAACCAAATTTTTCCCAATCTGCTTTAAATTTATCAGGCTCGCCTGGATGATCAGAAGGATGTGCTGAAATATCCATATCTGAATATTTAACTTCACATTCTGGAATTTCAATTTGAATATAACCTCCAGCTTTATAATCCATTTCTTCAGGAATTTCAACTACAAATTCCTTAATAAAAGTCGCAACATTGTAGTTACGTACAACTGTTGCTTCCCATTTTTTAATTCCAAAAATTTCTTCTGGAATAGAGATATCCATGTCTTGTTTTACTTTAACCTGACATGCTAAACGAATACCATGTTGTAATTCTTTACGTGTAAAGTGAGGAGTCTCTGTAGGTAAAGCTTCACCCCCACCAGCATTAACGTGACACTCACACTGAACACAAGATCCACCTCCACCACAAGCTGATGGCAAGAAAATCTTTTCATTTCCTAAAGTAGATAACAATGTACCTCCTGAAGCAACTTCAATTGTCTTATCACCATTAATTGTAATCTTTACTGGACCTGATGGTGCTAGTTTTTGCTTTACAAATAATAACAACCCTACTAAAACTAATACAATTGCTAAAAATGCTACTACAGTCACAGCTACTGTACCTCCAGTATTTATTTCTAAAAACATCATTATTCTGTAATTTTTTTAGTGTTATCAGTTAATTTAGTTTCAGCTACCTTTTTCGCTTTATCTAAATCTTCTTTGATTATTTCAGCTTTAGGTGCTTCTTCTTTCTTTTCTTCATCTCCTCCTGTTAACATTCCTCCAAAGCTCATAAATCCAATCGCCATTAAACCAGTTATAATAAAAGTAATACCTAACCCTCTTAATGCTGGTGGTACAGATGAATATCTAATTTTTTCACGAATAGCTGCAATAGCTAAAATTGCTAAAAACCATCCAATACCAGACCCTACTCCGTACGTTAATGATAATCCTAATGTAGGAATTTCACGAGACTGCATAAATAAAGACCCTCCTAATATTGCACAGTTTACAGCTATTAATGGTAAGAAAATACCTAAAGAGTTATATAAAGCAGGTGCAAACTTCTCTACAATAATTTCTACCAACTGTACCATCGTTGCTATTGTAGCAATAAACATGATAAATGATAAGAAACTTAAATCATAATCAGCATACTCAGCTCCTAACCAAGATAATGCTCCTGGTTGCAATAAATATTGATCTAATAGCCAGTTAATAGGCACTGTTACTGCTAATACAAATATAACGGCAGCTCCTAAACCTACTGCTGTTGATACTTTTTTAGATACAGCTAAGTAAGAACACATTCCTAAGAACGTAGCAAATACCATATTATCAATAAATATCGACTTGAAAAATAATTCTAAATGTTCCATATTTTATATTTTTCCTCTTTCAATTCATCTCTATATTTCAAGAGATATTGAAGAGAATTTAATCCTCGATTAATGCTTTGTTTCTACTACGTTGTACCCAAATAATAATACCTACAACAATTAATGCCATTGGTGATAATAACATAAATCCGTTATTCTCATATCCCAAAGAGTACAATCCTGTTTTTTCAATTGGATCACCTAATACTTTAAATCCTAATAAAGTACCAGAACCTAATAATTCTCTGAAGAAACCTACAGCTATTAAAATTACTGCATATCCTAAAGCATTTCCAATTCCATCTAAAAACGATCTCCAAGGTCCGTTACCTAAAGCAAATGCTTCAAAACGTCCCATAATAATACAGTTGGTTATAATTAATCCTACGAATACCGAAAGTGTTTTACTTAATTCATAAGCAAAAGCTTTTAACACTTGATCTACAATAATTACCAATGCAGCAACAACTATTAACTGTACAATAATCCTAATTTTTGAAGGAATAATATTTCTTAGTAAAGAAATCACAACATTTCCTATTCCTAATACAAACAACACAGATACCGACATTACAATAGATGCTTGTAATTCAGCAGTAATTGCTAGTGCTGAACAAATACCCAGTACTTGAATTGTAATTGGGTTATTATCCGCTAATGGGTCAGTAATTAGTGCTGCGTCTTTTTTTGATAAAAGTCCCATAATTATTTTAATGTTTTAAAGTAAGGTACGTATAAACCTAATTCAGATTTAATCATTGCTGCAACACCGTCTCCAGTAATAGTTGCTCCTGCAATTGCATCTACCTCGTTATCATTTTTATCTTCGTTCTTCGGATCATTATTTGATTTAGAAACAGTAATACCCTTAAAAGTACCATTACTTTTTAAATTTTCTCCAATGAAATCATCCATAAAGTAGCGTTGCTTAATGTTAGCTCCTAAACCAGGTGTTTCTCCTTTATGATCAAAGAATGCACCTTGAACTACCATATCTTTATCCATAGCAACGTACCCCCATATAGCATCCCAAAGACCTTTACCTCTAATTGGAGCTATATAAAATGTTTTACCATCTTTTTCTCCTATAAACAAAGGCAATTTTCTCACCTTACCAGCTTTAGCTGCTGTTTGTTGTTTTTTAACATCAATTAAATAAGCTTTAGCATCTTCAGTAGTTTTATTACCTTTAATAACTAATTGCTTTTTAATATATTTAGAAAATTCTTCAGCTACTTTATCTTTTGAAACAAAGATTGCACTGCTTTCATCATTTTCATTTACCCCCATTGCATACAAAATATTTTGTTGCTTTTCAATACGCTTATTAGCATCTATCATTGGGCGAAGTGATGACGCTGTAAAAGCTAACAACGCTCCTACTACTAATACCATACCTATGGCAAAAAGTAGTGTATATCCATTACTATCTGTTCTCTTACTCATAATTAGGCAGTTTTAACTTTAGCACGTTTTAATCTTCTCTTTACATTTCCTTGTACCACATAGTGATCAATTGTTGGAGCAAAAACGTTCATTAATAAAATAGCTAACATTACTCCTTCTGGGTATGCTGGATTAAATACACGAATCATTATAGATAAAAAACCTATTAAGAAACCGTAAATCCATTTTCCTTTATTAGTTTGTGAAGCTGTTACAGGATCTGTAGCCATATAAACTACTCCAAATGCAAAACCTCCAATTAATAAATGATGCCAAAAAGTAGTATTCATTAAACTAAAGAATTTACTTCCTTCTCCTATCCATCCTAATGTTGCAACTTGATTAAAAATTAATCCCATTACTAAAGCTCCTATTACTGCAGATAACATAATTCTCCAGCTTCCAATTTTTGTAAAAATTAAAAACAAAGCTCCTACTAAAATTAGTAATGTTGATGTTTCACCTACTGAACCAGGAATAAATCCAAAAAACATATCCCATGTAGAAAAGGCAAATTCTTTCCCTTGAGCTAAACTTCCTAAAACTGTTTCTCCAGAAATTGCATCAGCTGTTCCAGCTAGTTCTCTAGCACCTTCAACCCATACCTTATCTCCTGACATCCAAGTTGGATATGCAAAGAATAAAAACGCACGAATTGTTAAAGCTGGATTTAAAATATTCATTCCAGTACCTCCAAACACCTCTTTACCTATTACAACTCCAAAAGCAACTGCTACAGCTAGCATCCATAATGGTAAATCAATAGGTACAATTAACGGAACTAACATCCCAGTTACTAAATACCCTTCCTCTATCTCGTGTCCTTTTATAATACAGAAAACGAATTCTATAGCTAAACCAACTACGTATGATACTATTACTAAAGGTAAAATTTTAAAAGCACCAATAAACAGATTCTCTAAATTCCAAAAGTCAGTACTAAAAAAAGACATTCCTTCTGAAAAGCCATTTATTGCAGCATTATGTTGATACCCTGCATTAAACATACCAAAAATTAAACACGGCACTAATGCCATAATAACTATATTCATGGTACGTTTTAAATCATCAGCTGCCTTTATATGAGTTCCTCCATGAGTCGTTTCATTTGGCAGGTATAAAAATGTATGAAATCCATTAAATAGCGGCGCCATTTTCGTTCCTTCATACTTCTTTTTTAAATTATGTAAATTTTGTTTTAAGCCCATAATCTTATCCTAGTTCTTCTCTCATTAAATCTAATCCTTCACGAATTATTTTCTGGTGAGGTTGTTTAGATACACAAATAAATTCTGTCAATGCAAAATCTTCAGGTGCAATTTCATATGCTCCTAACCCTTCCATTTCATCCAAATCTTTATACATACAAGCCTTTAAAAGCTGCATTGGATAAATATCTAATGGAAATACTTCTTCATAAGCTCCTGTTACAACAAAAGCTCTATGTTCTCCATTTGTATTTGTATTTAAATCGTATTTTTTCTTTGGGTTTAGCCAAGAAAATGTAAGCGCTCTTGAAGTTGATATTTTATTAAAAACTGGCTTATTCCAACCAAACAACTCATAATCATCTCCTTCTGGAATAGCTGTTACTTGATTTTCATAGTATCCTAGAAAATCATTTTCACTTGCTTGTAGTCCACTTAAAACATTCCCACTAATTATACGAGCATTACTTGCATCTAAATTTCCTTTCACAAGATCTCCTATTTGAGCTCCGGCTATAGCAGTTACATATTGAGGCTTGTTAAATTTAGACCCAGTTAAAGCTATCGTTCTTCTAAGGTTTAACTTTCCTGTTAATAATAATTCTCCAATTACTACTAAATCTTGTGGAGTTACAACCCAAACAACTTCACCTTTATTTATTGGATCAATCTGCGCTATTTGAGTACTCACATTCCCTATTGGGTGTGGTCCTGAAACCTTATGCAAATCAACTCCCTGTACGTTTTTAAAAGGTGATGATGCTAAATTCTCACCAACAGAAACATGTACTTTACCTGCTGTTAACTTGGTTAAAGCTGTTAAAGCGACTTGTAATTCTGACTCTTTCCCTTTTAAGGAATAATCATAATCTCCTGCCAAAGGTGCACTGGCATAAGCGGATACAAAGATTGATTTTGGAGCTTGATTTGGATTGGCTACCACATCATAGGGACGTTGTTTTATAAATGGCCAACATCCTGAAGCAAAAAGGTGGTTTTTCACCTCTTCCCCAGACATTGCCTCAACATCTTTTTTACCAAAATCTTTGAATTCCTGCTTGCTATCAGCAGCGATTTTAATTGCTAAAACTTTTCTTCGTGCTCCACGAACGATCTCTGAAATTTTTCCACTTACAGGACTAGGAAATAACATACGTTCATCACTCTTGTTATAAAAAAGTGCTTCTCCCGCTTTTACTTCTGTACCTTCTTTTGCTAAAATTTTTGGAATAACGCCGTGAAAATCATCTGGTCTTATAGCAAACATACTACCTAAAGAAAGTTCGGTAGTTACCTGATCTGCTTCGCCAATGAGTTTGATATCCAAACCCTTTTTAATACGGATGTCTTTTGACATAGTAACTGATTAATTTGATTTTCTTAAAAACACGCAAATTTAAAAATTTTGAAAACCACTTAAGAGCAAATCCTTTCTTATCTTTAAGAAACTGCTTTATTTATACTTATTCTAAATAAAAAGTAGTTTTTTGGCTTATATTTTGATACTTTTGTGTACTATGATTAGAAATATTTTTATTTTACTTTTTATTTTGATAACCAACTCAATTATCTCTCAGAATATCAAAACAATACAATTAAGACAAGTTAACAACTTAAACGATTTTAGCTCTATTGTTAGCTTAGGAAGTGTATTAGAATTATCTTTTGATGATCTTGATGCAGACAACAAAGAATATATTTATAAAATTGAACACATGACCCATGATTGGAAACCTAGCAATATGACTAGTAACCAATACATTAATGGATTTGAACAAAATACAATTATAAATGTAACAAACTCTTTTAACACATTACAACCCTACACACATTATTCAGTAAAATTACCCAATGAAAATACGATAATAACAAAAAGTGGAAATTATTTGATATCAATCTTAAACGAGGATTACGAGGTTGTTTTTAAGCGACGGTGTGTATTTTATGAAAATATTAGTACCGTGGGAGTATCTGTTATAAGAAGCAGAAATACCTCAAAAAGTGAACAAGAACAAACAGTACAGTTTTTAGTAAATCATTCTAATCTTCCAATCAACAATCCTAATCAAGAAGTAAAATCTGTCCTTATACAGAATAACAATTGGAGCACAGCCATTAAAAACATACAACCACTGTTCATAAAACCTCAACAATTAATTTATAACCATACACAAATCACTAATTTCTCTGGAAATAATGAATTTTTAAATTTTGACACAAAATATGTAAGAAATACAAGTTTAAACATTGCTAGAGTAGAAAGAAACGACGTTTATAATTCATATTTATTTACGGACGAACCTAGGGTTAACAGACCCTACACATACAATCCAGACATCAATGGTCAGTTTATTATAAAAACATTAGACGCACAAGAAACAAATACAGAAGCTGACTATACACGTGTTCATTTTTCTCTTTTTGTTGATGAAAAATATGTAAACAAAGAAGTGTATGTGTATGGAGCATTTAATAATTTTGAACTCAAAAAAGAAAATAAAATGATTTATAACAGTTCAACTAATAATTATGAATCAACAATTTTACTTAAACAAGGATTTTATAATTATTGTTATGCAGTTGTTAACGACTCAAAAGGGATTAACCTTAGTAAAATAGACGGTTCTTTTTTTCAAACTGAAAACGAATACACTGCAATAATATACTATACTCCTTTTGGTGGGTTTTACGACAGGGTAATAGGAGTTGGCAAGGGATATTTTAATCAGAATAAGTGATATTTTTTTTACAAATTTGTAAAAAAATATATTTTGTGTTATATTTATTATATGTTTCAACAAAAAACAAAAGGCATAAAAATATCGGTAAAAACAATGTACAATGGTATCATACACCGTGGACATCTTCCGTATTATGCTTTTAGTTATTTTGTTACCATAGAAAATAATTCTGAAAAAACTGTTCAATTACTTGAGCGATTTTGGATCATTTTTGACTCACTTAATAACACTGAATACATAGAAGGAGAAGGTGTAGTAGGTCAAACACCAATTATAACTCCCAATAGTGTTTATAATTATAAATCAAACTGTTTCCTCCTTTCTCCAATTGGTTCTATGAGCGGAAAATATAAAATGATAGACATTAATTCTTCCAATGAATTTTTTGTTAAAATACCAACCTTTCAACTTACCACAACACCAACCCTTAATTAAATGTCCAAAAAAAGCAAGCTGCCAATTGTAAAGGATCCTAATTGTTTAAATTGTGGTTATCCGTTTTATCAGAATGAAAAATTTTGTCCTGAATGTGGTCAAAAAAACAAAGGAAGCAAAGTTACTTTTGGAAATTTCATGCGCGAAATGTTCAGTGGGTTTTTATCATGGGACGCTAAATTTTGGAGAACTTTATTCCCTTTACTTGTGAAACCTGGAAAAGTTTCAAAAGACTATATAAATGGCAAACGTAATAAATACACCAACCCTTTTAGATTTTATTTAGCTACCTCTATTATTTTTTTCATTTTATTTAGCCTGAAAGAGAATTACAAAAAATATCAAACTTTGAGAAGTGAAAAAAGCATGCCCTCCTCAGAATTGGCTGTAAATATTGGTAAAGAAAATAAAAAGATTCCACTTCAAGACGAAGTCATAAAACAACTAGATAATACTAACAAAATAATAGACTCTATTGAAAAGACCAACACTCTTAAAAACACTATAAATACTGATACGGTTAATTATGATTTAACCATTCATGACAGCTATTTTATTAGCGGTAAAAAACTTCAAAAATTCATCACTTTCAACAAGGAAAACCCTAACACAGGTATTGATGTAGCCCTTGACAGTTTAAAAATGAAGAAGAACTTTTACAATAGGTTCTGGTTTTCAAGAAGCAAAATAATTAATGGTTTTTTAGCCGATAAAAATGAAACAAAAAAATTCATCCAAAAGATGATTTCTTATACATCAATAGCTTTATTTATGTTGCTTCCAATTTTTACACTATCACTAAAACTTCTTTATATCCGACGTAAGTTTACGTATGTAGAACACCTAGTTTTTGTTTTTCATATTCAAACCGTTTTCTTTTTACTCTTAATTATTTTTACAATAACTAGTTTTTTCCCGGTAGCCAATAGTAGTACCCAAATACCACTAACTTTTTTATTCTTGTTTTTATTGTATCTATTTTTAGCTATGAAGAACTTTTACAACCAGAAAGTCATAAAAACTTTTATAAAATTCTGCTTTGCAAATTTTGTTTTCATGCTATTAACTGGATTTGGAATTATGGCCATTTCAGCTATAACATTTGCCTTGTACTAAAAACTAATTTAAAAACTGAAAAGCAAAGTTTTGATCTTTATTTAGTAAGCTAACCTTAACTTTTACTTTATTTTCATTCGTAATAACACCCTCTATTTTTTCTATTAAACGAAACTGTTCGTTAGAAATGTTATAGACACCCCTGTCAAACTTGTTGTAAGAAGCTACATTGAAAGATAAAGCAAATTTATTCTTTATCTTTCTTGAATTCAACAAAGACTCTTTTAAAGTATGGAACAAAAGACCAGTGCTATCCTTTTTTATAAAAGTAGTAAATAAAGGATTCAGAGCAAATATACTTTTTGAATTTATTATTTTAATAGCTTTTTTTGAAGTTAAATATTTATATGTAAATCCAGAATCCCTAAGATATAAACTCGCATCAGGAATCATTTTATTTTGAAAGATCTCTTTTCTACTTTGTTAAAGTCATCATCATATTCATACGTAACTATTGTATCTTTTTCTTCCTTAAACCCGCTAAAATTCATCTCAAAAGCACCATTCCATGAATTAGTTAATGAATCTAATGATAATGTTGTTAATTTCTTAAAAGCTATCTTATTATCTTTTTTAATCAAACTGGAAAAAGCATCTCTTTTTAATTTCCCTGAAACATGCCCCATCTCTCCTACTTCAAAACAAGTTGCATAGGGTAAAAAAACATTATTAGCTTCACTAATAACTCCATTTAAAGTTAATATCTCATTATCTATTTGCATTTCAAAGAAATCATCTTGCTTAGTAGCAAACGTTAATAGCCCTTTACTTTTTATGATTTTCTGCAAAATCAAATCTTCGTTAGTTAAATAATCTTTAACACTTAAAATAGTTGCTAATTTTCTTTCTATGTTTTCAGTTTTTTTTAATTTAAACAGCAATTTCAAATCCTCTTTAAGCAATACATAAACAATATTTTTAGACTCGTAATATCTAAAACCTTTACCTAGTTTCGGTTTTATTTTGTTTTGTTCAAAAAACTTAATTAAAGTTTTTTTATCTCTAATTTTTATATTGCTACTTACCCATACCCCTTTTATACTTTGATAGTCAGTGTAAAAAAATAAGTTTGCTGGTATTTCAACTTGATCTAAAAAAGATAGTTTTTTGGGTTCAGAAGATGACGAGCTTTTCTTTGAATTAAAATAAGAAAAAGGACGACTTATAATGTCGGTAATTATATTATATTCTAGCGCTCTTAAATTAACACGAACAATGGCTTCAGCAGTATTTGGTATTGTACCATTAACAACAACAGTTGGGTTATATCTAAAATACCCAACCGTTGCTAGTATACACATTGTGATTAAAATGGTATAGCTTATTTTTTTTTTCATAATTTTATTTAACCATGCTATCAATAAACTTAAACAACAATTTTAACGTATTATCTTCATTTCCTTTTGTGTTTAGTTTAATTTCAGTAGATATTTTATTTCCATTCATTTTTGAAATTCTAAAATGCATATCTTCTATATTATTATTTGAAAACAAAACCATTTCATTTTCATTATTTCCGATATAATTTTTCGGAATTCTATTAACAATTGTATTAATATCTGCATACAAAACACTTGAATTTCTTTTTATTAGATTAGAGTGCTTACTTGAATTATATCCATTTCTTCCTGCACTAATATTGATTGCTCTCGCTTTTGAAGTAGTAACATACATAACTTCATTTTTTATCACTGTAAACAAATCAAAAGGAAGTTTTGCATCTTTTAAATCTAGTTTATAAATATTATTAGCCTTATTAAGCACCTTATATTTTTGAGCTAATTTTAGTACTTTGTTTAATAATTTTTCTTCTTTAGAACCAATCATCAATGTAAAATCAGGCACAACTGTTTCTTTTGTTTTTGTTACCTCTTTTTTCTTGTAATCTTCATCATATTTGTAAGTAGTATATTCAACTTCTTTTTTAATAAAATCATTCAACACAAAAAGAGCATCACCTGTAATTAATCCTCCAATTGCTTCTTCATCTATTATTAAAGAAAATATGTTTCCTACGATATCTATTTCTTCTTTAAGTTTAGGAAGAAGCCCTCCATACATTTTATTTATTAACTCAGGATATTGAATCAATATTTCCTTCGTACTTATAGACATACTCCAAAACGCCAACACATTGTTATGATCAAAACCTTTTAATAAATCATTATTCATTCTTTTATTATAAATCTTTTTAAAAGATTTTTTCAAATCAGAATTTACTGACATATCTAATAAAACACGCGCACTATTCTTCTCAAAAAACAAGTTTGCTGTAACCTCTTCAACACCGAACAGATTATTGTTTTTTTGCGGCATAAAGTATGACATTGATTTATACTTGCCTCCTTCAAAAGATCTGATTAAATTAGATATCATCCCTCCATAATTACGAACCCAAAGTGAAGCAGAAGCATTTTTTTTCTTTCCTTTTTGAAATTTTGAATTTAATGCAATAGAATTAGAAGGACTATTATTTAAAGTTTCAAAAGCTCTTTTTTTAATCCATTCTTTTATAATTCGCTTTTTAAAAGAATAGCTTTTTTCATCTTTCTTTTTAAGCTTATATAAACGCTCTCTATGTTTGTTAAAAAAACTATGCGATTTGTCACCTTTTATAGTTAATAGAAATTCATCATTCCAAATAGTAAGATCCCTATATCCTTCTATATAATTATAACCGTTTTCTCTTTTAATTTTTTTTATCTTCCATTTACTCAAATTAGATTCATACTCTTTTGCATCATAGATTTCAGCTAAAATAGAGTGATAGGAAATGCTATCAGTCTGTTTAAAAAAATAATACGCATTTGACTTTATATTAATCCCTGCTTTACTAATAGAACTTACCTTATCTTCACGCTTTCTATTAATTTTTCTCAACATTTCTTTACCTAAGAAACTGTTATCTAACTCTGAAATATTTATTAGTTTAAAAATATTTTCAGCATTAGCAGTAATTACTACATCAGCAGTATTAGGTATTTTAGTTTCCAGTTTTTGAGCTTGTGCAAAAACTGTTATGCTTACTAAAAGCAGGGTAGCAATAATTTTTTTCATAATAAGTTTTAATTCTGTAATTGTATTTTATTTTTAATGGTTTGTTTATTTGTAATTATATCTTGAGCTTTAACTCGTAGCATAATTGCCCTTTTACTTTGGGATATTCTTGCTTGAGGATTTGATGATGATTTTATTGGAGTTTCAAAACGATATATTCCTGTATAAGTTGCCGTTTCAAATACTTTACGGTCTTTCATTTTTGTTTTTTGAAATTCTTTCCCAATATTAAAATGATGACTACGCGTAAATGTTTTACTCTTTTTATTGTAAATAAAGTGTTTATTCTTCTTTATAGCTATGGCTTCCTTTTTAGAACTAAAGGTGAGTAAAACAGCATTAAGAGCTTCGACATTGTCAAAATCACAAGAAACGGTGACTATAAACTCTTCAAAATCCAGTGTGTTCTTTACATTATGAATTCCTTTTGTTTTCTTTATTTTACTGATAATTTCAGCTAAAGTATTTTTAATAGTTTTTTTTGAGGGTACCTTATATCCGTTAATGCTATCTAGCAACATTATAGAAGCTATTTTAGTCTTGCTTTTACTTAGGTTAATTGTTAAAGTTGCATTTCCTGATCCATCTTTATTAAAAGTAATCTCTTCTACAAATTCGAAACAACTTGTAAATAAAAAAAGAGATACTAAAGAGAAAAATAATAGTTTTTTACTCATAACATGATTTTTTTTGCAAATATATTAAAAGTCTTTATCACAACGCTTCTATTTTAAAAAATCTACATTATGTTTAGTCCCTAAAATTGAAAATATTTCAGAACTACTTCTGAGTATTTCAGCTTAAATAAAATCACTCAAACCGTTTCTAAATAATCTATTCATGCTTAATAAAGTTTTAATATATTTCTATTGATTCATCTTCAAAAACTTAAAGTACATCCATGCTCTAATTTTCTATTCCTTTAGTACCACCTTCTAAATTATTTTCATGATATTACTTCATCTTATAAGCTTAGAAAAAATGTGCTAAAACACTTTAAATACACTAAATAATAATTTTTAATACTTACCCCAATTTAAGTACCTACTTTAAAAGTTATATATGAAGCTAGTTAACTTAACCTTATTCTATATTCGTTTTTAAAGGATTCTTTTTTACAACTGGACTTTCAAATCTGTTTAATGTTCATCTAAAGTTATCATCTCCTAAAGGTAAATAAGTTACCGTTCATGTATAGTACTCCATTTTGATTAAATAAGACACAAAAACAGCTTAGTTATTACTAAAAATAAATGTTAACTTTGCCCTTTGAAATTAATCTAATTTAACAAACAACATATAAAATGGCAAGAGGATTTTTTAATGTTCCAAAGGCAGTTAACGAACCTGTTAAAGGATACGCTCCAGGATCTCCAGAAAGAGAAGAGTTATTAGCAACGTATAAATCTATGTTCAATAGCAACATAGACATTCCAATGCATATTAACGGGGAGGAAATTAGAACAGGAAATACCAGAAACATTACCCCTCCACACGATCATAAGCACGTGGTTGGTCAGTATCATACAGCAGATAAATCTCACGTAGAAACTGCAATTAGTACTGCTTTAGCTGCAAGACAAGAATGGTCTAGCACTAGTTGGACAGAACGTGCAACGATATTTTTAAAGGCAGCAGAATTATTAGCAGGCCTTACCGCGCAAAAATGAATGCCGCAACTATGATTGCACAGTCTAAAAACGTACACCAAGCTGAAATTGATGCAGCTTGTGAAATGATTGACTTTTTCCGTTTTAACGTTCAGTACATGACTGACATTTTCAAAGATCAACCAGGCTCAGCTCCTGGAATATGGAACAGGGTTGAATATAGACCTTTAGAAGGTTTTGTATATGCCATTTCACCTTTTAACTTTACATCTATTGCTGCTAATTTACCTGCATCTGCTGCTTTAATGGGGAATGTTGTTGTTTGGAAGCCTTCTGATCATCAAGCATACTCAGCTCAAGTAATTGTAGACTTATTTAAGGAAGCTGGTTTACCTGATGGTGTAATTAATGTTGTATACGGAGATCCAGTAATGATTAGTGATACTGTTTTATCTTCTCCAGATTTCTCTGGATTACACTTTACAGGGTCTACACATGTTTTCAAAGATTTATGGAAACAAATAGGAAATAACATTCATACTTATAAAACATATCCTAGAATTGTAGGTGAAACTGGAGGTAAAGATTTCATTTGGGCTCACAATTCATCAAACCCATTACAAGTTGCTACAGCTATAACAAGAGGTGCTTTTGAATACCAAGGTCAAAAATGTTCAGCAGCTTCACGTGCATATATACCAGCTTCAATTTGGGAAGAAGTAAAAGGTCATTTAGTTTCGCAAACTAGTGAACTAAAAATGGGATCTCCTGAAGACACTAATAATTTTGTTAATGCAGTTATTCATGAGGGTTCTTTTGATAAAATAGCTAGCTATATTGATGCCGCAAAAAATGATGAAGATGCTGAAATCATTATTGGTGGAAACCATGATAAATCAGTAGGGTACTTCATTGAACCTACTGTAATTGTTGCTAAATCACCAACCTACGCAACGATGACAACTGAATTATTTGGTCCTGTTATGACTGTTTTTATTTATGAAGATGCTGAGTGGGAAGCTTCATTAAAATTAGTTGATGAGTCTACTGAATACGCGTTAACCGGAGCAATTTTCTCTACAGATAGATACATTGTTGAAAAAGCATCAAAAGCTTTAGAAAACGCTGCTGGAAACTTCTACATTAATGACAAACCAACTGGTGCTGTTGTAGGGCAACAACCTTTTGGTGGTGGTAGAGCTTCTGGAACAAATGATAAAGCGGGTTCTGCTCAAAATTTATTACGTTGGACATCAGTTCGTTTAATTAAAGAAACACTTGTAACTCCAACAGATTACAAATACCCTTTCTTAGGGTAAGATATATATCTTAACACTTTTGAAACCTCATCATTTTATGGTGAGGTTTTTCTTTACTATAAATTCTAAACTTGCTTTAACAGTATTGGGTATCAATATTATGTATATTTATCGGTATCAAAAAACAAATGCAAATCATACTTAATAATGATAAAAAAAATTTTAATTTTTACAATAGTAACCCTCTTTATTTCTTGTGCTGAAGAAAAAAAAGAGAAGGCAAATTCCTTAAATGTTCCGTTTGAGAAGTTTGAATTAGACAATGGTCTTCAAGTTGTGTTACACACTGACAAATCTGACCCTGTCGTTGCAGTAGAACTTATGGTTCATGTTGGCTCTGCACGTGAGATAAAAGGAAGAACAGGTTTTGCACATTTATTTGAACACTTATTATTTTTAGAATCTGAAAACCTAGGAAAAGGAGGATTAGATAAAATGAGTGCTCGAATTGGTGGTTCAGGAGCTAATGGGTCTACTTCCAGAGACAGAACAAATTATTTACAAACCGTACCCAATGATGCTTTAGAAAAAATGATTTGGGCTGAAGCCGACAAATTAGGATGGTTTATTAATACTGTAACAGAACCTGTTTTAGCAAAAGAAAAGCAAGTAGTAAAAAATGAAAAAAGACAAAGTGTAGACAATCGTCCTTATGGATTTAATCAACAAATCATAGACCGTAATTTATACCCTAAAGACCACCCTTACAATTGGCAAGTAATTGGATCTTTAGAAGATTTACAAAATGCTACATTACAAGATGTAAAAACATTCTTCAAAAGATGGTATGTACCCAACAACGCCACCTTAGTTTTATCAGGAGATTTTGATACTACAAAAGCCAAGGAATGGGTTCATAAATATTTTGATGAAATTCCAAAAGGTGAAAAAATCACTCCTTTAGTTAAAAGACCTGGAACAGTAAGTAAATCAAAATCTTTATATTATGAAGATAATTTTGCTAGATTACCAATGTTAACAATTGCATGGCCAACAGTTGAGTTATATCATAAAGACTCATATGCTTTAGATATTTTGACAGAATACTTATCTCAAGGGAAAAAGGCTCCTTTAAATAAAGTTTTAGTTGATGATTTAAAGCTAACCTCCTCAACAAGTATGTGGAACTGGTCTTCTGAATTAGCTGGTCAAGTTCAATTAGGCATTCGCGGTTTTAACAAAGTCAATTTAAATGATATTAATGAAGGTGTTAACACAGCTTTTAGAAATTTTGAAAGAGAAGGGATATCTGACGAAGATTTAAAAAGAATTAAAGCTGGATTAGAAACAAATTTCTATACAAGTTTATCTAGTGTTATTGGAAAAGGGTCAAACTTAGCTTCCTATAATACCTATGCTGGTGATCCTGGACTCATAAATAAAGAAATTAGTTTAACCTTAAATGTTACGAAAGAAGATGTAATGCGTGTTTATAACACCTATATTAAAGGACAGAATTTTATAGCAACAAGCTTTGTGCCAAAAGGGATGACTAATCTTGCTTTAAAAAACTCAGAAGAAGCAATTATAAAAGAAGAAGAAATTATTATTGGAGCTGAAGAAAAGTTCGACCCAAAAATTGCTGCAAAATATACAAAAACACCTTCCAAAATCGATCGTTCCAAAGAACCTCCTTATGGAAAAACACCTTCTTTGAGTGTTCCAAACGTTTGGAAGAATGAATTAAACAATGGAGTTAAAGTGTATGGAATTAAAAATAGTGAAGTGCCACTTGTTCGTTTCAATCTTGTAATAGATGGAGGTCAATTATTAGAAAAACTTGACAAACTAGGTGTTGCTAACCTCACTGCTCTTTTAATGAATAGAGGTACAAAAAACAAAACCGTAGCTGAATTAGAAGAATCAATTCAGAAGCTAGGAGCATCTATTAGAGTTTCTTCTTCTAAAGAAGATATTACAATAAGTGGAACTACCTTAGCTAAAAACTATGATAAAACGATAGCATTGGTTGAGGAAATATTGTTAGAACCGAGATGGGATACGACTGAATTTGAATTAATCAAAAAATCTGTTATAGGTAATTTACGCCAACAAGAAGCTAATCCTACAACCATTACTAGAAACATATACAATGAGCTGATTTACGGGAAAAACAATATTAGATCTAAAAATACATTAGGTACAATTTCATCTGTAGAAAAAATCACTTTAAATGATTTAAAACTATTCTACGCAAATTACATCTCTCCTTCAGTTACAAATATGCATATTGTTGGAGATATTAATAAAGAAGAAGCATTAACCCCTTTAAATAATTTAACAACCAAATGGACTTCTAAAGAAGTAACTATTCCAGTATTTAAAACTCCTAAAGCTCCAAACAAACCTACTATTTATTTTTACGATGTACCAAAAGCAAAACAATCTGTTATTAGTTTTGGTGCACCCGCTTTAGCCGAGACTGATAAAGATTATTACCCAGCTACAGTAATGAATTATATTCTTGGTGGTGGTGGTTTTGCTTCCCAACTAACTCAAGAGTTAAGAGAAGGAAAAGGATATACCTATGGAATATTCTCTCAGTTTTCAGGAACAAAGGCCATAGGCCCGTTTACCATTTTTAGTAGAGTTAGAACTAATGTTACTTTAGAATCTGCTCAATTAATTAAAAAAATAATCACAGAGTACCCAACTAGTTTCTCAAAAAAAGATTTAGGCACTACCAAAAGCTTTTTAATTAAAAGTAACGCTAGAAGATTTGAGACTATGAGAGCCAAATTAAATATGTTAGAAAATATTAGCACCTATAATCTTAATGATGATTATGTAAAAGACAGAGAGAAGATTGTTAATGAAATGACTGTAGATAAGATTCAAGAATTAGCAAAAAAATACATTAATCCAAATAAAATGATTTGGCTATTTGTAGGTGATGCTGAAACACAATTAGACAGATTGAACGAATTAGGTTTTGGTAAACCAATTTTACTAAACAATACCAAAGAAAAAATTAAACTTTAATCATTTAAAATATATTTATTGATAAAGCAACCTCAATTTGAGGTTGCTTTTTACTTTTGCTATTAAAATTTTAAAAAAACTACCGTTCTATTTTTACAAATTAAGTGTCCTAAAAGTAAACAGAAATCTCCTATATATATAAAGAAAATATAGACTCGCTTTTTAAATGTGATAAATTAAACACAATATCGTTACACCTACTAAATTTCCTATTTCAAAAAAAATTATTCATTTACAAACAAGTACCTTTTAAAATAGCTTCTCAACTTTATTTTATTATAAAAAAAGGAGGAAACTAAAGGACCAAATGTCTTATAACTTAGAAAACTTCTTACTCTTTTTAAATTAAAAGCATAGCATTAAATATATTACACTTAAATAATAAATCTTTTGTTTAACCTACCTTTGCAAAAAAAACAATTAATGCAATTTTCTGATTTACCTATACATTCAACCATACTAAAAGCTCTTACTGAAAACAAACACCACACAGCTACTGCTGTTCAGCAAGAGGTTATTCCTTTAGTTATAGATCAAAAAGATGTTCTTGTGACGGCGCAAACTGGTACTGGAAAAACAGCAGCATTTGCTTTGCCTATTATTCAAGGACTCTTAAAAGAACAAGATACAGAAAAAGGTGGTAAAAAAATAAAAGCATTAATTATTACTCCTACTCGTGAGTTAACCTTACAAATTCATGAAAGTTTTAACATGTATGCCAAGTATACAAATTTAAGAAGCACAGCTATCTTCGGAGGAATGCCTACCGCACCACAAAAAGAGGTCTTAAATAAAGGTGTTGATATTTTAATTGCTACTCCAGGAAGATTAATTGATTTACACAAACAAAGTGCTATAGATTTACGTGTTTTAAAAACTTTAGTATTGGATGAAGCTGACTTAATGCTTGACATGGGATTTATTGATGATGTTAAACGAATCGAAGAAGTGTGTCCTCGTAAGAAACAAACGCTACTATTTTCAGCAACCATGCCTAAAAAAATAGCTGAGTTAGCGAATTCAATGCTGTACAAACCTACAACAGTAACTATAACCCCTTCTGGTAGTACTTCAAAAAACATCGGGCAATTATTATATTACGTACCTAAAAAAAACAAAACTGATTTATGTTTACATCTGTTACGTAATACAATTAACGGTAAAATTATCATTTTCCGACGTACCAAAATTGGTGTTAATAAACTAGAACAATCACTTATAAAAAATGGATATAAAGTAACCAGCTTACATGGTGACAAAACTCAAGCATTGCGTACTAAGGCTATTGAAGATTTTAAAGAAAAAAAAGCAACTATTTTAATTGCTACAGATGTTGCTGCCCGAGGTATTGACATTCGTAAAATAGACGCTGTTATTAATTTTGATTTACCCAATATCCCTGAGACGTATGTGCATAGAATAGGGAGAACTGGTAGAGCTGGTAAGTCAGGTATTGCTTTTTCACTATGTAGCGCTGATGAAACCTCTTATATAAAAACTATCCAAGAAGTTTTACAAAGACCTATAACTGTTATAGAAGATCACCCATTCCCTTTAGTAAAACCTAAACATAAAAAACAACCCAATACCATTAGCAAAAATAAAAAAGGGCGAAAATCAACAAACTCTAAAAAAAACAAAAAGCGCTGGTATTAAACACATACCCTACGAATTTTAAGGACCTAAAAACCAGTAGTTTCTAAAAAAAAATCAGTAACTTTATAAACAAAGTACATTATATCCCCTTATTAATGGAAAGTTTAAATCAATTTACACAAATTTTAGGTTTACGCAGAGCTAAACACTTTTTACGAAGAACCTCTTTCAATTTTACCAGTGAAGTTTTAAATGATTTCTCCAATTTAACACCTGAGGAAGCATTTAACAAACTTACTTTGCAACAGAACAACAAATGGATAGAGCCTTATGATCCACTACCAACAAATTCACCAGATGGCAATTGGACGTCATCATCAAAAAAGCCTACCGATTTTTCTGGACAATCGAGAAAGAGGAGAATTGTAACCTCTTGGTGGTGGTATAATGCAATCACTCAAAACTCATTAAAACAAAAACTAACCTTCTTTTTACATACCTCTTTTACAGTTTCAAAAGATGGAGGAGCAGGTACTTCTACACACTTTTACGACCATTTACGCCTTCTAGAACATTATGCATATGGAAATATAAAGGAATTATCAAAAAAAATAACCTTCGATAATTCAATGCTAGATTATTTAGACAACACAAAAAACAACGCTAATAATCCTAATGAGAATTATGCACGCGAGTTTCTCGAATTATTTACCATTTTAAAAGGTCCTCAAAAAGGTAGTGGAGATTATACAAATTATACCGAGTTAGATATTCAACAAACTGCTAAAGTGTTTTCTGGTATAAAAACACAAGTAGATAGGAGTTTAATAGATTTGGATACTAATTTACCTAAGGGAAGAATTGTTATAAATCGACATGAAAAAAATGATAAAACTTTCAGTGATGCATTTAACAAACAAGTTATTCAAGGTCAAGATACTGAATCAGGAATAAAAAAAGAACTTGATGATTTTGTGGAAATGGTATTCTCTAAAGAAGCTACGGCAACCTCTTTTTGCAGAAAACTATATCGTTTTTTTATAAAAAGCGAATGGAACGATGAAGTTGAAAATAACATAATAAAACCATTAGCAACTGAATTAAAAAACAGTAATTATGAACTACTACCAATTGTGAAAAAACTAATTACATCAAAACATTTTTTTGATGTAAGTGATTCAAATCCTAGTGATGAAATTATTGGAAGTATTATTAAAAGTCCGCTACAATTAATCAGTGAAACCATTTCTTTTCTAAAGTTAGATGTTCCTGACCCAATAAATAATAATTCAGATTTTTATACCTTCTTTAATTTTATACATAGTTCCTTTCTAGCTGCATCTGGAATGAATTTATGGTCACCAGATTCTGTAGCTGGGTATCCCGCTTATTATCAAGAACCTGATTTTGACCGTCATTGGTTTTCTTCCAATACTGTATTAGCAAGGTATAAAATGATTGAAAGTTTAATTACTGGAAGAAATAAAATTGGTAATAATGCAAGAATAAAAGTAAGCATACACCTTCCTTCTTTTGTGAAGGATACTATACAGAATCCTTCAGATCCTATTGCATTAATTACTGAACTCTCTAATTATTTATACCCTGAAAGTATTTCTGAAGAAAGGAAAAACTATTTTGCTGAAAATTTACTGGAGGGTTTTCCTAATTATTACTGGACTAGTGCATGGGTGGCATATACAAATGGTGGCGATGATACTGTTGTAAAATCGCGTTTAGACTCTTTAATAACAAAAATGGTTAATGCACCTGAATATCAATTAATGTAAACTATAAATATTCTTTTAAATACATCCCCTTATAATGAAAAGAAGAAATTTTATAAAATTAGCATCCTCTGTTTCAGCTCTAGGCCTAATGCCGTTGGAGCTCCGAGCTATGCTAAAAACAGTGAACATAGCAAGTTGTGGTGATCTTTCAAATAGAAAATTAGTTTTAATCAATTTAGCAGGAGGAAATGATGGATTAAACACTATTATTCCTTTAAATGTTTATGATCAATATGCTTCACTTCGCCCAACTCTTAAAATCCCAACATCTGGAAGTAAAAGTTATATCATTTTAGACAACACACTATCAGATACTCAAAAAATTGGCCTAAACCCAGCTCTTACAGGTTTTAAATCTTTATACGATCAAGGTTTTTTAAGAATACTGCAATCTGTAGGTTATCCATCTCAAAACAAAAGCCATTTTGCATCAAAAGACTTATATTCAACAGGAAATGATGGAAATAGCTGGGATAACGGAAAGGATTCTGGATGGATTGGACGATTTGTTGAAAAATATTATTCGGGAGAATTAAAAGAAAATTATCCACTAGGAGTACAAATAGGATCAACTAAAACTGAACTAGGATTTCATGGTGAAGACGAGCATGGATTATCTATAAATATTTCTGGTCAGGGTACCTGCTGGATTTTATACTGAATTAAACGGCCTTGGTGGTATAGCCCCTACCCAAATTCCAAATTCTGATTTTGGAAAAGAAGTAGAATATATTATCAATGTAAATCTATTATCTAATCAGTATTCTCAATCAATTTCAGCAGCTTTTAATAAAGGTAAAAACCTTGCTACCTACCCTGACACCGACTTATCTAATCAATTAAAAACTGTAGCTCGTTTAATTAGCGGTGGATTACAATCTAAAGTTTACATGGTTCGTATTGGAGGTTTTGATACACATAATAATCAAAACCAGGCTTCTGGTGACATTGAAGGAAAGCATTATAATTTACTAAAAATTGTTTCTGATGCTGTTGAAGTATTTATGAGTGATTTAACCTCACAAACCATAGCTGACGATGTAGTTGGATTAACTTTTTCTGAATTTGGAAGAAAAGCTAAAGAAAATGGGAATTTAGGCACTGATCATGGAGAAATAGCGCCCATGTTTGTTTTTGGAAAACCTGTAAACGGGGGTGTATCTGGAAATAATGTAGACCTAACAGAAGCTGTATCTGGAAATAATTACCAACTCGAAACTGTTCAATTTGATTACAGACAAGTTTTAGGTAGTTTACTTCAAAACTTCTTAGGAGCAAGTAACTTAGTTATTGATAACGCTTTTTTTAACAATACAACCAGTCAAAGTTTTTCCGATTTAAAAATAAATGAACTACTAAAAAATTCATATTCAGTAGCCACGAATTGTTTAAGTGACACACTTTCAAATAATGATTTAACTTTAAATACCAAGGCTAACAAATGGTTAGTTCATCCTAACCCTTTTAACAGTATTATAAATTTAAACTCATTAGAAGATTTTTTTATGGTAAACTATCAATTATATAATAATCAAGGGCAACTTGTTTTACAAAATACAGCTAAAGGAGCAAACAATAACATAAAAATAATTGCTCCTAAATTAGCTTCAGGTGTATATTTTTTAAAAATTAAAAGTAATGGTAAAACAGAAATACACAAACTCCTAAGATTATAATTCTTGTTAACCTTTATATTTTATAGGGACGTGTACAACCTTTTTAGTTTGAAAAAATTCTTCCTCATAATAGGCAGGTAACTCATAAATAGTTGCACTAGGGAAGTTTGTCAATTCTTCTGTTAAATCCCCACCCTTTAAATATAATATCCCATTTTTTAGTTCGTGATTTTGCTTTTTTTGCACTTTATTTTTTATCCAACGATGAAAAGTTTCCATTTGTGCTACAGCTCTACTTACTATAAAATCATAGGTTTCTTTATCCTCTTCAACTCTACCATGAGTAGTTTTTACATTTTCTAAACCTAATCCTTCAACAACTTCATCTACTACCTTTATTTTTTTCCCTATTGAATCTACCAAATGAAAATTAGTTTTTGGAAATAAAATAGCCAATGGAACACCCGGAAAACCTCCTCCTGTTCCTACATCCATAACATTCGCCCCTGGTTTAAACTGCATTACTTTAGCTATACCCAATGAATGCAAAACATGACGCAGATATAGCTCATCAATGTCCTTTCTAGAAACTACATTAATTTTTAAGTTCCAATCTTCATACAATTCTTGCAATTTTGAGAATTGTTCTATTTGTATTTCCGTTAAATTTGGAAAGTATTTTAGTATGATTTCCATAAATTTGTTGATAAGTTGCAAAAATAGTTAAATGTTAACAAACAATTCGTAACAAAAACTGACGTTTATCATAAAAAACAACGACAAAAAGCATATTTTTGCTTTTTCCTTATAACAAACAATAAATGAAGACAATAAACTTCTCAAGAATAGACAAACAAAAGTTTTTTAGAACTTTGAATAAAAGAGTTAATACTTACTTTAAAGAAAATAATATAAAACGTACTGGTAATTGGAAGTTGTATACTAAAGCTATTGTGATGTTTTCATTATTTTTAATTCCTTTTATTTTCATTCTAACTGTTGACATGTCTCAGTGGGTAAAATTAATTTTAACAATTGTAATGGGAATCGGTATGGCTGGTGTTGGTATGAATGTTATGCATGATGCAAATCATGAATCATTTTCAAGCAACAAGTGGGTCAATAAATTGATGGGTAGTAGTATTTATATTTTAGCTGGAAATGTATATAACTGGAAGGTTCAACACAATGTACTTCACCATACATATACTAACATTAAAGATCATGATGAAGATATTGATGCTGGTAGAATTATTCGTTTTTCTAAACATTCTAAATGGTTAAAAATCCATAAATTTCAAAAATACTATTCATTCTTCTTATATGGTTTACTAACCATTAACTGGGCTATTACGACTGATTTTAAGCAAATGAGAAATTATTTAAAAAGAAAATTATCGTATGGTAAGTTCCCTAGTCCTGCTACTGAATGGACTAAATTAGTTATTTCAAAATTAGTATATTACTCTCTTTGGATTGTGTTACCTATTGCTGTTTTAAATATAGTTTGGTGGAAAGTACTAATAGGATTTTTTGTTATGCATTATACTGCCGGAATTATTTTAAGTGTAGTTTTCCAGTTAGCCCATGTAGTGCCTAAAACTGAAATGCCTTTGCCAGATGAAAATGGAAACATGAAAAATACTTGGGCAATACATCAATTGTATACTACAGCAAATTTTGCGCCTAAAAACTGGCTTGTTAACTTTTATACCGGAGGTTTAAATCACCAAGTAGAACACCACATTTTTCCAAATATTTCTCATGTTCATTACAAAAAATTAGCAAAAATTGTAA
Source organism: Tenacibaculum sp. nBUS_03 (assembly GCF_051201695.1). Classification (GTDB taxonomy): domain Bacteria; phylum Bacteroidota; class Bacteroidia; order Flavobacteriales; family Flavobacteriaceae; genus Polaribacter. The sequence continues at coordinate 2,932,591 of NZ_CP179214.1, read as the reverse complement.
AAGAAACTGCCTTAGAGTTTAATTTGCCTTATAATGAGTATAGAACTACTAGAAGAGCAATTATTGAGCACTTTAACCATTTGGCTGAATTAGGTAAAAAGCCGCAACTAGCATAATTAAAACAACAACGCAATATATAACAATGTCAAACGCATTATCAGACAGAATTAACAGTTTACCTGTTTCCCAAACATTAGCCATGGCAGCTAAAGCAAGAGAGCTAAAATCTCAAGGGAAAGATATTATTAGTCTAAGCTTAGGAGAACCAGATTTCAACACTCCTGATTTCATTAAAGAAGCTGCAATTGAAGCTATTAAACAAGATTATAATTCATATACTCCTGTAGATGGATATGTAGAATTAAAAGAAGCTATTTGTACTAAATTTAAGCGTGATAATAATTTAACTTATAGCCCAAATCAAATCGTAGTTTCTACCGGAGCCAAGCAGTCTATTGCTAACATAGCGCAAGTTTTATTAAATCCTGGAGATGAAGTTTTATTACCTGCTCCTTATTGGGTTAGCTATTCTGCTATTGCAACTTTGTGTGAAGCTAAGTTTATTGAAATTCCTTCATCTATTGATACTGATTTCAAAATTACTCCAGAGCAATTAGAAGCTTCTATCACTCCTAAAACAAAAATGATTTTCTTTAATTCACCAAATAACCCAAGTGGCTCTATTTATAGTGAAAAAGAATATAGAGCTTTAGCTGAAGTTTTAGAAAAGCACCCTCAGATTTATATTTTATCTGATGAAATTTATGAGCATATTAATTATGGAAGTGAACTTTTTAGTTTTGCTGCTATTGAAAGTATGTATGACCGAACCATTACTGTAAATGGATTAGCAAAAGCTTTTGCTATGACTGGATGGAGAATTGGTTTTATTGGAGCTCCACAATGGATTGCTAAGGCTTGTACTAAAATGCAAGGGCAAATTACGTCTGGAACTAATTGTATTGCTCAGCGTGCTGCTATTACTGCCGTATTAGCTGAACCTAGTAAAGTACAATATATGGTTGATGAATTTAAAAACCGTAGAGATATAATGTTAACTTTATTAGGAAAAGTTGACGGATTTAAATTAAACATACCTGAAGGTGCTTTTTATGTATTTCCTGATGTTTCTGCCTTTTTTGGAAGAACTATCAAAGGTAAATTAATTAACAATGCAAGCGATTTTTCTATGTTATTGCTAGAAGAAGCTAACGTTGCTACTGTAACTGGAGAGGCTTTTGGTGCTCCTGATTGCATACGTATGTCATACGCGGCTTCTGAGTTACAATTACGTGAAGCTGTCAAAAGAATAAAGGAAGTTCTTAGTTAATTACTAAAAAGCTATAAATAAAAAAGGCAATGTATTTATAAATACATTGCCTTTTTTATTAAAATAAGCTAAATAAATTACTTACTCATTTTACCTGTAGCGCAGCTTACAAAAGATTTTGCTTTGTGTAATACTGTATTTTTATCACCTACTTCAGGATAACCGAGTTTTGATAATTTCCTCTTAACATTTTGTAAATTTTCTATAGTAGCGTTAACAGTTATTAACGATTTTTCTACATCTACAGTAACTGTATCAACTCCTTCAATTTCTTGTACTCCTTTTCTTATAGTTGCAGCACAACCGCCACACTTTAAGTTTTCTATGTAAATTTCTTGCTTCATTTTATTTAGTATTTTGTTGCCATTGCATATAACCTCCTTCTATATTGTAAACCTCAAACCCCTTTTCCAACAAAGTTTCAGCAGCGATCAAACTTCTTCCTCCTGATCTACAGTATAAATACACTGGTTTGGTTTTATCAAGTTCTTTTAATGCTTTATTTTGAAAATTAGAAGAAGTTACATCGATTTTAATGGCATTTTTAATAATCCCTTTTTCCCATTCAGCGGGGGTTCTTACATCGACTAACTGTATTTCTGAATCATTTTTTAAAACTGTTTCTAACGTACTAGTAGTAATCTTTTTGACTTCTTTAGATTGCCCTTTACATCCTACTAAAAACAATACTGCAAATACAGTTATAAATTTTATAAATTTCATTTTTGTCTATTTTAATGTTGACGGACACACATCAACAGTTCTTTCAATACCTGTTTCTTTTATTGCTTTATAACCACCCGCTACATCTATTACACGATGAAACCCTCTGGCTTTTAAAATAGAAGCAGCAATTACTGAACGATACCCTCCAGCACAATGTAAATAAAAATCTTTATCAACTGGAAATTCATCAACATATTCATTGATAAAATCTAATGGCGTGTTGCTTACATTAATAATATGATCAATATTAAACTCTCCTGGTTTACGAACATCATAGACCAAAACTCCATCTTTTATCTTTTGTTCTAATGTTATTGCTGAAATCGATTGTAATGTATCTATTTCTTTATTTGCATTTTTCCATGACTCAAAACTATTATCTAAATATCCTAAAACATTATCAAAACCTACTCTAGATAATCTTGTAATTGTTGTTTCTTCTTCCCCTTTTGGAGTTACTAATAATATAGGCTGCTTAACATCTTTAATTAAAGCTCCTACCCACGGGGCAAATGTACCTCCTAAGCCGATAAAAATAGATTGCGGTACAAACCCTTTAACAAACTCATTTTGATGCCTTACATCTAAAATTATAGCATCGGAATTATTTGCTAATTTTTCAAATTCATCTACTGATAATGCTTTTGAACCACTTTTAATCACATCATCTATGGACTGGTACCCTTCTTTATTCATTTTTACATTTAATGGAAAATAAGCAGGAGGAGGTAATAAACCATCAGTGACTTCTTTAATAAATTCATCTTTAGTCATGTTTTCACGTAATGCGTAATTAGTTCTTTTTTGTTCACCAATAGTTCCAACTGTTTCTTTACTTAAATTTTTACCACAAGCAGAACCAGCTCCATGAGCTGGATAAACAATTACATCATCATCTAAAGTCATTATTTTAGTTCGTAAACTATCGTACAACAAACCAGCCAATCCTTCCTTTGTCATATGAGCAGCTTTTTGAGCCAAATCTGGCCTTCCAACATCTCCTAAAAATAGTGTATCACCGCTAAAAATTGCATGATTCTTACCTGCTTCATCTTTTAACAAATAAGTTGTACTCTCCATAGTATGACCAGGAGTATGCAAAACAGTAATCGTTATATTTCCTAATTTAAATACTTCACCATCTGTTGCAATATGGGCTTCATATTTTGGAGTAGCTGTAGGTCCGTACACAATTGTAGCTCCTGTTTTTTCAGCAAGTGTTACGTGTCCACTTACAAAATCAGCATGAAAATGAGTCTCAAAAATATACTTTATTTCGCTTTCATTTCTTTCAGCTGTATCCATATAAGACTGAACTTCTCTTAATGGATCAATAATAGCTACTTCACCATTACTCTCAACATAATAAGCTCCTTGAGCTAAACAACCTGTATATATTTGTTCTATCTTCATAATGTTATTCATACGCTTGATGTATATATTGTGCGTATTTTTTTTGATTTAAATTATCTCCAGTTTTAAAAAATTTTACCGCTCCATTAGCTCTCATAAAAAATTGATCTAAACTTACTACTTCTAATAAACCGCTTCTAAAAAGAGCATCTCTTACTGGCCCTTTCACACCAGCGAAATAAAAATTCACTCCTCTTTTATTGTAATATAATATACGCTCTTTCAGCATATCAACTCCAGTACTATCAACTCTATTAATACTTTCAGCATCTAATACTATTAATTTTAATCTCTCTCCTTTTTCTTCAGCCAATTCATCTAACTTATCTCTAAAATAATTAGCGTTCGCGTAAAATAATTGTGCATCAAACCTAAACACTAAAACTTCTCGATCTACAATAACTTCTTTAAATCTATTTTTATTTCTATAAAAATCAGAGTTAGGAACTTTACCCAATTCAGTTACGTAAGGCCTAGAGGTTCTAAATATTAATAATATAAGTGACATGCCCACTCCTGTTAAAATACCATACTTAATACCAAAAAAAAGTGTTGAGAAAAAAGTTGCAACTAGTAACCAAAAGTCAAGATTATTTGCGTTCCACAATCGTTTCGCTTCTTTCAAATTAATTAAATTGAATACGGCAACTACAATAATTGCAGCTAATATTGTTTTGGGTAAAAAGTAAAATACTGGAGTTAAAAACAACAATGTTACAACTACCAACACTACAGATATAAAAGCAGCAACTCCAGTTTTAGCTCCAGACTCAGCATTAATAGCTGAGCGGGAAAAACTTGAAGCTGATGGATAAGCTTTAAAAAGAGAACCTATAATATTACTTAACCCTAATGCTATTAGCTCTTGATTAGGTCTAATTCTATAATCATCTTGTTTAGATTCGAGAGTTTTTCCTATCGAAATGGTTTCTAAATACCCTACCATTACTAAAGTTAACGCTATAGGCATTAATTCTTTTATTAAATCGATATCAATAACTGGCATTGCAAAACTAGGTAAACCTGAGGGTATATTTTTAACTATTTCAACATCCGACAAACTTTTACCGAAATATTTGACAGTAATAATTCCTAATATTACAACAATTAAAGCATTAGGTATTTTTTTATTTACTTTTCTAAAAAACATAATTATAATACATGCAGCCAATCCTATCATTGCTGTATTTTTATTATAAAATCGAATTTTATCAAATATATCTTCCAATAAAATGTGTACTTGGTCACTCTGTAAAAAATCAACTCCTAATAAATTTCTAAATTGATTCAAACCAATTATAAGAGCCACAGCAGATGTAAATCCAGTAATAACTGGTCGTGAAAGAAAGTTAACTATAAAACCTAATTGAAAAACCCCCATTAAAAACTGAATTACCCCTACAATTAAAGCTAACAATATTGCTATAGCGATATAACTTTCAGAACCTGCTAGTGCTAGCGTTGAAACTCCAGTGGCTACAATTAATGAATCCATGGCTACAGGGCCAATAGCTACTTGACGAGAAGAACCAAAAATCGCATACACTAACTGAGGAAATAATGCAGCGTACAAACCATAAATTGGGGGTAAGCCTGCAATTAACGCATAGGCTATTCCTTGAGGTATTAAAACAATAGCAACTGTTATACCAGCAATTACATCACCTTGAAATTGAGCTTTTTTATAGCTAGGCAACCACTCTAAAATTGGTATCAGTTTTTTAAGTAACTTCATTCTATCTAAAAAAGTTATTTATTTTATATAGTAGAAAGGAATTGTCCATTCTAAAAAATTCTCTTCTTTATTCTTCTTCTCGACTTTAATTTCGTGGACTCCTTCAGAGAAATTTTTAATGTTAATAAAACAAAGTAAACCAAATTGGTTAGTACGCATATGATTACTATACCTTATAAAATCTACCTCTATTTTTTTCCCATCTATTAAAATAGTATTGTATTCTTTATAACAATTTGATAAATAATTTGCATAGTCATCTTTGTTTTCTTTCTTAGATTTTTCAGGATTCTTTACAAATTCACCACAAACTTTTTTCCTAATTTTTCTTTCATAAGTATATACAGGGATAAAGACTTCTAAAACATTAGATCCTACTTTATCAGACTGAATTTCAGGAGCCAACAAAAAATCATTATTAATATTAGCATCTTTATAGTAGTTTGAATATGTTTTATGGGTATCAAAAAAATTACTTTTACTTGAAATTATCAAGTAAAATATGTTCGTTTTTACTATTTGAACACTAGTTACAATTCCGCCAGAAACAATAAATAAGAATAATAAATATACTAATGCTTTTTTCTTTTTAAAATTAGATCCAAATACCATTGATACTTGTAAAATATTTTTATAAAGCGGTCCAAAAGACAACATAGAAACAAACCTTACAACCTTAAAATTAAATGTTTGTAATTTTTCGTTTTTTCTGTTTCTTTTTAAGTTCGCATACAAACCAATAAGAGCTTGTAATATTGAGCATGTAAATATGAATATTGCTGGAATTAAAAGAATATAATGGTTTACATAATCAGATAGCAGGTTATAAACCAATAAGTATAAACTTGAAAACAATGCCAAATACCCATACATTAGTAAAAATGTAAAAGCAACAGAAAAAATAACACTGCATAGCTCGTCTACTTTTTGGATAGAATCTTTAAGTTTTGGTAAAATCGAAAGAATTTTTTCTGTATAAATTTTTGAATAGGCACTATCTTCTATACTGTAATCAGGAAACACAGAATTTAAACCGACTAATCCAACCCAATATGCTCGTAAGAAAAAATGAATTACAAACATAGATGCTAAAATACTTATTGCAATCAAACCAAAAAGAACAATAAAATAACCTATATAATATTGTGATGGACTTAAGAAATCTATGAACAAGTTAGTACTCCAACTTATAAGGTCGAAAAGCTTAAAGGAACCAAAAATAGCGATTGCAGAAACTAATAATTCAGCTTCCCAACTTTCATCCTTAAGTCGTTGTAACCAACTTTTAGTTTCTTTATTATTCATAAATTAAAATAATTCACCTTGAGTTTCTCCTTTAATTCTTCCTAAATGTTTATACGCTAAATCTGTAACTTCTCGGCCTCTAGGCGTGCGCATAATAAAACCTTGTTGTATTAAAAAAGGCTCATATACTTCTTCAATAGTTTCAGCATTTTCGGCTACTGCAGTGGCTAAAGTAGTAATACCTACTGGACCTCCTTTAAATTTATCGATAATCGTTGTTAAAATTTTATTGTCCATCTCATCTAATCCATGAGCATCAACATTTAATGCCTTAAGTGCATATTTTGCGATCTCTATAGTTATTTTACCATCGCCTTTAATTTGAGCAAAATCTCGAACTCTTCGTAAAAGTGCATTAGCTATACGAGGCGTTCCCCTACTCCTACCAGCAATTTCAATTGCTGCCTCCATGGATGTTGGAACTTTTAAAATAAGTGCACTTCTAAGTAATATATTGCTTAATAATTCAGTTGAATAATAGTGTAATCGACTACTAATACCAAAACGAGCTCTCATTGGAGCAGTAAGCAATCCAGATCTTGTTGTTGCTCCAACTAAAGTAAACGGTTCTAAATTAATTTGAACTGTACGTGCATTTGGACCAGATTCAATCATTATATCTATTTTGAAGTCTTCCATTGCAGAATATAAGTATTCTTCAACAATGGGGCTTAAACGATGAATTTCATCGATAAAAAGCACATCTCTTTCATCAAGATTGGTTAACAAACCAGCTAGGTCGCCAGGTTTATCTAAAACAGGACCTGAGGTAACTTTAATTCCAGCATTTAACTCATTTGCTAAAATATGAGCTAAGGTCGTTTTACCTAATCCAGGACGAACCATGAAATAATGTATGATCTAGTGCCTCATCTCTCTGATTCGCCGCTTCAACAAAAATTTTAAGGTTTTCTATCGCTTGATCTTGACCCGTAAAATCATCAAATGACAACGGACGTAGCTTTTTTTCTACATCTATTTCCTCATTTGAATAATTATTATTTTCTGGATTTAAGTTCTCGTTCATATGTTTGACAAATATACTTCAAATAAAATATTTGTTTTGTAATATAAGTTACTAAACAAACAATGGAAGTATTGCTAAGATACTCATAAGAAATGAAAATTGTAAACAAAAAAAACTGTCTGAAAATTACTTTTCAGACAGTCTATTTTATATTTTTATCTTATTTAAGACGGCTCTTCTCCTTCTAATAATGGTGTAGTTTGTAACACGAAATCTTTACCATGTACATACTCTCCATTCTCATCAGTCTTACTATAATCATAAGCCCATCTATGTACTTCAGGAATGGCTCCTGGCCAGTTACCATGAATGTGCTCAACTGGTGTAGTCCACTCTAGTGTATTAGAATTCCAAGGATTTTGAGTTGCTTTTTTACCTCTATATATTGATATAAAAAAGTTTGCTAAGAATATTAATTGTGCAAATCCTCCAAGAAAAGCCATTAATGACATAAACACGTTAATATCAGCTAAATCATCAAACATTGGAAAATTTGTGTTTGTATAATAACGACGAGGCAAACCTGCTAATCCAACAAAGTGCATTGGGAAAAACACACCATAAGCTGTAATTATTGTTAACCAAAAATGCCAATATCCTAATGTTTTATTCATCATTCTACCATACATTTTAGGAAACCAGTGATATACACCTGCAAACATTCCTAATAAAGCTGATACCCCCATAACTAAGTGAAAATGCGCTACAACAAAATAAGTGTCATGCACATTAATATCTAGTGCAGAATCACCTAATACCAATCCGGTTAAACCTCCTGTTACAAATGTAGATACTAGACCGATAGAGAATAACATTGCTGGATTCATTTGCAAATTACCCTTCCATAAAGTGGTAACATAATTAAATGCTTTTACTGCTGATGGTATTGCTATTAATACTGTTGTGAATGTGAATACAGATCCTAAAAATGGGTTCATTCCTGATATAAACATATGGTGTCCCCAAACAATAGTAGATAAAAAAGCAATTGCCATAATTGATCCAATCATTGCACGATAACCAAAAATAGGTTTACGAGAATTTGTTGAAATAATTTCAGAAGTTAATCCTAAAGCTGGTAATAAAATAATGTATACTTCTGGGTGACCTAAAAACCAAAATAGGTGTTCAAATAAAACAGGTGAACCACCTTGGTAATGCAATACTTCTCCAGATATAAAAATATCTGATAGATAAAATGATGTACCAAAACTTCTATCAAAAATTAGAAGTAAAGCTGCCGATAAAAGAACCGGGAAAGATATAACACCAATAATTGCTGTAATAAAGAAAGCCCACATTGTTAGAGGCAATCTTGTCATTTTCATTCCTTTTGTACGTAGGTTTAAAACCGTTACAATATAGTTTAATGACCCCATTAAAGACGAAGCAATAAATATTGCCATTGAAACTAACCATAAAGTCATACCAGTACCTGAACCAGGTATAGCCTGTGGCAATGCTGATAAAGGAGGGTAGATTGTCCATCCAGCTGATGCTGGTTCAGCTTCAACAAATAATGAAATAACCATTATTACTGAAGATAAGAAAAACAACCAATAAGAAACCATGTTTAAAAAACCTGAAGCCATATCTCTTGCTCCAATCTGTAAAGGAATTAGTAAGTTCGAAAAAGTACCACTTAATGCTGCTGTAAGTACAAAAAATACCATTATTGTACCATGAATTGTAACCAATGCTAAGTACATATCAGGATTCATAACCCCATCTGTTTGATGGTTTCCTAAAAATGCTTCAATAATTGAAAATGATGTGTCTGGCCATGCAATTTGTAGACGAAATAACATAGACATAAAACCTCCTATAACCCCCATAAATATACCGGTTACAAGGAATTGCTTCGAAATCATTTTATGATCTTGACTAAAAATGTATTTCGTTACAAATGTTTCTTTGTGATGGTGATCTGACATAATCTATATCTTTATATATTTTACAAATATCTTATTTAATAACTTGAGCTAATGTTTTTTGTTCTGATAACCACTTTTTATATTGTTCCTCTTCAACAACAGTGATTTTCATTTGCATATTGTAGTGAGAGGCACCACAAATTTTGTTACATAATAACAAATAATCAAATTCATAAGGATCTTCTCCTTTAGCTTTTCTAATCTTATTAATCCCTTTAGTCTTTGCGATTACTTCAGAGTTTTGGCGCATCTCTTCAGTTGTATACTTAGGAGTAAAAGCAAATTGAGTAATCATCCCTGGTACACAATTCATTTGGGCTCTAAAGTGAGGCATATAGGCTGAGTGAAGAACATCTTGAGAACGAAACTTAAAGAGAACTTTCCTTCCTTTAGGCAAGTACATTTCAGTTACTTTTTTATCATCTTGAGCACTTGGGTCAGACATATCAACTCCCATAGAGTTAATCCCTTTGATAAAATTAACGTTTCCTAAACCTAACTGGTTGTCTTCTCCTGCATACCTAGCTTGCCAATCAAATTGTCTTGAGTAAACTTCAATTACAATAGGGTTTTCATCATCTCCAACGTACATAATGTTATTCCATGCCCATAAACCGTAACCAATTAAAAGAACAATTGTAACAGCTGGAATGGTAGTCCATAATAACTCAAGTTTATGACTGTCAGCATAGAACAATGCTTTATTATTCTTATTTCCTCTATACTTATAAGAAAAGAAGAAAATTAGAAATTGCATTCCAAATTGAACAATCCCAATTAACCAAAAAGTTATATTAAAAAGATTGTCATCGTGTTCTCCTTCAAATGAAGCAGATTCAGGCAATAAATATACATTCATTGCTATTAGGCAATAAATCATCATAGCATAAAGGAAGACTAAAAATCCGATTGCTAATTTACCTTGTGTGTCATTGTCTTTATCTGTAGCAATTACAGAACGAAAATTCATAATACGAGTTATTTGCCAAAAACTAACTCCTATTGCAACTGCTATAAAAATGTAAAATAAAGCGAGCATAATATCTAAACTATTATTAGTTATAATTTTATTTATTAATGGTGATTACTATCTTCTCCTCTGTGTTCGATATTATAGTAATGGTGTGTTTCACTTTCATGTAAGAAAGGACTTCCTTTTGCTAATGGATTTACCTTTGCAAATGCACTGAAGGTTGCAAATATAAACAATCCGATAAAGAATAGTATTCCACTTATTTCTCCAATTCCGAATCCCCATTGTCCTCCAACCGTTCCAGGCATAATCATTACGAACAAATCAATATAGTGACCTATTAAAATCACAACTCCTCCAATAATTACTAACCAAGGGATACTCTTAAAATCACTATTGATTAATAATAACACCGGGAAAATGAAGTTTAATACAACCATTAATAAAAATGGAAGTTTATATTCATTGAAACGCTGTGCAAAATAAGTTGTTTCTTCAGGCATATCAGCATACCATATTAACATAAATTGAGCAAACCATAAGTAAGTCCAAAATACTGAGAAACCAAACATAAACTTAACTAAATCATGAATATGACTATCATTAACAAATGGTAAGGCTCCTTTTGAACGTAAGTATATCGTAACAATAGCTATTACAGTTAATGCAGACACTAAGAAAGTAGCTAAAACATACCAACCAAATAATGTTGAGAACCAGTGAGGATCTATCCCCATAATCCAATCCCAAGACATCATTGATTCAGAAATCATGAAAAACACGATAAACCCAACACCAATATTATAAAGGTTTTTGTGTAGTTTTAAATCTCCGTTATCTTGTTGAATAGATTTTTTTCTAATGATGAATCTGAAAATATTCCAACCTAAAAGGTATATAACACTTCTTATGGCCCAACCAGGTAGGTTCATAAACCATTTTTTACCATCAATAATTGGATCATAATTGTCACTTAAAGGATCAAAGATTCCTTCTGCCATCCATGGAAATAAATGACTTTTATGCATGACAGTTAAAATGATAAACACTAACATAAAACCACTTACATAATGTAAATTATTCGTGATAGCTTCCATTACTCTAAACAATACAATGGACCAACCAGCATTTGCAACTCTTTGAGACACATAAAATGCGAAAACTAATAAGGTTACACCTAAGAAAAATAACATAGCTACATAAAAAGCAGACCAAGGTCTATTTTGCATTTGATGAAAAACATGTTCTGCATGATGGTCATCATTATGTGAACTTGCATGTGAATCTTCTGATGCAACTTTATGATGAGTAGTTTCCTCAGCTTTATGAGTTTGTTTAGTTACCTCTTTATTAGTGGAAGCACTAGCATGGGTAGTATCTTTAACTTCCTCTGCATGCTTAGCGTCATTGTGGCTATTAGAAGTTACTTCTTCTTTGTGATTAGTGTCACCATGAGCTTCAGTAGATTCAGCCTTTTCTTCATGATGTGTTGTAACTTCTCCATGAGTGTCAGCCTTACTATGACCTCCATGATGAGCTTCCTGTTTTGCTATAATCTCTTTTGCTTCTTTAAGAGAACTAGGCGTAGTCATAAAACTCCACGCAGTTCCTAAAAGACCAATTACCATTAAGGCAACTGCAAGTATTTTTAATTTTCCTGTAAACTGATACATATCTTTATACTATACTATTATAGACTTATTTTAATTCACTTCTTAACTTCTCAACATACTGAACAACTTGCCAGCGTTCTTCATATCTTAACTGTGAAGCATGAGACCCCATTAAGTTTTTACCATACATAATCACGTGATAAATATTACCAGAGTTTAAATCTCTATCCTTATAGTTTGGAATACCATTAAACTTATCTCTTTGTGATAATACACCATTTCCGTCTCCTTTCTTACCATGACAAGAAGCACAATAGATAACGTACAATTCTTTACCTTTTTCTAAGTTCTTTTCAGTGACTTCTAAAGGGTTTTTCAATTCAGCTTTAGCTTTTTCATATCCTTCATTGGTATCAGGTATATCATAAGCTATTATTCCATTTCTACTAACTGTACCAGGTACAGGTTTTCTATTAACAACTACTCCACCAGCAGAATTTGCTCCATTAGCATCATAAGGAACAGACACATACATATCTGGCATGTATTGTACTTGCGGAGTTCTTTTATTATTACAAGAAGCAAAGCTTGCAACTATAACTAAAGCTAAAATTATTTTTAAACTTTTCATACTTTCCTTAATTAATGCTTTTCAACTACGTTAATTTCAACTGCTCCTGTTGTTTCTAACAAGGTTTTCAATTCTTCTTCGTTATCATGAACTGGTATTTCCATTAAAAAATGGTCATCAGTAGTTCTTGGATCAGGGTTTTCTGCTTCTTTAAAAGGCCAAATTCTACTACGCATGTAAAATGTAATAACCATTAAGTGAGCTGCAAAAAAGACTGTCATTTCAAACAAAATAGGAACAAAAGCAGGCATATTAGCTGCCCAAGAAAAACTTGGTTTACCTCCAATATCTTGTGGCCAATCAGCAATCATAGTATACCACGTTAACCAAGTTGCTACAGCGGTTCCAGTAATTCCATATAAAAAAGCTGTAATCGCTAAACGTGTTGGAGCTAACCCCATTGCTTTGTCAAGTCCGTGAACAGGAAATGGACAAAAAATCTCTTCAATATGATGATGATCTGCTTTTACTTTCTTAACAGCATCCATTAAGATATCATCATCATTGTATAATGCGTGAATTACTTTATTAGTGCTCATTGTTCTCTTCTCTTAATTTTTTAAAGTTCTCTCCTGAAGATTTTAAAATCGTCTTAACCTCTGCAGTAGGAATTACAGGGAATGTTCTTGCATATAATAAGAATAATACAAAGAAAAATCCTATTGTTCCAATAAATATACCAACATCTACAAATGTAGGTTCAAAACGCCACCAAGTAGAAGGTAATTGACCTTTACTTAATACAATTGCAATAATATCAAAACGCTCAAACCACATTCCAATATTAATCGCAATAGAAACTAAGAAAGAAACGATAAAACTTCTTCTAAATTTCTTAATCCATAATACCTGAGGTATGATAATATTAAATATCATTAATGACCAAAAAGCCCATCCATAAGCTCCAGCTTCTGCTCCAAATGATAGGTATGTATAATTTTCATAAGGCGAACCAGTATACCAAGCTATAAAAAACTCAGTTGCGTATGCTACAGCAACGATACCACCTGTTAAAATAATTACTATATTCATGTATTCAACATGCAAACGAGTAATATACTCTTCCATATTAGTTACCTTACGCATAACACCTAAAAGTGTTTGTACCATTGCGAAACCAGAGAAAATTGCTCCAGCAACAAAATAAGGTGGGAATATTGTAGAGTGCCATCCTGGATTTACAGAAGTAGCAAAGTCCATCGATACAATCGTGTGCACCGAAAGTACTAATGGTGTTGCTAAACCAGCTAACACTAATGATACTTCTTCAAAACGTTGCCAATCTTTAGCTCTACCAGACCATCCGAAAGAAAGTAAAGCGTATATTTTCTTTTGGAAAGGCTTTACTGCTCTATCACGAATCGTAGCGAAATCAGGAAGTAAACCTGTCCACCAGAAAACTAATGATACTGATAAATACGTAGAGATTGCAAATACATCCCACAATAGCGGTGAGTTAAAGTTAACCCATAATGATCCGAACTGGTTAGGGATTGGTAATACCCAATATCCATTCCAAGGACGTCCCATGTGAATGATAGGGAATAAACCTGCTTGGAATACTGCAAATATTGTCATAGCCTCCGCAGAACGGTTAATTGCCATTCTCCATTTTTGACGGAATAACAACAGTACAGCAGAAATTAATGTACCAGCGTGACCGATACCTACCCACCATACAAAGTTGGTAATATCCCATGCCCAACCAATGTTTTTACTTAATCCCCATACACCGATACCTGTTCCAACAGTGTAAAAGATACATCCAAATCCCCATAACATTGCTGTTAAAGCGATATAGAATGCTATATACCAATTTTTGTTTGCCTTACCTTCAATAGGTCTTGCAATATCCTCTGTAATATCATGGTAACTTTTGTTACCAAGTATTAAAGGTTCTCTATAAGATGATTCGTAATGAGACGACATAAATCTATATACTTATTATTTTATTATTAAGCTTCGTTTGTATTTCTTACTTTCACTTGATATACTACATTAGGTTTTGTACCAATATAATCTAACACATGGAAAGCTCTTCTATCTTCAACTAAAGGAGTTACAGGATCTTCAGGATTATTTACATCACCAAACACCATAGCTCCAGAAGAACAAGCTGCAGAACAAGCACAAGAATCATTAAATTCATCTTTCCTTACTGGTCTACCTTCTTTTTTAGCTTTTAAAATAGTAGCTTGAGTTGACTGAATACAGAATGAACATTTCTCCATAACTCCACGAGAACGAACTACCACATCTGGATTTAACACCATTTTTCCATAATCGTTGTTCATATTGAAATCAAACTCCTCGTTATTAGAGTAGTTAAACCAATTAAAACGACGAACTCTATATGGACAGTTATTAGCACAATACCTAGTACCAACACATCTATTATAAGCCATTTGGTTTTGACCTTGACGTCCATGAGATGTAGCAGCTACTGGACATACTGTTTCACAAGGTGCATGATTACAGTGCTGACACATCATTGGTTGGAAAGTAACCTGTGGATTCTCAGCAGGATTTTCTAAAGCATCAAACAAATCACCTTTGCTAAGCTCTAACACATCCTCTGTATACTTTCTCTCAAGATACCTGATCAGCAATTTTATTAAGTTCTATATTAACCTTTTCTTGAATCTCAGAATCTGACAATTTAGGGAATCTGGCTTTATATTTTTCAGTTAATTTAACTATATAAGCAGCCTTAAACTCATCTAAGGTCATATCTCCTTGTACTCTTGAAGAATAGTAGCGATCAATACGTAACCAGTGCATATCTCTACCCACACGTACTTCATCTTTACCAACAACAGGAACATTATTCTCAGCATGACAAGCAACAACACATGCTCCACATCCAGTACATGAAGTTAAATCAATAGATAGTTTAAAATGATGCCCTAAACTTCTATCATGCTCTTCCCATAAGTCAATCTTGCTTCCTTCAACCTCTTGGTGATCATAAGAAACCATGAAAGGCTTATTCCATGTATGCTTAGGGTCTAGTTTTTTATTATTAACATCTTTTAAAGATGCTTCTCTTAAATTATCATGACGTCCTGCTAACGTACTTTGAACTTGAGTACAAGCAAATTTATGCCACCCTGATGCTTTTTCTATAGAAACATTGTATTGAACATTGTTTCCATCTTTGTAAAAAGGATATGCATTTACTCCTACTTGCATTTCCTTTTTCATTCCATGTTTTCTACCATAACCTAAAGCAAGACCGAAAGAGCCTTTTGCTTGACCTGGTTGAATCATTACTGGAATCTTTTTAATTGTTACACCATTAACAGTTACATTGGCATAATTTCCATCAATAGCACCATTATCTTTTACTGGATTATCAAAACCTAATTCTTTAGCATCGGCCATCGAAACAGTTAAATAGTTATCCCAAGATGCACGGGTAATTGGATCAGGTAACTCTTGTAACCAAGGATTGTTTGCTTGTTTACCATCACCTAAAGCTATAGAAGTAAATAAATTTAGCTCATATTTTGAAGATTTAGTAGATGCTAATAGTTCTTGAGCAGAAGTATTAATATTTACAGTAGATTCAAAAACGTTTTCTACTTTAGAAAGCACAGGATTCACATTAAGAAAACCATCATGTAATGTCTGGTTCCATGATTTACCTTCTAATATATTTAAAGTCCAAAATTCTTTTAAAGTATCATAAAAGCTTTTAGAACTACCAGTCCACTTTAACAATACATCTTGTAATTGACGAGAATTGAATAACGGTTGTATTGTAGGCTGCATTAAACTATATGCTCCTTCTTTAACCATCACATCTCCCCAAGACTCTAAATAATGCGAAGCTGGTAATATATAGTTAGAAACAGCAGTTGTATCATCTTTCTGTGTTGATAATGCAACCGATAGTTTTAATTTCTTTAAACCTTCTTGAAAATCACTACTACCTGCTAATGAGTATACAGGATTAACATTGTACGTAATTAACCCTGAAATTTTACCAGATTTCATATCTGAAATCAATTGCGATACTTCAGCATCGTTACCCTGTCTAGAATAATTAGGTGTTGTTACATCAATCACTTCACTATTCAAAGCTTTGTTAATTGCTAAGGCAATTAACTGGGCATTTTTATTATTTAACCCTGTAACAACAACACCTTTTGAACCTGCTTTTTTAAGGTCTTCAGCTAGTTTGTTTACATGAGCATCTACAGGTGTTGGTTTTGAAGCCAATTTTTCACCAGTAATAATATTATATAAATTAATTAAAGCATGTACTTGATCTGAAGGTTTTAAAACAATCCTTCTATCAGCATTTGCTCCAGTTAATGACATGTTACTTTCTAATTGTACATGGTACGACATTTTTCCAGAATCAACTCTTCTTCCTTCTAAATACTCCTTTTCGTATCCACCATGCCAATCGGTTAAAAAGTCAGCACCTATTGAAGCTATAACCTCTGCTTTACTAAAATCGTAGTTTGGTAAGGCACGTTTTCCATACATAGCCTCAAAAGCATCATTCGCTCCACTTTCTGAAATAGCATCGTATACCACGTGCTTTACGTTTGGATAAGCAGCTATAAAATCAGCAATTACTTTTTCAGTAGAAGGACTCGCCAATGTTCCAGTTAATAACACTACAGGTTCGTTAGCGTCTTTTAATTGAGCTAATGTATTTACAATTTCTTTATCAGCATCCTCCCAATTGATATTTGCATCACCTTTTTGAGGTTCTTGTAAACGCAATTGGTTATCATATAAAGATAAAATAGAAGCTACTGTTCTTGCATTAACATCAGCTCCTGATTCTTTATTAGGCATTACTAAAATTGGACGACCTTCCCGTGTTTTCACTAGTACGTTCGCAAAATCAAATCCATCAGCCATTGTTGTTGCATACCAATCTGCTACACCTACTACAATATCATCAGGTTGTACTACATAAGGAATTGATTTTCTCACTGGACCTTCACATGCTGCTAAAGATGCGGCAGCAGTTGTAAACCCAACATATTTCAAGAAATCTCTACGTGAAGTTGAGGAAGATTCTAATGTTTCTTTATCACCTAAAAACTCATCTGTAGGAATATCTTGTACAAACTCATTATTACGTAGCGTTTCAACAGCAGAACTATTTTTAAGTTCTTCAACACTTTGCCAGTATTTTTTGTTTGAAGCCATTTATATACGTGTTTTTCTACTTTCTAATTGATTAATAGTGGCACTTACCACACTCTTTTCCACCTAACTGAGCAATAGTTACCTGCTCAACTCCATACTTCTTAGCCAACTCTTTATGAATTTTAGCATAATATTCGTTGCCTTTCAAGTCTACTTTTGTCTCTTTATGACAATCTATACACCAACCCATAGTTAATGGAGAATATTGATAAACCTCATCCATCTCCTCAACAGAACCATGACATTTTTGACATTTAACACCTCCAACAGTTACGTGTTGTGAGTGATTGAAATATGCAAAATCTGGCAAATTATGTATTCTAATCCATTTTACTGGCTTTGTTTTACCTGTGTACTCTAACTTTTCAGCATCCCATCCAGCAGCATCATAAATCTTAGCTATTTCTTTATCTAGTTCTGCCTTACCTAATATCTCATCATTGTGTTCTACTTGTAAACCATCTGCAACTTCTGAAATATTTTTATGACAGTTCATACAAACATTCACTGAAGGAATCCCTGAATGCTTACTATGCTTTGCAGAAGAGTGACAGTATTGACAGTCAATCTTATTATCACCCGCATGCACCTTGTGCGAAAAAGCAATAGGTTGAACTGGTTGATATCCTGTATCTACACCAACCTTAAACAAAGTTCCAAACAAGAAATAAGCAGCCATTAACGCACCAAAAATAGCGAACAGCACATGTAAAAAAGTATTTTTCTTAATACCCTGCCACAACTCAGCAGCTTGACCAACTAAACCAGGAGTCTTTGGAGCTCCTTTTAACTCGCTTATTGTTTTCAATAAACTTGCTATAATCAAGAACGCAACAATTATCGCCGCAGCTAATATATATATCAACCATTTTGGAGCATCTCCACCACTCCCACCATCGGTCGGCGGTACCTCTCCAGGAGGAGGTGTCTTTTTAATCTCACCCACAGTTGTATAATACAGAATATCATCGATATTCTTATCTGTCAACTGAGGAAAAGCGGTCATGTTAGAGCCATTATACTCTTCAAAAACAGCAATCGCCTCTTTATCACCAGAAGCTCTTAAAGCTGCATTATCTTTAATCCATGCTTTTAACCAGTCATTCTCCCTCCTATCTTCAACTTTACCTAAAGCTGGACCAACAAGCTTTTTGTCTAACTTATGACAAGAAGCACAAAGAGATTTGAATAATTTTTTCCCTTCCTTTTGACGAGCCTCATCAACATCTTGTGAATAGGTCGAAAAACTTACTAAAAAGATTAAAAAGAAAGCTAAACTCTGTAAGAGCGTTTGAGTCAATTTACTGTGATGTTTCACACTTTTCATACTATAAAATATAAGTTTTGTATCTATTTTGGTACAATTTTTTCTATATCCTAATTATAAAAACAGGGTATAGAAAGTTGCACAAAAGTACTACTAATCTCTAAATTGTGAAATGTTAAGAGTTTCCTAATTCATAATTTATACTAATTCTAAATAAAGTTTTAAAACAATCTATTATTTAACAAGTCGTTACTTTTGTAAAAAGTTTAATATCTCATGAAAAATAAACAATCATTTATACTTTTATTATTTTTATTAATGAGTGCTGTATTTACTACAAACGCACAATCTGATTATAAAAACCAAGAAGCTATAAAAAAATTAATCGAAAAAAAGAGAGCATATAACAAATCAAACAAAACAGGGTATAGAATTCAATTGTATAATGGCCTTGAAAAAAATGCTAAAAGAATTAAATACAGATTTCAACTTGAATATCCTGGGGTTACCACTCATTTGGGATACAAAGCTCCTGAATGGAAAATTCAAGTTGGCCATTACAAAACTAGATTAGATGCCGACAGAGCATTAAATAAGTTTAGAGAAAAATTTTCAGGTGCTATTGTTATACCAATGTAATTCATAAAAAAGAAGAAATTGTTTAGACTGTTTCTTCTTTTTTTGTTCAACCATACCATCATCTTTTATAATTGATGGAAAAATAGTTGGAGCTATTTTTTTAACTGGGGTGTATAATATAGACTCCTCTAAATTTTCTTGACTTACAAAAGGTATTGTATCGTTCATTTTACCAAAAAAAATAAATAGAACACTTAATATCAGTCCTATTTTAAGAGCACCAAAAACACCTCCTAAAATTTTATTTAAAACTCCTAAGGCTGCAAAATCAGCGATTTTAGTTAAAATCCTCCCCATTAAAGCTACTACAACAATTATCGCTACAAAAGTTACTGCAAACGCAACTAATGAAATATATTTCTGATCCCAATCAACACTTCCTTCAAGCCAATCTCCAACAAAATATGAGAAATGTATAGCTCCATAAACACCAGCTATCAGTGCCACTAAAGAAGCAACCTCTACAAAAAGCCCTTTCATTAAACCTCTTACAAAACCAAACAACAACAATGCGGTAATAATAATATCAAATGTATTCATGAATCTAATTTTAAAATTAATCGTTCCTTAAAACAATTTTACTTTTTGTAGGTTTATAAAAAGTTTGCAACAAATATAAACAACTCGTTTGTATCTTTGCTTTTTTTAAAAAGATGAATAAAAAAATAGATTTAAAAGAAAACTGGAATTTATTGACCAATAAATTATCTCAACAATTTGCTGATGGTGATCAGCTAGATGTTGATAGTATTATTTACTTAATAGGCGTACAAGAATTGGGTAAAGGACATCAAACATTTAAAAAAGACGAAAAAATAAACCTTATGCATATTGCTATTTGTAAACTGCTAGAACCTTATGGTTATTATGAGTTTGATTATTTTGACAATGATGGTTGGCCACATTATAAAACACTAACTGAATTACCTAATTTAAAGCCTGGAGAACAATCAGTACTTATAAAAGAAGCAATCGTTAATTATTTTATTGGTTTAGGTTTTATTAACTAATCAGTTTTCATCTTCTTTTCCAAGTTGTTTTATTGTTAAAATAACAATTCTCTTGTTTTTCAAATAAACTGTTATATATTTACTGAGTAATAGTCTTGTTTATTTGCAATTAAGAAGATATTAAAAAGTTTGGTATACTTCTTGAAAACCAATAACAAACAACTCGTTTTAAACCCTTAATAATAACTTTATCAAAACATTATGATGAAAAAATTACTAAGCCTACTAATAGTACTAATGACTACTTCAATAGTTAATGCACAATACTCTATTAAAGGTACAATGACTCCGCCAGAAAAAAGCGATTGGGTTATGCTACATAGATTACAAGGAATAAAACCTAAATTTATATCACATACTACAATTAAGTTTGACACAATTAAAGTAGGTGCCGACAAACAAATAATAGGTAGGTTTTCTTTTGAATTACCAGAAACTGCTCAAACTGGTGTATACCGTGCTACGTATAGAAATAGCGGCTCTGGTTTTGTTGATTTTTTATTCAATAAAGAAAACATTGAGTTTTATTTTAACCCAAAATACCCAGAGCAAACTATTGCTTTTACTAGCTCAAGAGAAAATAAAGTGTTTAGTAAATATCTTGAACAATCTGCCAATGCTCAAAAGAAAATCAATTCTTACCAAGTTAACTATATACAAAATCCTGTAAGAGATGTAAAAAAAGCGTACAAAAAAGCTGTAGAAGAACTAGAAGATTTGCAAGAAGCTAACGAAAATAAATCTGAAGGAATGCTTTCATATCATTTTATAAAGGCCTCTGCTCAATATAACTCATCAAGCCCTATTGATAATATGCAGAAGTATGTAGCTTCAAAAGTTGACAACTTTTTCAAATATGTTGATTTTGAAAGTATGCCTCTTTACCAATCTTCTTTTTTAATTGATAGAATTAACGATTTTGTATTTTATTTAAACTACTCAGAAGATCAAGTTACTCAACAAAGCTTATATAAAGAATCTATTACGAAAGTTTTAGATGACGTGCTATCAAATAAAAGTTTTAAAAAAGAAGCTATTGAGTTTTTAATAACCTCTTTTACAGATAAGAGAAATTCAGAAATTGTAGACTGGTTATTTACTGAATTCTATGACAAACTAGACAATAGAGATCAAAGTTTCAAAGACAAAAAACTAGGGCAGTTAAGCGTTTCTGTTGGAAGAATTGCTCCTGATTTTTCATGGAAGGAAAATGAAACAGAATATAAATTATCTACTTTAAATGATGGTAAATATTATTTATTAATTTTCTGGAGTACTGCTTGCCCTCACTGTGTTAAAGAAATTCCTGATGTTCATAATTTCATGAAACAGTTTACTAACACGTCTGTAATTGGTTTTGGAATTGAAAGTAATGACACGAAATTTAATGAGTTTAAAAAACAATTAGATGGATGGCATAATGTTTATGGAACCCATCCTGAAAACAAGTTTGACAATGAAACAGTAAGAGCATATAAAATAGATGCGACACCTACTTATTTTGTATTAGATAGCAATAAAAAAATTATTGCAATTCCTAATACAGTTGAGGATGTTCATAAATACTTTAACAATTTATAGTGGTACTATTCATTAAAAAACAAAAGCCAATATTATAATATTGGCTTTTGTTTTTTTAAAAATGTAGAAAGGCATCTTCTATATGTTGAATAACTACCTTATTATTTTTATTCAAAATAGCAATAATATCAAACTGCACCTCTATATCAATATCCTTTTCAACCACATAATTATCAATTGCTGCCACTAGTAATTTAATTTTTTTAGGATTTACAAAATCTTGTGGGTTTCCAAAGTAATCTGTTGAACGAGTTTTCACCTCAATAACAGACAATGTATTGTTTTTTTTTGCAATTATATCAACCTCCGCTTTTTGATAACGGTAATTCTTTTCGAGTATAGTATACCCTTTATCTTTCAAAAAAGTCACTGCTAGCTCTTCTCCTTTTTTCCCTAATTCGTTATGTGATGCCATTAATTAAAAATAACTGACGCTCTTTTAGCTTTAATAGACAACTGAACTTTCCTTCCCAAAATTAAAGCTCTATTATCGGATTCATGACCTGCTGGAAAATTAAATAGAACAGGAATATCTTTAGGCAGTACCTCTAATATTAACTGTTCAATTGAACTACCCCAAGGAGTGCTATTCTTCTTTACTTTCGTCATTCCACCAACTATTACTCCTTTTACCTTCGTAAAATAATTAGCTCTTTTTAAACTTTGTAACATTCGATCAATTGAATATTTATATTCTCCTATTTCTTCAATAAACAGTATTTTTCCTTCTGTAGAAATTTGACTATCTGACCCCAACATTGAGGCTAGAATAGCAATATTACCACCTACTAATTCACCCTCAACATTACCTAGTCGATTTTTCTTTGATGGAGAGATATCATAGCGCAGTTTATCTCCAAATAAAGTTTTCTTAAATGTAGCTATAGTTTCTGTAATTTTTTCAGGGGTATCTTGCATACTAGTTCCCATCATAGCGTGTAATGTTTCTATTCCTAAATTATGAATATGGTTATGAAATGCAGTAATATCAGAATATCCTATTACCCATTTAGGATTCTTTTTAAACTTTGAGAAATCTAATTTATCAAGAATTCTCACTGAACCATATCCTCCACGTGCACACCAAATAGCTTTTATGTTGGGATTATCAAGCGCATTTTGAAAATCTTGACAACGTTCACCATCTGTACCTGCAAAATGATTATTTTGATTAAACATATTTGCACCATATACCACCTTTAGTCCCCAGCTTTCAGCTAATTCTTTTGCTTTATCAATAACATGCTTTCTGTTTTTTAAAATTCCAGCTGGAGCTACAATTGCAATAGTATCTCCTATTTTTAAGTAAGATGGTGTAATTAATTTCATTGGAATATTTTGAGCATTAACTATTGAAAAAATAAAAAACAACACAACTGTATAATATTTCTTTCTCATTTTATATTATTTTAGATAGTAAAAGAACCTTTTCACTATAATTTTCAGGTGAATTACACCATTCTAATTTTCTTAAAATTTCTTTGGGAGGTAAACTATTATTTATCGTAAATCCAAACTTTTTATAAAAGTCTTTTAGTTTCTCAAAAGGCAAACACCAAATAACAGATTTCTTATCAATGTTAGCCCCACATAAAAAACTCACTATTTTATCTGCCACTCCTATACCTCTATACTTATCAAACACGTATATTCCGCCAAGTTCTAAATTATTTTCATCTATAGACAATAATCTTCCTAAACCAGCTTTTTTACCATTAATTTCCACTACAACTATATACTCATTATTATAATCAGATAATTTAAAATTAACCTCTTTATATTTAGAATTAACCCAATCAATTTCTGTTTCTTCTACTTTTCTAACAAGAATGTTGTTCATACTAACGGTACAGATAAAATATATTACGTAAATGTATCTAATTTCTATCAGTTTTAAAAATTGCTTTTTTGTACTTTTGCGCTTTAATTTTTAGCATAAAATTCATGAATACACCAAAAAGATATACAATAACTGCGGCATTACCCTACACAAACGGACCAATTCATATTGGTCATTTAGCAGGCGTATATGTTCCTGGAGATATTTATGCTCGCTTTTTAAGAGCAAAAGGTAGAGATGTAGCCTACATTTGTGGTTCTGATGAGCATGGTGTTGCTATACCTATGCGAGCTAAAAAAGAAGGTGTTTCTCCACAAGATATTATTGACAAGTATCATTCAATTATCAAAAAATCTTTTAAAGATTTTGGTATTACTTTTGACAACTACTCGAGAACATCTTCAGAAATACACCATAAAACAGCGTCCGATTTTTTTACAAAAATGTATAATGATGGTGAGTTTATCGAAGAAATAACCGAACAACTATATGATGAAGAAGCCAACCAATATTTAGCGGATAGATTTGTTGTTGGTACCTGCCCTAAATGTGGCAATGAAGAGAGCTATGGAGATCAATGTGAAAAATGTGGTACTAGCCATAATGCTACTGATTTAATTAATCCTAAATCAGCTATAACAGGAAATGTTCCTACGTTAAAAGAAACAAAGCATTGGTTTTTACCTTTAGATAAACATGAAGACTTTTTAAAAGAATGGATTTTAGAAGGTCATAAAAATGATTGGAAACCTAATGTATTAGGTCAAGTTAAATCATGGATTGATGATGGTTTACGCCCGAGAGCAGTAACACGTGATTTAGACTGGGGAATTCCTGTTCCAGTAGAAGGTGCAGATGGTAAAGTTTTATACGTATGGTTTGATGCTCCTATTGGTTATATTTCTGCTACTAAAGAATGGGCTGCACGTGAAGGTAAAAACTGGGAAGATTACTGGAAAAAAGACGATACTAAATTAGTTCACTTTATAGGTAAAGATAACATTGTGTTTCACTGTATTATTTTCCCTGCAATGTTAAAAGCGCACGGAAATTATATTTTACCTGAAAATGTTCCTGCCAACGAGTTTTTAAACCTAGAAGGAAATAAACTATCTACTTCTAAAAACTGGGCGGTTTGGCTTCATGAGTATTTAGAAGAATTTCCTAATCAACAAGATGTATTACGCTATACTTTAACAGCTAATGCGCCTGAAAGTAAGGATAATGATTTTACTTGGAAAGATTTCCAAGCAAAAAACAACAATGAACTAGTTGCTATTTTTGGGAACTTCATTAACCGTGTAGTTGTTTTAACAAACAAATATTATGATGGCATTATTCCAACTCCTAATGATTTTAGCGAAATTGATGAAGATACTTTAGCTCAATTAAAAGAGTTCCCTAATATCATTGCAAAATCAATAGAACGCTACCGTTTTAGAGAAGCTTCTCAAGAGCTAATGAATTTAGCACGTTTAGGAAATAAATATTTAGCTGATGAAGAACCTTGGAAAGTAATTAAACAGGATGAAGAACGTGTAAAAACTATTATGTACGTAGCTTTACAAATAGCTTCTGGTTTAGCTATTTTATCTGAACCTTTTTTACCTTTTACTTCTACAAAACTAAAATCAATATTAAATTTAGATAACTCACTTACTTGGGAAAGTGTTGCTGAAAAAGATATATTATTAAATTCTGAACATCAAATTAACAAAGCTGAATTGTTATTTTCAAAAATAGAAGACAAAACCATTCAAACTCAATTAGACAAGTTAGAAGCTACTAAAAAAGCTAATGAAGCAGCCAACAAAGTAATTGAGCCTCAAAAAGACACTATAGAATTTGATGACTTTACTAAAATGGACATCCGTGTAGGAACTATTGTTGAAGCTGAAAAGGTTGCAAAAACAAAAAAACTACTAAAACTTACTGTTAATGTAGGAATTGATACACGTACTATTGTTTCTGGAATTGCTGAAAGCTTTAAACCAGAAGATGTTATCGGGCAACAAGTTTCAGTTTTATGTAACCTAGCTCCTCGAAAATTACGTGGCGTTGTTAGCCAAGGAATGATTTTAATGACTGATACTCCCGATGGAAAACTGGCTTTTGTTCAACCTTCTGAAAAAGCAAATAATGGTGAATTAATTGCTTAATGTAAGTATTCTCTTTTAAAATAATTTCACCAACAAGAAAAAGCATCATTTTTTCTTTCAACGCTCAATGATAAATATTCATTGAGCGTTTTTTATTTATACATAATTCCTAATTAAACCTTATTATTTTAACAAAAAAATAACAAAAAACTACTTTAGGTACAATTTTTGATAAAGTTTAAGAACTAATTGCTAACACATAAAACACATGAAAACTAACCACTTACCATCAAAAAAAACATTAAATATTGTATTAAAATTAATTCTTTGCTTTAATTGCGTTTTTATAACTTCTTTCTCTTCTGCACAGCAAAAAAACCCTAGTTCTATAATTAAGAACTTTCAAAAGTATACCTCTAACTACCGAGAAACTGCCTATTGTCATCTTAATAAATCGACATACATAAAAGGAGAAATGCTAGGGTTTAGTAGTTACATAGTAGATAAAACACTAAAAAAAGCATCTCTATCAACTAAAAACTTATACTGCGTAATTACTGATAAGAATAATAAAATTATCAAAAGTCAACTACTAAAAATTAACAAGGGAGTTGCTCACAACACTTTTAAAATAGATAGCCTTTTCACAACTGGACAATATACTTTTAAAGCCTATACAAATTGGATGAAAAATTTTGACGAACCCAATGCGTATATTGAGTCATTTAATGTTATAGACCCTAAAAAAAACACTTTTGAAAAAAGAAAAAAAATTTCTAATGTACTAGATGTTCAACTATTACCAGAAGGTGGCCATTTTGTTAATAATGTAAAAACAAATGTAGGTGTAACTATAAAAAATGAATATGGGTATGGTGTTGCAGATATTGAAGGTGGGCTTTACGATTCAAGCAATCAATTAATAACAACCTTTAAAACAAATTTTTTAGGTATAGGTAAATTTTTATTTGTTCCGAAAACTAACAACAGCTATACTGTTAAAATCAATCATTTAAATAAAGAATATAAATACGCTATAACAGGTATTAAAAACAAGGGAATTACAGTTCGTCTTAATCAATCAAATTCAAAAGTTGCAATAGAATTAAATACGAATAGAAAAACTTTGAAGAATATTAAAAACAAACCTTTTAAATTAATAATACATAATGGAAATATTATAAAAGAAGGAACTATTAAATTTAAAAAAACAAGATTTGTTAAAGTTGTTGACTACAAAAATTTACTTCCTGGGGTAAACATTTTTACTCTTTTTGATACAGATAACAATCCTATACTAGAACGTATTTTTTTTAATTATAACGGTATTAACATCGAAACTTTAGGCGAGTCTAGTTTTTCAAAAGCTGGTGATTCTTTAAAAGTCAGTATTCCTTTTACTAAATCATTAAATGAAACTAAGAATAATATTCATTTAAGTGTTTCAATACTACCAAAAGGAACAAATTCTTATCAAAAAAATCATAATATAATTTCATACACGCACTTGCAACCTTATGTAAAAGGGTACATAGAAAATGCAGGTTACTATTTTACCAATATTAACCGAAAAAAGAAATATGACTTAGACAATTTATTAATTACCCAAGGTTGGAGTAGTTATGACTGGAGTACTATTTTTAATAGCAAGCCCATTAAAAGTTTTCCTTTTGAAAATGGTATCGTTGTAAAAGTAAATAAAAATAACTTAAACAATTCTACGTTTTTCCTTTCACCACTTGTAGACAATAATGCCAGTATCATAAACTTATCAAAAAGTAAAAAAAGTTTTACAGAAACTGGTTTATACCCTCAAGATGAAGAAACTTTGGGTGTAAGCGTTTTAAATAAGAAAGGAAAACTTATTAAACCTAATTTATACCTGCAATTTTATCCAAACAAGGTGCCAAAGTTCAATAATTATTTTACCTCTACACTGTCTCCAAAATTTTCGGTGTATTCTGCAGAAACAAAAGTAGAGCCTTTCACAAATTTTGAATTAAACGAACAACAACAACTTGAAGAGGTTACAATTAAAGGAAATATTAAACAAAAAAGAATTGATAAAATTAAAAGAAATAGCTGGGGAGATGTTTATATTGTTAATGATTTTTTTAGAGATTCAGGATTAACATTAGCACATTACATAAATGCATATATCCCTGGATTTTCAGCTAATGAATATCTTGGTGAATTTATTATAAGTACAAGATCTGGCCACTCTTTTAATGGAAGTGCTCCTCCTATTGTAATGCTAGACGGTATGATTCAATCTAGTAATGATTTTTTATATCATTTTAACATGAGTCATATTGATTATATAATAGCTAATCGCCATGGATTAGGAGAAGGTATGAGAGGCGCAGGTGGAGTTTTAAAAATCTATACTTTAAAAACACACAAAATGAGTAAACCTATTGAAAATACTAGAAAATTTGAATTTCCTTTAACTTTTTCTAGTAGTAAAAAATTCTATGTTCCTAAATATAAAACTTACCATGACACTTTTTATAAAGAATATGGAGTGATAGATTGGATTCCAAAATCTAAAATAGACCAAAACGGTAACTTAACTTTTAAAATACATAACCCTGCAAATACCAGTATCACTTTATTTATATAAGGAATGACACAAAAAGGCACATATATAGTAGGTGCTAAAACTCTAAATATAGGTCAAAATCAATAGTATCATTAAAAGCAACTAATAGTACCAACTTTTATATTTTCACCCCTTCAACATAAAGCGAGGGGTGATTTTTTTATATACTCACAGCTTCTTTTATTTTTGATAAAAACATTTTACCAGATGATTTACCTAAGCGAATAATAATTAAATCTTGACTAGGCACGATGTATATAATTTGCCCCAAAATACCAAGGGCATAATAATCATCTGAACATTCATTACTATACCACTGATACTGATAACAATCATTCATTTTATTCGGAGTAGTTAATTTATTTATCCATTTTTCTGAAATAATTTGTTCCCCATTAAATCGTCCTTTTTTCAATACCAATCTAGCTAATTTAGCTAAATCAATCGCAGTTGTATTTAAGCAACAAAATGCTTTGGTGTTTTTACGAATTTTATCATCTAAACTCCATGTAGCATTATTTTCCATCTGCAATGGTTTCCATAATTTTTCCTCTAAATATTTACCTAATTGTTTCTTTGATACACGTTCAATAGCTATACCCAATAACGTAGTACAAACACTTTGATAATCATGATAGGTACCAGGCTCATGAATAAATTCCATACTTGAAATTTGTTTCATTTGATTTTTTCCATAATACAACTTACTAACCTCATCAAAAGGGTTACTATAAGTTTCATTAAATTTTAACCCTGAGCGCATATTTAATAAATGCTCTATAGTTAACTTGTTAAATCTTTTATTAGCTTCTGAAAGCTCTGGAATATATTTGGTAATTGAATCGTTTACATTCGCAATTAATCCATCATCTACAGCAATTCCTACCAATAAAGATGTAACAGATTTAGACACCGAAAATATGTTTGATATTGAATCTCTTTTATACCCTTCGTAATACTTTTCAAAAAGTATGGCATCATCTTTTATAACTAAAAAGGCTGTAGCTTCTGTTTCTTTATCTAAAAATTCATCAATAAAATATTCTTTTTTATTTTCTAAAACTAGTAGATCTTTTATTTTTTTTGACAGTTTTGAGCTTGTGCTATCTTTAAAATAAAATACTTGTTCTCCTTTATTCACCTCTGTATAGGGAAATATTTTGTGATCATCAATATCTGCTGTATAATATCGAATCATTCTTCCAATATGACAAGATTGTAGAGTCAAAAACATTAAAAGCAGTAGCGTTTTTTTTATCATTATAGTTAATTTTAAAATTAATTTATGACTTCAAAATTAATTTTAAAAACCTAAAAACTACTGATTTTACTAGATGTGTGGCGAAATGCTAGGTATTTGTGGTAATTGGTAATTTAGATTTTATTGAAGTTTGTAAATTTCTAGATACCGGTATTATTTTTTCATAACCAACATCAATATAAAGTTTTTTGTTTGCTATTTTAAACTGCTTAAAATGATAAGGATTTATTAAAAAAGAACGATGAGTTTTCATTAAAAATGTAAATGATTTTTCTAACCCTGATATTGTTTCTCTAAGTGTTTTTTTCTTTAATTTTTTTTTTTCAATAAAAAAAACATCAACATAATTATCAGATGAATGAATAAAAACTAAGTCACTTCTATATAAAGTTATAAGGTCATATTTTCCCTTTCCTTTGATAATTATCTTCTTCTCTGATTGAACTTCCCTCTCTGAGAATTTCCCCATTACATATCTTCCTATGATTATAAAAGGCAGAATAATTGCTAAAGCAGGAGCATATATTCGTTTAAAATAATGATAATACTCGTAAGTATCTGGCTCATTATATACTATAATATTTTTGTAAAATAAAAAGTTAACTACAAAGCCAAAACCGATCATCAATAAGATAAACATCAATTCATTTTTAACATACCAAATACTATCATTAAATTTATGTTGATACCAAATTGGTAAGTAATAACAAACACCTTGAATTATCCCATAAATAGGAAGAAATGCTATTTTTTCAGTAATTATAAAATTATGAATATCAAAAGGCTCAGCAAAAAACAAAAAAACAAAAACCCAAACACTTAAAATTAGCGCTAACCATAAATGGTTTAGATTATTTTTATTTATGGGATACTCTTTATTCATTCACTTTAATTTTATTTTCAAAACTAATAATTAGATTATTTATTAAGATAATATCTACCTATTTTTTATTTCATTATTTTTGTTTACTTCATTAAAAATTAAACTCTTGATAAAATATATTACCTCTCGTTCAGAAATTTCAGAAAAATCAATTCAAAACACCATCGAATTATTAAATGAAGATTGCACTATTCCATTTATAGCAAGATATAGAAAAGAAAAAACAGGAAATTTAGATGAAGTTGAAATAGGTCAAATTGTTCAATTAAAAGAACAGTATGAAGCTTTAGAGAAAAGAAAAGCTGCCATATTAAAAGCTTTGGAAGAACAAGAGGTTTTAACAAATGAGTTAAAACTAAAAATTGAAAATTCCGAAAACCTTACTACTCTTGAAGATATTTATCTACCGCATAAAAAAAAGCGTAAAACAAAAGCTGAGACTGCTCGTAAAAACGGACTAGAACCATTAGCTAAAATGATAATGAGTCAACGAGTAAACGATTTAGAGTTTACCGCTTCAAAATATACTTCAAGTGAAGTTGAAACCTTTGAAAATGCATTAGAAGGTGCTCGTCATATTATTGCCGAATGGATAAACGAACGAACTGATATTAGAAATAATATTCGTTACCAATTAGAGCGCTTTGCTATTATTTCAACTAAAATCATTAAATCTAAAAAGGAGGAAGAAGCTGCCCAAAAATTTAAAGATTATTTTTCTTGGGAAGAAAGCCTAAATCGGATACCTTCTCATCGCTTACTGGCAATATTACGTGCAGAAAAAGAAGGTTTTATTCGAATAAAAATTGAAATCGATAATGAAAGAGCTCTTCAAAAAATAGAAGATCGAATAATTCGTTCTCATAATGAATGTGCTCAACAAATAGAGTTAGCAATAGCTGATTCATACAAACGTTTATTACTTCCTGCTTTAACCAATGAAGCAATGAGTTTAGCTAAGGAAAAAGCAGATGAAAACGCAATAAAAGTCTTTGCCAAAAACTTACAGCAACTTTTATTGAGTGCTCCATTAGGAGAAAAACGAATTTTGGCTATTGATCCAGGTTTTAGAACAGGGTGTAAGGTTGTTTGTTTAAATAAACAGGGAGACTTGTTACACAATGAAACTATTTTCCCTCATGCTCCCCAGAACAAAGCTACTGAAGCAATTAAAAAAATTAGTACGCTAACAGATGCTTATAAAATAGAAGCTATAGCAATAGGAAATGGAACAGCTTCAAGAGAAACCGAACAATTAATAAAACGTATTCATTTTAAAAATAATATAGAAGTATTTGTAGTTAGTGAAGCCGGTGCCTCTATCTATTCTGCCTCAAAGATTGCTCGTGACGAATTTCCTAATTATGATGTTACTGTTAGGGGAGCGATTTCTATTGGCCGTAGGTTAGCAGACCCATTAGCTGAACTAGTAAAGATTGACGCAAAATCAATTGGTGTAGGTCAATATCAACATGATGTAGATAAATCTAAACTTAATAAATCATTAGATACTATTGTTCAACATTGTGTTAATAAAGTTGGGGTTAATATAAATACTGCAAGTGCTCCATTGTTAAGTTATGTTTCAGGTATTGGTCCGAAACTAGCAGAGAATATTGTGACCTATAGAAATGAAAATGGTGCATTTACTAACAGAGTTTCTATAAAAAAAGTACCTCGTTTAGGCGGAAAGGCATTTGAACAATCTGCGGGGTTTTTACGTATTAAAAACGGAGACAATGTTTTAGATGATTCAGCTGTTCATCCTGAACGATATTCGTTAGTTAAAAAAATAGCTAAAGATTCAGGTAATAAAACAACTGAATTACTAGGAAACACTGCAGTTTTAAAGCAAATCAAATTACAACAATATGTTACTGATTCTTTTGGGTTACCAACACTACAAGATATTATTAAAGAGTTAGAAAAACCAGGTTTAGATCCAAGACAAAAAGCAAAAGCTTTTAGTTTTAATGAATATATAAAAACTATTGATGACCTTAAAACAGGACAAATTTTACCAGGTATTGTAAATAACATTACAAATTTTGGTTGTTTTGTAGATATAGGAATTAAAGAAAGTGGTCTAGTCCATGTATCAAACCTATCCAATACATTTGTTCAAGATATAAATGAATATGTTCACTTACAACAACATGTTCAAGTTAAAGTTATAGAAGTAGATATTAAAAGAAAACGGATCCAATTAAGTATGAATTTTCAATAAAACTATAAAATTTACAACTATTTTTTTACTAAAAAGCAAGGTGTACTAAACCTTGCTTTTTTTGTTTATCAGCCCCCTTTTTTCACCTAATCATTTAAAAATCTTGAAAATAACTATACTAAATTTAATAAATTATACAATAATTTATTAAATTTAGTACCTAAGTTAACCCCCCGATGTGTACATTAATAAACAATAGCTTTATAGTACCATTTTATGTACAAAAAAAATGGATGAAACGAGAATACAACATTTAGAAGAATCTCTTGCTCTTGAACGAAAAGCACGTGAAGAAGCTGAAGCAATAATGAAGCAAAAGTCATTAGATTTGCATGATAAGAATCAAGAACTAGAAGAAACGAACCAAACCCTTTCTAAAGTTATTAATGAAAAACAAATTGAATTAAACAACTTGTTTAAAACCATTATAGACCCCTATATTCTTATGGATTTATATGGTAATGTTTTAAAAATGAATGATGCTTCTATTAACTTTTTTGGCATTAATAATGAAAAAGAATCTTTTAATGTAGTAGACACTCTTTATCCAGATGATGTAGAATATGCTATGAAGGCATTTCAAAAATTTCTAAAAATCGGTTTTTTTAGAAATTTTCAAGCGAGAATTTACAATAAACAAAAAGAAATAAAATGGGTTGATATTAATTGTAATATCGTTTACGATGCCAACGGTAATCCTACTCTGGCTCAAGGGATTATTAGAGATATTACCCAACAAAAGATTCAACAACAAATTTTTATTGAGCAAAAAAATCAGTTAAATGCAATTATAGACCATTCTTCATTAGGAATTGTATTAACAAAGAGGGGGGAAATTATAAAAAGTAACAGAGCTTTTCAAAAGTTATTAAATTACTCTGAAGAAGAACTACTTCGCTTAACAGTAGCTGATATTTCTTTAAAGGAAGATAAGGAAAGATCAATGCGATTTATGAAAAAACTTGATAATGGTGAAATAAACCATTTTTCTATTAATAAACGTTATAGAACTAAGCATGGAGCTATTATTTTGGCTAAAACAAATGTATCTATTGTAAAAACTGGCAAAGAACACAATGATTATCAAGTAGCTGTAGTTGAAGACATCACTGAAGAATTTCAAAATCAATCCCTGCTCAAAGCTCTAAATAGTTTAATGTCTTCAATCATAGGTAAGACTGATATATTTGAAATTGCTTGGGAAATATCAGAAAGAACCTCAGAACTGTTAAACCTTGAAGATCTTGTTATCTACTTATTAGATTATAAAACAGGGAAACTAAAACTAATTGCTGCTCATTGTGGAAAAATTCAAAAGAGAAAAATCTTACAAAATCAAATTGAGATTAGTATTGGAGAAGGTATTGCTGGATCTGTTGCAAAAACAGGTAAATCTGAAATTATTAATGATACATCTAAAGATAAAAGATATTTAGTGGACGATAAATTACGTTTATCTGAAATTTCAGTTCCCATAATTGCTAACAATGAAATTATAGGTGTAATTGACTCTGAACACTCTAACAAAAACTTTTTTACAAATTACCATTTAAAAACTTTAGAAACCATAGCAAATTTAACTGCAACTCAATTAAAGAATGCACTTAATTTACAATTGCGTATTGAAGCAGATATTGAAAATAAAACATTATTAAAAAATTTAACTAAAAGTAATAAGGAGTTAAGAGATTTTGCTCATGTAGTATCACACGATCTTAAATCTCCTCTAAGAAGCATGAATGCTTTAGCTAGTTGGATTAAAGAAGAGAATGCTAAATCTAGTAATAAAGTAATAGAAGACGATATTAATTTACTGTTAAAAAAAATTGATAAAATGGAACACTTAATCAATGGTATTTTAAAATATGCTAGTATTGATCAAGTTAAATCTGTCAAACAAAAAACAGATCTTCAAAATTTAGTAAACGACATTATAGATACCATTTATATCCCAAAAAACATCAAGATTAATATTTTGAACAAACTCCCAAAGCTGAAGTTAGAAAAATTCAAGATTTATCAACTTTTTCAAAATTTAATTAGCAATGCTGTAAAATATAATGACAAGAAAGAAGGTGTAATAAATATCAATTGTAAAGAGGAAGAAAACTCTTGGTTATTTAGTATTCAAGATAATGGAATTGGTATTTCTGAAAAGTATCACGAAAAAATATTTAAAATATTTCAAACTTTAGAGAAAAATGAAGATTCTACTGGGGTGGGCTTGTCTATTGTAAAAAAAATTGTAGATACTTATGAAGGGAAAATTTGGCTTGATTCAAAAGTAAATGAAGGCACCATCTTTTATTTTACTTTACCAAAAAAACTCTAATTCTGTACAAAAAACAACTTTTAATTGAACATCTATTTTATATTAATCCATTCTCCTTTCATCATTAAGTGTCTGCAGTTCAACGAAAGTTAGTAGCTATTCGTCAATATAAACCACCTAATTACTCCATTTTTTTATAAATTCAATAAAATTAACGAACGGCTATAAAAAGCACTTGAGTATAAGAAGTTAATAATACACAGCTATAAAACCTGAAGGATGGATTATGATAGACTACGATTTTTAGAAAAATCTCTTGCTCAGAAAGGTGCTGCTCTTAAAAAAGCTACAAAAGAATTAAAAAAAAACTCTTTAGAATTAGAATATAAAACTGAAGAACTTGAAACAACCCGACAAAACCTTTCCTCTATTGTCAATGAAAAGCAAATTGAATTAAATAATTTGTTTAAAATGATTATTGATCCCTATATCTTAATGGATCTTTATGGTAATGTCATAAAAATGAACAAAGCTTCTATCTCCTTTTTTGGCATTGACAACAAACAAAAATCATTTAATGTTATGGATACTCTTTTTAATGACGACTATGAGTATGCTATGAAATCTTTTTATGAATTAATTGAAAATGGAGTATTTAGAAACTTTCAAATCAGAGTATACAACAAAAATAAGGATTTAAGGTGGGTAGACATTAACAGTAATATTATATATGATGATAAAGGAGATCCTAAACTAGCACAGGGTATCATCAGAGATATAACCGAGCAAAAATTACAGCAAAAAATATTTTATGAACAAAAAAACCAATTAGATGCAATTATTGAGCATTCACCTATTGGAATTATACTCACTCAAAACAGAAAAATTATCAAATCTAACAAGGCAATCCAAAATCTTCTTGAATATTCTGAAAATGAGCTTTATGATTTAAATGTTGCAGATATTTCCTTCGAAAAAGATACTTTTAAATCATATAGGCTCATGGATATGTTAGATAAAGGTAAAGTAGATAACTTCACCATGAACAAACGATACCTCTCAAAAAGAGGCAAAGTAATTTGGGCAAAAACAAATGTATCTGCCGTTCGAACAAACGACACTTCAATGAAATATAGAGTTGCATTAATTGATGACATAACCGAAGAACAACAAAATCAATCTTTACTCAAAGGGTTAAACAGCTTAATGTCTTCTATTTTAGGTAAGGTAAATATTTACGAAATAGCCTGGGAAATAACTTCTAAATGTACTGAACTTCTTGGTTTTGAAGACTGCGTGATTTATTTATTAAATTATAAAACTGGAAAGCTAAAACAAATAGCTGCTTTTGAAAATAAAATTAACAATGGTAGAATAATAAAAAATCCATTAGAAATTTCTATTGGTGAGGGTATTGTTGGCCACGTTGCTAAAACTGGTCAATCAGAAATTATAAATGATACCTCTAAAGATTCAAGATACATTATTGATGATAAAATTCGCTTGTCTGAGATTACTGTACCAATTATTGCAAATAATGAAGTAATCGGAATTATAGACTCTGAACATTCTAATTTGAATTATTTCACTGATTATCACTTAAAAACACTTGAAACGATTGCGAATTTAGCTTCCTCTCAATTAAAAAATGCTCTAAACTTACAACTCCTCATTGAATCTGATAAAAAAAATAAAGCTTTATTAAAAAACTTAACATCAAGAAACAAAGAACTAAAAGATTTTGCACATGTTGTTTCTCACGATCTTAAATCTCCTTTAAGAAGTATTAATGCGTTAGCTAATTGGATTAAAGAAGAAAACACAATAAAGCCTAATGAAATCATCAAGCAAAACACTAAATTATTATTAGACAAAGTTGACAAAATGGAACACTTAATTAATGGCATTTTAAAGTATACAAGCATCGATAAAGTGAACTCTAAAAAACAAAAAACAGACCTTCAACTTTTAGTGAAAGATATTATAAATACAATTTATATACCCAATAATTTTACAATAAATATTCTAAACAAACTACCTAAACTAAACGTAGAAAAATATAGAGTATATCAATTATTTCAAAACTTAATAAGCAACGCCGTAAAATATAATGATAAGCAAAAAGGTATCGTAAACATTAAATGCAAAGAAGAGGAATTATATTGGCAATTTAGCATTCAAGATAATGGAATTGGAATTTCAGAGAAGTATCACAAAAAAATATTTGAAATCTTTCAAACTTTAGAAGGAACTGGAAAATCGACTGGAGTTGGACTGTCTATTGTAAAGAAAATAATAGATATTTGTGAAGGAAAAATTTGGCTTACCTCAAAAATAAACGAAGGCACCATATTTTATTTTACGTTACCTAAGTAGTTATAAAGAGTTCTATGAAAAGCCCACAGGTTAACTGTGAGCTATTTACTTACTGAAAAAATCTCCTTTAATTGCTTTACCATATTTCCATTTCCAGAAACAGTAATTTCTCCAATTTTATCTGCAATATTTTCTACATATTCCATTTCTTTTAACTTATATAACATTTCGTTATCCTCCATTAATTTGGCAGTATTCAATAAACTTCTAGTAGAAGCTGTTTCTTCTCGTCTACTAATAATATTAGCTTGCGCTTTTTTCTGTGCGACTAAAACTTGATTCATAATTTCTTTCATATCACCAGGTAAAATAACATCTCTAATACCGCAATTAATTAATTTAACTCCTAAATCATTTGTGCTTTTAGAAACTTCATCAAACACCTCTTCACCAATATTCTCTTTTTTATCTAATAGCTCATCTAATGTATATCTACCAACAAAAGACCTTAAAGCTAACTGCATTAAAACATACAATTGTTTTTCAAATTCTTTATTTTCTAATAATGCTTTTTCAATAGCAATAACTTTATACTGAGTATAAAAATTAATTCTAATATTTGCTTTATCCTTAGTTAACAATTCTTGTCCAGAAACTTCTAACTGTAATTGTCTTGTATCAACTTTTGCAATTTTAATAGAAATATCATTTCTCCAAAATCTGTATACACCACCAGTGATGGTTTTGGTATACACATCATCTATTAACAATACTGCTTTTTCATAGGCTGCAACTTCAAATACTCTTATGTATTTATTAACAGCATAGTTTTTAAATAATGCTTTATCTAAATTTTCAGTGATATAAATTTTACCAATATCAATAGATTGAAAAGTTCTTTTTACTAAACCTTTCCAAAATGTGTATCTTCCAGCCTCCAAAACACGAGTAAAATTGTTATTTTCATATACAAAAACTAACTCATTATCTTTTACTTCAATAACCTCTAACATTTTGGCTAACTCTTCATCCTTCAATAAAACCTCTAGCGCTACTGAAATTTTAAAGTCTTTTGTTAAGTCATATGTATTTACATATTGATTAAGCCCTAACCAATGCAAACCGCTAGTAATTACTTTTTGATAGTCTCCATTTTTAAAAACTAAACCTACATTTCCTTGATTAATTCTAACTCTTTTCATTTTTCTTTTGTTTTTAATTCAACTTTTTTTATAACAATTCGTTCCATTAAAGGAATGTTTTGTTCTTTTTTAAAAGAAAAGTATTGAATACTTATGCTTATAAATACACGGAAATAATAGTTTTAAAAAAGATTCAAATTTTAATTTAACAAATGGATTACAGTGTAAACTCAACTATAATTGACGTGTTAAATATTAATACTTCACTTATTTAAAAGTTACCATTTCAAGTACGTTTATTAGTGCTTATTTAAAAACTTCATTAAACACTCAATACTTTTATTTTTTCATCAGTTTTATAAGATGATGAGCTTTCTAACAAACCTACATTATGAGTGTAGTGCTCTAACCAACTGAGCTACAAAGCCTATTTTTATTGGCCTTGACAGGAATCGAACCTGTGCCAAAACAGATAGTGAAAATATCTGAATTCACTAGAACCGAAATCTAGCGCGTCTACCGTTCCGCCATCATATATGATATATGAGTGGGATTCGAACCCACATGAATTTTGGTGATTATTTTTTGGTTAATAATCAAAACCTTCAAGTCAAGTTGCATATACAAATTCAATACAAAACTGCAAAATTGTATACAATGGTGCTATACAGAAACACACAACAAGACTTACTTGATATTTTAATGTCATTAAAATGAACTAATGAAGAAGCTTTTTAACAGATTACTTCATTTAACTTCGCTACATTCGTGATGACTTTTTCTTTTAATATGTTAATGAACTTCTTTAACTAACCTCATCATACTCCATGTTATGATGAGGACTTTCTTATTTTTCTTTTGCAATTCTCCCACTTTTAACGGCGTTCTTTTTCAATTACTATGCAAATATTTAATACAACTACGCAGTCTTTTTACGTAACAAAATATTTTTAATTATTTGTAGGAATAGCAAGGCTCGAACTTGCATCTTTAGAATCGTACTCTAATATTTTATCCAATTAAACTATACTCCTTCTTTCTTTAATAATTACTATTTTGATTAATAACCAAACTATGTAAACCTGATAGGATTTGAACCCATACAACAAGAATCAAAATCTTGTATGCTAACCATTACATCACAGGTTTCTCTTCTAGAGAAAGAAAAAAACTTTATTCTTTTAACTAGTTCGGGAAGAGAGATTCGAACTCTCACATCTTTCGATACTAGATTCTAAATCTAGCGTGTTTACCAATTTCACCATTCCCGCATTTAATTTGTCTGAGAAGTAGGGTTCGAACCCACAACCTCCTGCATCCAAAGCAGGCAAACAACCAATTGTTATCTTCCCAGTTTTTGCAGTACTGACGGGATTCGAACCCGCAACTTTCCGAGAGACAGTCGGATACACTACCATTGTGCTACAGTACTGTTTATTTAATTGATAGAGCCTAAAAACTTTATACTTAAATTAAAACTAGATTTATAATCTAGTAAGTCGTCAAATTACTCAACACTTCCATTTTATTAAATCATTACCAATGAAATGAACCAATCTTTTAATCGATAAATAGATTCCTTCTTCGTACCTCATCAGAATGATAATTCTACTATTAAATTAGTTCTCAAACAAATTTGAATTACTTCAATCATCGAGACAAGGATGAGATTCGAACTCATAAAAAACGGAGTTGCAGACCGCTGCCTTAACCATTCAGCAACCTTGTCTTTTTATTCCATAAAAAAAGCATCTCTGATTAAGGAGATGCTCTAAAATTATGTATGAATATATAATTAACTTATATCATCATAATATATCTCCTTTTTAAAATTTAACTCCTGATCATCACACAATTCACATAGGCTACTCGGTAAGCAAAACCCAAAATAGTTAAGTGTTATATGTTGTGGATACTGTTTCATTTTATATTCTTATTTTTATTTCTAATCAAAAATCAAAACAATAAATTCTCTTGTTTTGATGTTGCAAATATGAAACACATTTTTTAATTACACAAGAAAAAAACATATTTAAAAGATTGATTAATAGGTTTTTAACTTAATTTTACTCACTAAAAATCCTGTCCGTTATTTAACGGATAATAAACTTTCACATAATAGACTGTCTCTCAATTATTTGTTATTTTTTACTATTTGATTTTCTTAACTACAACATTTTTATTTTTTTTTCATAAAAAAAGCATCCAATTCTTAATTGGACGCTTTCGTTTTATTATTTCTTATTATAAGTTAGTTAACTCATTGTTGAATTTTATATACGTAGCATCCCTTTCGCTGAAAACTCGAACGAGAATAATATGAACAAAGTAATTGTTCTAATTGTTTATTAACATGTATCTTTTTTAATTTCATTTATTATTAAAATATTAATTCTCTTTTTTATTAGTTAAACACCAATACAAAATTTTTGCAATATTTTTTGGGTCATCAATTCCTCTATGATGTGTTCCTTCTAATCCAATGTTTAAGATATCCAATGCGCCCTTCATCCCTACTTTTTTAGTCAATCCTTTTATTTCAGAAAAAAAATCTTTTACATTAACGTGTTCTTGAGATAGAGGATACTCTACTCCTTTGAACTTACATTGTTTCTGAAACATATTTAAATCATATTGACCATAACTAGCCCATATGTGTTGTTTTGATTTATATTCTTTTCTCAATCTAGTACATGCTTCTTGAAAAGAGATGCCTTTTTCATCTAACATTTTTTGAGTAATGGTTGTTAACTCAGTACAAAATGAACTAACTGTTGATCGTTCAGGTTTTACTAGAATTCCATCATTTTTAAATATTTCTCCAGTTTCAATGTCTAAAACACAAATTCCTATTTCTATTATTTCATTTACTTGACCAGGTGGAATTTTTCCATTCCAACAACTAGCTTCTAAGTCTATAACTATTATTTTATTATTCTTCATTTTCGATAAATTTTAATGACTTTCTTTTCAATTACAATGCAAATATTCAGCTCTACTACGTAATGTATTTACATAATTAAAATCATTTCTTTTTTTTCTTAGATTTTACTTTTTTCTTTTTAGGCAACTTTCCCTTAATACGCTTTTCTTCTTCATCAATAGTATGTAAAAACTCATTATTGAAATTATATATTCTAGCTTTTCCGATTTGCTTTAAGGCTTTCTTATAGTTCTTTTGAGTTTCAAATAAAACTGCTTTTTTTAAATACAATACTGCTTTATCTGATCCCTTCACACTCAAGGCAAAATCTATTAACTTTTCAGCTTCCTCAAAATCTTCATTCCAGAATAATACATTAATGTAATTAGGATACACATTAAAAGCATGCATATTTTCAGCTAAAGCTTCCCCATAATATTCTTTTGCTTTTTCGTAATTAAATAGTGCTTCAGCATGAATACGTCCCATTAAACATAATGCAACCGTGTTTTTTTCTTCATATGCTAATGCATAGGTTAAAGCCTCAATTGCTTCCTCTAAATCATACGGATACGCATCTAATGCTTTAAATATGTAATTATTTGCTAATGTTCCCATCTTATTTTCTTTTTTGTCATTCCGATGCACATAATCTAATTTGTTAATTTATAAAGAGACTACTTCTCTACGCTTCGCTACAATCGTAATGACGTTTTATATTGTTATTCTAATTGTTTTCTTAAATCAGTTTTTAGTTGATTCCGTTTTGTTTTAAAAGATTTCAATTTCTTTTGTTGTTTAAAATCTGAACCAGTAAATGTTCTGGTTGGGTTCCCCCTTTCTAAACTCAAATGATTTTCCCATTCATTTTTTACCAATTCTTTTAATTGACCAATATTATGATCTGCTATTTTTTCTTTTAATCGTTGTATTGCTATCTTCTTATTTTGATGCTGTGAACGACTATCAGAAACCAATACTTGAACTCCTGTTGGTATATGTTTTGCTCTAACTGCTGAACTTACCTTGTTTACATGTTGTCCGCCTGCACCAGAACTTCGAATTGCTTGAAATTGAATATCGTTTTCGTTAATTGTTTTTTCTTTATATTGATTTAATTCATAACAACCGATAAACCAGTTTTTACGTTTATGATATTTTCTAAAAATTGAGGTTCCAATCCATTGAATAGATCCTAACCAGTTCTTTAAAAAATCAGAAAGTTTTTTTCCTTTTAACTCAACTGTTACAGATTGTACTGTTCCATTTTCAATTCCATTAACTTTATGCAGTACTGTATATTCAATCTTAGCTTCTATTAATTCTTTTAAAAATATTTTTAAAATTTTTGCAACTACCCATGAACATTCTGATGGGCCTTTAGCTGCTGTTAGTTGTATTATTTTTGTATCCATTTTTTTATTTTTAAATACCCCTTTGCAGATATACTTGCGTTAGGGATTGAAGTGGCACCCTTTTTTACTCTTTTAAAAAGCGTAATTGCAAGGAACGAAGTAATCTGTTTATTAATTTTAAGATTGCCACAGTTTACAAAACAGTAAACTTCGCAATGACAGCTATAAAAAGATATAGCGTAAAGCCCGACCTTTAGGTAACGCCCAAAGAATACTATTTATCCATTCTTACAATTTTCGGCGTAAAGGTTCCTAACACTTCAACCAGTTCTTGTTGATTTGCCATTACTTTTTTAATGTTTTTATATGCCATTGGTGCTTCATCTACTCCACCTCCAATAAGACTTACTCCATTCATTTTTAATTGGTGTTTGACATCGCTTTTTGTAAATTTCTCTTTACACTTTCTTCGAGAATGTTTTCTACCAGCTCCATGAGAAGCAGAATTTAAACTTTCAGTATTTCCCAAGCCACGTACTATATACCCTGGAGCTGTCATGGAACCGGGAATGATACCTAACTCACCTTTGTTAGCGGGAGTTGCTCCTTTTCTATGAACAATT
This sequence comes from Tenacibaculum sp. nBUS_03, assembly GCF_051201695.1. Classification (GTDB taxonomy): domain Bacteria; phylum Bacteroidota; class Bacteroidia; order Flavobacteriales; family Flavobacteriaceae; genus Polaribacter. The sequence goes on along the minus strand of NZ_CP179214.1, from coordinate 2,888,689 downwards.
AATTCTTGTCCATTCACCTTTTCTTTCCAAGCAAAATTATGGTGATTCTCAATTTTTGCAATTGCTTTTGCTCCTAGTAATTTACCAATTCGTTTATGAATATTATCGTGACATGCTTTTGCATAATCACCCGCTAAATTCATTGCTAACCAATATTCTTGTCCGTCATGAGTATTCAAATCTAACCACGCTAAATGTTGTACATTTTTTGGTAAAGGACATTGTTTCGTTGCTAAATACGTATAATGCTTTGCAATGTTAGCTCCCAATCCACGACTTCCACTATGCGTTAATAATCCTATATACTCTCCAATAGGCAAATTAAATTCATTGTTTTCATCTGTAATAGTTACCACTCCAAACTCTACAAAATGATTTCCTCCTCCTGAGGTTCCTAGTTGATTATACGCTTTAATTTTTAACCGCTTTAACAACGGTATATCTTGAAACTCGGTACGTTCAAATATTTCATGATCATGTTTCATTTTGTGTGTTTCATACATTCCGAATTTAGTATGCTCAGACAAAATGTTTTCCAACTGATGTACTTTTCCTTTTAAATAAGATGCTTTTACAGGGTACACTGTTAAACACATTCTACAACCAATATCAACTCCTACTCCATAAGGAATCACGGCATTTTCTGTGGCCAATACACCTCCAATTGGTAATCCATATCCTGCATGTGCATCTGGCATTAAAGCCCCTTGTACAGCTATTGGTAATTTTAAAGCATCATACAATTGGTATTTTGCTACCTCATCAATTTCGTTTTCTCCATAAATACTAAACGGAGCTCTTGTATTACGTAACTTTTGCATTTGTACCTCAACCGGTTTTACCAAACCTTCTGCAACTTTACCCCAAATAGCGTTTCCTTTATACTCTTCAGGAGCTAACAATACTTGTTTTGCTTCCTCTAAAATACGTTCTTTCTTTTCTCTTTTACGATATCTATTAATTTGCCCTAAGGCTATATTTATACTATTATTTTTTGGAAACCCTAATTTAATTAAGTCCTTTCCTTTTAATTTATTTCCCATGATATGTTGTCGTTTATAATATCCTCTAAAGAATATTTTTTAAGAGCTTTTAACTGCTTAGTTACTTGAAATTTTTGCTTGTGTTCTTGAGGAATTCTCCAATAATTCCTCCAATAACTTTCTTGCCAAATTTCATAAAAACCGCTTTTATACAATTGTTGTTCTAAAAGATCTAGCTCACTTTCAAGTTGAGGATCAATTCTTTTAGAGTGTGTTATATAAGCTCTTGTATATTTAATTGTATAAGCTCCTTTTGGAATTCTTATATAAAATCGTTGTTTAATTTTTTTGTTTTCGTTTCTAAAAGAGAATACCGTACACATAGCTTGCGCCTTATATGTTAATCGATTAAATTGTTTTTTAGATATGGTTGGAAATTCTTTATATATTAAGTGTTTTGAGATTTGATGAAACCATTGTTTATCAGCTTTTTCTTTTGTTCTACCCCAAAAACTTTTTTCAATACAATCGTATAACTCTAAAATAGCGGCCTTGTTTTTATAGCGCTCTACATTTTCTATTATTACAATTTCTTTGAACCAACCATGTCGTATAGGTTCTTTTAATTTTATATACCCTAACTCTCTAATTTTTTGATAAATCTCTCTTTGCCTCTTTCTTATAATTCGAATGGCTTTCTGTCTTTGTTCTTTGATGTGTTTTGGTTTCAATGAACATATATTTAACTATTTATCACCTATCGGAAATAATTATTAACTCGTATGTTATTTGAAAAAGAGTATAAAAAAATCCGAAAATTTTTGGCTTCGGACTTTTCATATATAGGATAATTTTTATCTACGTGTGAAGAAAGTCGCGAAGCATGTGTACACAAGAACCTGGTTCTATTAGTGTACCTATGTTTAATTGATATTTGAACATGTTACTTCGTTTTAAAATTGTTTTGTTGCATAATTGCGATGCAAACTTAGAATCTATTTTTGAATTACACAAATAAAAAAACAACTTATACACCTACAAATCAATACGTTATCTTTATGTTTAGAAAATAGAAAACCTGTCCGCCTTTTGCAGATTTATTAATTGACTGATACTATGTTATGTACATTTTTTACTACACGATTCAAAGTGGGTTTCAGGTTTTAAAATTTTTTATAAAAAAAGCGTCCAAAATTAAATTTTGGACGCTTTTACTTTTTATACTATGAATTTCTACCTAAAATACAACTCACGAAGTCGCTCATTTGCGTCCTGATATGTAATTTTTAGTATTGTCATAGGTTTAAATTTTGTTTTATTCTTTAATTTATAAAATATAGGAGAATATAAATTCTCTTTTGTTTTGTTCTTTTTAAGAATGCCTATGGCATTGCAAGTATTTCTACTACTTTTCCATATACATTTTTTGTCCATCCGTTAATTCTTCCATGATTGTTACCTATTTGTAACCCTCTTTTATCATTTTTACCTTTTACAAGATGTGTAAAGCAGTTTCCACGAACTTTACAATAAACAATATCTCCAACTTCACATTGTTCCCAATTAATAGGCTTCAATTTTACTGGTTGTTTAGATTTTAAAAGAGGTAACATAGAATTACCTGGTTCTTTAGAAATAATGGTTTCGCCATTAGTCAATTTTTGAATTTTCCAATTCATATTATTATATTTTATAAATTATGTAACGCATTATTGCGTTACATATCTCATAAAATGATATAAGAACCTGTCAATGAACTGATGCAAAGATGCAATAAATTTTAATAAGCTAAAAATTTAATTTAATTCCTATTAATTTGGCTTGTAATTGTTGAGTCTATAATTTTTTTATCTTCTGCTAATAAAAATGCCTTACTTAAAATAACAGACAACCCTTTATCTCCTTCAAAAGGAAGAAATATTTTTTCTGTTACATCTTTTTTACCTGAAGGAACAATACATAAATATTCATCATTAGGTTCCATTAAAATATTTGTGCTTCCAATGTGAATTTTATAAGTTCTAAGTGTTCCTTTTACTATTAAAAACTTACCTTCTATTTTTGCTACTTCTTTTATTTTTAATCTAGGCAATAAGCTTTTTAATATTGTTTTTCTAGTTTTTGCTACTTCGGTCAAATCACCAAAAGAGTAAGACTGCCAATAATCTCTATGCTGAGGTAATCCCCCATTATCGCTCCATTCAGGATCATTACCAACACTAGCAACTCCAACGAACAAATCCACATCTCTCATTGTTTCAGAAAAAATAATAGCGGGTACATCAACTAAATCAACATGTTCTTTGTTTATATAGTAACGAACCTGGTCAGTACTCATATACAGATATATACCTGTATCATTATATAAATCATCAGTAGTTATTTCATTTAACCAAAACTCTACTTCATATTGATTATTTTCAATAGTTAAATTTCTTCTTGCAATACAATCTAAACCATGATCCAAGCCCCTACCAATTGGTAATTCCAATTTCTAACTTTTGCTAGCATATTAAATTGATGTTGCTTCAAAATATGTGAAGCCATTCTATTGCTATATGTCTTTGTATTTACTTCTGCTTCCGTTAAAAGATAAAGTTCTCGGAAAGCTTGTTTTAATGGTTGAGTAATTTGAAATTTCACTAAAAAATTTCTCCACTCAAGAACTTCATTAGTTGTTCCGTAAATAGGATGCCATAATTGAAAACTACAGCCTTCATCAATCCAATTAATCTCTTTTTGGCAGGCATTAACCCATTTATCTTTGAGGTAAAAACATGCCTCTTGCTTATTTTCATTTTTAACAATCCAAATTAATTTTTTTGATAAAAAAGATATGAGTCCATGATTTAAGTAAAATTTACTAAAATTAGTATAATTAACTGTTCGTTCTTCAATAAAAAGCCCATCTAGTCGATCTCTTTGAGAGCTTACAAATTTTTGAATCTCTTTTATTTCTAATTTTATTTTTTTAAATTTTTCTGATAACGATTTAGAGTTTTTAATAAAAGACGGTTCCGTTTTTTGTATTTTTCCATCGGGCTTAATCCATAATTTTTGTACTTTTCCAATCCTTTCTATTGAAATTTTCAACTTATAATCCTCAAAAAAGACTTCTTTGCTCCCATCAATTAAATTAAATTCCGACACAATCGATTCTTCAATGTCAGATTTAGAAATACCTAATTTTAAAGAAATTTCAGAAATGTATTTTTCTATAAGTTTTTTAGTAGAAGTTTGTTTTATTTTATTTTGTAAAACAGTTAATTGAGCAATACCATCCCTTCCTTTAATATTAGCTAAAGTATATAAGCATGCATTCCCTAAAGCTCCTGCCGTTTGTCCAACTCCTGGAATTTTTTTAAAACATTTTTCCGCTAATTTCGAAATTAAAATAACTGTATTTTTGTCGTAAAACTTTGTGAGTGTCCAAACTAAACCTTTTAAAATATTTAAATTTTCTTTCTCTATAAATGTATATGTCGAAAAACTATATTCCTGATTCCCATATGTATGAATTTCTTCTTTAGGTTGAAGTTTTATAACCCTTTCTAATAAAGAATATATAAAAGTCTTATAATCAGTAAAATCTAGCTTATCTATTAAAAGAGAACTTTCTTTTGAAAATTTCTTTGTTGGTTTACTCCCTGACACCTTTTTAGAAAGTGCTAAAATTTGATATAGAGTTTCTTTTTCCTTCTCATTATGATTTTCTAGTACTTGATTAGCATAATCCCCAAATTCTTCGGAATTAAATGTAAATCTTTGACAGATTTTTTTGTTACTAAAACTAATTATAGCTTTTATTCTATTTCTTACTTTGCTAATATCCGCTCCACAATAATTATTCCTTCTTTTTATTGACTCCCATGTGAGCATTTCATTTAAAAATAACTCCAACTCTTCACTTAACCCTTCCTTTTTCACTTTTCTTTCTAACTGTAGAAGTAAAAAACCAATTGGCCAAGAAGAGATTCCTCCATAAAGAAGTTTATTATTTTTAAAAAAAATCAAACAATCAATATATTCAGGGATCGTTAGCTCTAAATTTGATCTAAATAGTAATGATAACAATTCTTGTTGAACTGAAAAAACCTCCCTTTCATCTTTTAAATTATGTGACTTTGAATTTTTATTATAAATTCTTATGATATCTTGTAACAGCCATAATGCAAAATGCTTTTTGTATAGTGTATCCTTTTTCTTGAATTGGGAATAAGAATCCAAATTACTAAATTTAACACCAGTAGTTAAAAAAAAAGACGAATCTGATTGGGTTTGTATTTCTGCTACAATAGCTAAAACAATATCATAAAATTCTTTATTTTGAACGTTATCTATTGTTTTTAATTTAAATAACGATTTTAGTTTTTTTAACATACCAGAACACTATCCACCCACTAAGGGAGTTAATTTGATAAAACTTATTTTTGAATCTTTTTTTAGAGTTATTTTCTGATTCAATTCAGTTACTTGTTTATCATCAACTAAAATAAAAAAAACATTTTTTTTAAATGCTTCTAAAGCTAAATAAACCTGTTTTTCAGCATCTACTTCATCCTTTCTTTTCGTTCCATTAAGAACATCTTCTCTACTTACTGGCTGAACTAAACTATTTAAATTCTCATCATCTTTTTTATTATGTGCTATTACTTCCAAAGTAACTCTTTCCATAATAACTTTCTCCGGGGAAGTATTTTCTTCCAGATCAATTTTAAAAGAGTTTTTAATTTCTCCAAGTAGTGTTGTGTCTAAAACTTCTATTAACATTCTTTTTTATTTCAAAAATAACATATTTTAGTAAAAGGTATTGACTAATGATTTGTTTACATTTTATATCTTTTCATCCTAAAAACGGCTCTATAAAACCAATAAATTCTAGATTATCTTTTTTCCAACGAGCTCCAAGCTCTGACGCTATTCTTATCTCATATACTACTGCATGTTTGTAATGGTAATAAACATTCCACCATGTTTTATTTTTTAACATCTCAGCTAATAGAACTCTTACTTTTTCTTCTTTTATTCTTCCAAGGAGCATTCTTTTGCCAATCTCCTGCCATAATACACCCATAAGGCACCACCTCATCTATGACCTTTCCTAAACCAAATTCTTCCATTTGCTTACGTACCGATGCTGCATTTTTATACGCCGAAGGCAGTTCAGTAATATCAATCTCTTTAGAAAAGAAACGTATATCTAAACCTTGGGTTTCCTCCTGAAAGATTTCCTCAAAAGTTCCAGTTTTTCTTTTTCTATGTTGCGTTCTACTAACATTTCGTCCAGCTCCATGCGGTGCAAACCCTAAATTATTTTTAGTTGTTTCCCCTTCCACAATCAATACTGGTTCACTCATATTCAATGGAATTAAACGTGGTCCAGTAATATCTGGCATAAACTTAGTATCTAAGGGAGTTGCCCCCTTTGCATGGTAAAACAAATCACCCTCTTTAAATACAAAATTATGCTCATTCCAATACCTGCTTTCTTTTTCAATTCCTAATTTATCTAAAGTTGCATCATGTAAAACTTCGTGGTTTAACTTTGTCCATTTTCTTATAATTTGCAACGCTTCCCAATAGTTTTCTCCTTCTTCAGTATCAAACGGAATCCACGCATTTTGTTTTAATGTTTGTGGAGACAATTCTTTTCTATATCGCTCAGCTACTTGCATTCCTCTTGCATACAAGTTTGCTCCAAAACCTCTACTTCCATGGTGCGTTACCATCATTGTATTTCCCGTTTTTTTAGAAGTACCTATAAATAAAAAATGATTTCCATCTCCTTGGGTTCCTAAATGACTTCTTGCTGCAGAAATACATTTTTGAGTATTCAAAAAAGGGTTTGCTTCAATTTCAGCTAATAAATCCATCGGAAAACGGAACTGCGTATTTCTATCTCTACCTCCTGGTTCAAAATGTGTACTACTATGTGCAGCATCTAACACTTCTCTCGGATCCGCTTTTCCAAAGTCAGTCAACATCACAGAACAACAAATATCAGCACTATGCATTCCTGGATGGATGGCATTTTTAGCTACTACTACTCCACCAACAGGGATCGTTCCGGCTGGTCCGTGTAGGACAAGCATCTGGCATTATAGATCCATCAACAATCGTTGGTGTTTTCATTAATACTTCCATTGATGTAATTACTTTATCTACATTCTCTTCTTCTAACTCATTTTCTGCTTTAATATTGATATTAAAACTCGCTGGAGTTTCTAACAATGGAATTTCTGGTCCAGAACGAAATTGCTCTAAATATTCATGTATTTCTTTTTCTGATAACTCCTTTGAGTTTATATATTCCATAGCCTCTGGAAACCATTTTCCTGATTTGAATCCCATTTCAATTAATTCTTTTCCTGTAATTTTAGTTTTATTTTTCATCAATTTAATTTTTAAGCTCCACAAACTCCTTGTTTTGTGAGACAATTACTTTTGAAAGTTGTTTACTTTCTTATGATTCCGATGCAAATATTACACCCTATTACGCAACCTTTTTACGTAGCTGTAAAAAATAATTGTTCCTAGCTTTATTTTATAGATACACTTTTTTCTACTGGATTTCACGTATAAAATTAATGGATTTTACTTACTAAACATTAAGAAAAACACGTATTGTAATGTTTTTGTAAGCGAACTAATATTGTGCCCCTTTAAAAGTAAACTTTACTTTATTTCTTATTTAATTTTAAAAAGCTAAAAATCAAATACAAAAATGAAAATTCTTAAAACACCAATAGTACTAGTATTGTTAACTTTACTAGTATCTTGTAACACATCTGAGGTTTCAATTACCAATACAAACTCAGAAGGAAATACCTCTGACCAATATACTTCAGAAGTAGTGATTAATTGGTTTAACCTAATGAAAAAGTTAACTACTGAAACTTCAGGATATACCCCTCCTGTGGCTGCTAGAGCATTTGGATATACAGGCATCGCATTATATGAAGGCATACAATTAGGCGTTCCCCACAAAAAAAGTTTATCAACAAAACTAAACGGGTTAGAAATCAGTTGTGACTTTGATGAAACAAAAGCCTATCATTGGTCTACTGTAGCAAATACTATTCTTGGAAATATGATGAATTATTTTTACGTTAATACATCTGATCTTAATAAAAAACGTATCCAAGAAATGCAACAGCAATATAAAGTTCTGTGTGCGACAAACACTGAAGATTCTGTTTTAAATCGTTCAATTTTATTAGCTAATCAAATTACCAAGCAAATAATAACATGGTCTAAATCAGACGGAGGTGTAAATGCTCAATTTTCGAATTTTCCAAGTGATTATACTCCTATTAAAGGTGAACAATACTGGAAACCTACTGCTCCTGATTTTTTACCAGCATTACAACCTTATTGGGGTAATAATAGACCTTTTATGACTTCTAACGTACATAATGTGCAACCTATTGATCCTCCTGCTTACTCTACTGACAAAAACTCTGTATTCTTTAATAGAGCTATGGCTGTATATGAAGCAGTTAATAACGTTTCTAAAGAAGAAATAATTATAGCTGAGTTTTGGTCAGATGATCCTAAAACATCCGCAACACCTCCTGGACATTCTATTGCCATTTTAAATCAGTTACTTGAAGAGAATAATTATAACCTTTTCCAATCGTCAGAAGCTTTTGCAATGCTAGCTATAGGAATTAATGATGCTTTTATTTCATGTTGGAAAACAAAATACGAAACTAATTATGTACGACCAATCACTTTCATTAATAATTATATTGATGCTAATTGGTCACCAATATTAGTAACCCCTCCTTTTCCTGAATATACCTCGGGACATTCGGTTCAGTCCGGAGTCTTGGCTAAAATACTAAGTTCAATTTTTGATAATAATTATGGATTTATAGACAAAACTCATATTGATCGAATAGACATCGATGGGACCCCTAGATATTTTGAAAACTTTTACGCAATGGCAGAAGAAGCAGCGATTTCAAGATTGTACGGCGGTATCCATTATAAAGAAGCTATTAATTATGGTTTAGAACAAGGCTACGCTATTGGAAGCAATGTTATATTGTTATTTAAAAATTAAGAACATACAGTACGGATTTATTTACACTACTGGATTTTAATTATAAGCTTAGGGGGTTTCACTAAGAATAATTTAAGCAAAACGCTAATTGTAGATTCTATGTATGAAAACTAATATTGTGGTTCTTAAACAAATTAAATGTCAAAATGAAAATTTGTAAAATACTAACTTTAATTTTACTAGTTCCTTTACTAGGGGCGGGTAAGCAAGAGATAAACGATAGTAAACTTCATTATACTATTTTTTTGGGTGGAGATATTATTACTATGAAAGGTGACAAACCTAAGTATGCTCAGTCTGTCGTTATAAAAAGAGAGACTATTGTAGTTACAGTTCCTTTATCAGAGGTAAAGGAAATTGCACCTAAAAGTTATATTGCAAAAGTTTTAAAAGTAAACACACAATTACCAGGTTTAATTGATGCTCACGCTCGCTTTACTTCTTTTTTAGCGCAAGCTATTGGAGAACAAATATTACCTCTACCTGATGCAGAAGCAAGAGATATTCTACTTTGAGTAACATCTTAAAAAACGTTGATGCTCTAGAAACTATAAAAGAAGGAATTTCTGTTTACAAAAAATGATTATTTAAAAATTAATACTTAATAAGTTAACCATTATCTACTTTTCTTTTTTTCAAACTAAAACAGTTGGATAAACAATCTTATTATCTAAACTATTTTAAGTTTTTAAAGAACCTAATCCCATCAAATATGAAAAAACAACTAATTTTAGCTGGTTTTAAACCAGTTGTTATTGGAAAATTAATTGATCAAACCTTACTAAATAATTATAGTAAATTCCTTTACTATAAATTTAGCCTTCAAAACAAAAGTAAAATAATCGTAGAAAACAACTCCGAAGAAGATTGTATTTTTGATACTGTCAGCGAGCAAGTTGATAAATATGCTGTTAGTCAGAAGTATATTAACAAAAGACAAGTTTGCATTTTTGAAGGTGTAGAGGATTTCATTGAAAATGAAATGAGCTTTACCGATATTAGTGATTATCCTTTACCAAGAAACTTTAAAAATACAGAGAATGAAGTTCATGGGCCCAAAATTGAGGCACGAATGGATTGGTACAAAAAAGAAATGAAAAAAGTTTTTGACTTTTTTTATGAAGAAAAAGAAGTTTCTCCAGAAAATTTAATTCATGTAACCTGTTCGGGGTATGCTTCTCCTAGTATTGCTCAAATAGCTATGATTAATCGAGGGTGGCTAAATGCAACAGTAACTCACTCATACCAAATGGGTTGTTATGGTGCTTTTCCAGCAATGAGAACTGCAAATGCATTACTTACAGAAAGTGACACTAATGGTAGAGTGGATATAGTGCACACAGAACTATTATCGGCACATTTAGACTTAACAAAATTATCTGCTGCTAATAGCATGATTTGTTCTCTTTTTTCTGATGGTTTTATAGGTTATTCACTGTTTGAAGAATCTAAGTTTACAAAGGATAAAGTCTACAAAAATGGGCTACGTATTATAGCTCAGCACGAAGTCATTATAGATGATTCTGTTGAAGATATGACATGGGATCTAGGAGAGTATAACTTTCTTATGACTCTCTCCAGAAAAGTACCTGTGTTTATCAGAAAAAATATTAAATCATTTTTAACCGATTTATGTAAAAAAGGAAACATAGATTTAGAAAAAGAAAAATATGATCTTCTTTATGCAATTCATCCAGGGGGACCAAAAATTATCGACTATATAGTAGAAGAATTAAAATTATTTAAAGAACAAGCTAAATGGTCTTATGCAGTTTTAAAAAGACAAGGAAATATGTCCTCTGCTACCATTCCACATATCTTCCATGATATGATAGAAGATGATTCGATAAAACCAGGAACAAAAATCGTTGCCATGGCATTTGGTCCTGGCTTAACAGCAACATCACTACTTGTTGAAAAAATTTAAAAATTACTCAATATGACAAACATAGACTTTGACGTAATTATTGCAGGATGTGGTCCAACTGGGGCCACATTTGCAAACTATTTAGGTAAGTCGAACTTAAAGATATTGATTTTTGACAAAGAATCTGAGATTATTGATTTTCCAAGAGCTGTTCACATTGATGAAGATGTCATTCGTATTTTTCAAGAGTTAGAACTCTATGAAGATATGATGGAAAACTCTATAAAATCTTTTGAAAATTATAAGTTGGTTACCAAACAAGATAAAACCTTATTTGAATTCCAACCAAATAGTAGTGTATCTGAAGACATTCCTTCATGTAACTGGATACTTCAACCAGAAATAGAAAAGCATCTCAGAAAAGGTTTTTCACAATATTCAAATGTTACGTTTCTAAACAACACAGAGTTTACAGATTTTAAACAAAATGAAAACTTTGTTACCGTGAATTTAGTTCATAATGAATCGGGTACTTTATTTAATTTAACAACTAAGTATTTGATTGGAGCTGATGGGGCCAATAGTTTTATTAGACAAAAACTAAATATCCCACTTATAAATCTAGGAAAAAGTAAAAGTTGGATGGTTATGGATACAGAATATCAAGGAGATGCTCATTTTTCAGAAGATCATAAACAGTTTTGTATTCCTGAGCAACCTATTACTTATGTTAATGGGGTAAAAAACCATTTTAGATGGGAATTTATGTTAAGAAAGGAAAATGAAATGTTGAGTGAAGAAGATCTTCAAAAAAAAATGTTGGTTTATTTAGAAAAAAAATATCCCGTAAAAGACTTTAAGATCATTCGTAAAAAAAAATATACTTTTCATTCATTGATTGCAAAAAAATGGAGGGTACAAAATATTTTTCTGGCTGGTGATTCAGCACATCAAATGCCCCCTTTTCTTGGACAAGGTATGTGCTCGGGAATTAAGGATGCAAAAAATTTATCTTGGAAAATTTCAGTAGCATGTAATAATACATCTCAAAATTCAGATTTACTTTTAGACACCTATTTTACTGAACGTAAGCCCCAAGTGAAAAAAATAATTAAACTAGCTACCATATTTGGGGGCTTTATTCAATATAGTAATCCATTTTTTTATCGAATACGAGACTCCATACTAAGACTAATAAATATTTTACCTAGTACACCTGTTGATAAATTAATTGATAAACACCTGTATTCCATTCCAGTAAATTCAGGTATTAAAAAAAATAAGCTATCTGGTCGCAGAGTTCCTCAACCTATAGTTTTACATAATGACCATTACGTATATTTAGATAAGGTTATCAAAGATACTTGGGCAATTATTTATAGAAATTTATCTTTAGACGAAATTTCTCCAAACCTTTTCAATAAAATTAAACTAGTTAAGGACCATCCAAATAAAAACGAAATTTCTTCTATCATTATGAATAACTGGATGGATCATAATAATATTGATTTTGCTATTATTCGACCTGATAAATTTATTTTTACAGCGGGAAAAAATGATACTATTGAGGAAGTTTTAAAGTATAGCAGGCAATACCTTAAAGAATTATACTGCTATAATTAAATCTTACTTTAAATTTGAACAACTTGACACAATAACGTTATCAAGTAACTACCTTAAAACGTGTTAAAAAAAACAAAAAGAGTAAAAAACTCTTTTTGTTTTTTTATTTACTCTATTTCAAAACTACATACCTACTCTGCTAAATCAGTGTATCAAAAAATAAGATTTTAACTATTTAAAAACTGTTGGTTTTCTGGTCGAATCAGCTACTCCATCCAGAGTTTCCATAGGCAGTAATTCTTTACTTTTAAATTACAGAGGCAAATACTTTACTTCTTAATTTCGTAGTTAAAATCGAATTTTATTATGTTGCTATTTGTTTTAATGTACTTCTCATAATTTGCTTTAGAAATTGTTGTTTTACTTTTAGTACCTGATGAATTACTAATAGTTTTATCTTGCATTATCTTAAAACTTACATCTTTTGCAATAGTTACATTCGCTGGTATTTTTGCATTCGATTTTAATTGGTATTTTCCACAAAACTTAGCATTAAAAGGAGCTTCTACTTCAATTGTTTTGTTCCAAGGATATTTGGTAATTATTTCATTTTGTTCTTTACCATCTTTGTTATTATAGAAAACCCAAAGATCTAGAACTTGGGAAGACTCATTGCTATTAACCGAATATGTTACGGAATATTTTTTTTTCAATGTTGGTGAAAAAGAGTCGTCGTCATTACAACTTACAAATCCCAATACCATCAAGAGAACTCCTAAAATAATTCCTCGTTTCATTACATTTACTTTTTTCATTTTACGTTGTTTTTTATGTTTATAAAATTTTGAGGGTGTAAAAGTAATTCTAGAGGTCAAGCCTCTCCAAATGAAAAAAGTTCGATTAACAGTTATTCGGACTTATTTAGTTGGTCTAAGTATTGTTTAGGTGAAACTCCTTCAGAAGACTTAAAAACACTATAAAACGTTGACTTTGAGAAAAAACCAGCTTCCTTAGATAGTCCGAGTAAAGAAAATTGATTTACTTTTTCTGTTTGCAATAATCGTTTAAATTCTCCTACCCTAAATTGATTCAAATAATGGTAAAAATTCTTTTCAGTATGCGTTTTTATGAGTCTAGATAATTCTTTTTCGTTTATTTTTAATTGCTTTGAAAGAGAACGAACAGTTATATTTTTTTGCAAAAACAATTTATTTTTTCTAATCTTTTGATTGATCTCTTCAAAAACTTCCAATGAAAGTTCTTCTGTTTTTTTATCTCTTTCTTTTTGCTTTACAGTTATTTCCTCATTAAATGCCTGATCAATTCTGCCTTTCGATTCTTCTTTAGTAACTACAATGGAAGTATTAAAAATTTCGGGTTGCGAAAATCCGTTGAAACCAATCCAATAAATCATAACCATTGTTAGAAAGGTTGATATAGCTGCAAAATAATAAGTGATTCCATCATATTTTATTTCTATCAAATCTTCAAGTATCCAAAAGAAATTAAAAAACATATAGATGTATACTATGGTTTTTATCCAAGCAAGTGTTTTGTTATCAATATTCGAATAATAATCGCCAAGTTGTTTTCGATGACGAGTAATCAAAATAAGAATATATCCTAAAATAATTAGATGAAATATATATTCAGATATAAAAAAAGGCGCATCCAATGTTTGCAGAAAAAAAGGTATAAAAAGTAAAAGGTATAATAAATGTAATCTGTAATTCAATGTTTTAATAACATAGAACAATAAAAAGGGAATAGTCATTGTTCCGGTCTGAAGAAAAGGAGGAAACTCTATCTCTTGACCGTCTAAAAAAGACAACAACACCTCTATAGATAGTGACCACAAAAATAAACCTAAAAACATATTGGATTTATTATTTTTAGTTTTTAGAGTTAAAAACAAAAGTCCCAACATAAATGCAGTTGAAATGGATATAATATTAACTATACTTATTGGTGAAATTGCAATATTCATTTATCAATTTTATTTCTACTTTGAAAAAGACTTGGAGTTTATTACATGAATCTGCTATTGATTTACAAAAGCACACTTCTGTATTATTTTTTTTCAAAGACTTATAATTTTTTCTACTTTTACTGAAAAAAGAGCCATTGAAAAATCGTTTTATAAGGTTACTTCAAAAATATACTACAGATGAAACTTACCTTCATGAGTTATGGTTACATCTGCATCATTGCTATACCGAAAAACACCGAACATACCACAACCTAACACATCTCGAAGAGCTTTTTCATTATTTTGATAGGTACAGTAACGAACTTAGTGAACCGAATATTGTAAGCTTTTCCATTTTTTATCATGATATCGTATATAAAATCTGGAAGACAAATAATGAAGAAAAAAGTGCAGAAATGGCTCTAAACAAACTGCAAAAACTCAATTTATCACCATTCTTTTTAGAAGGAATTAAAAGTCAAATTCTAGCCACGAAAACACATAAAGCTACATCTAACGATACCCAATTCCTAATTGACTTTGACTTGGCTATCTTAGGACAATCTGGTGAAGAATATCAAAAATATGCAAAAAACATTCGGAAAGAATATGACAAAGTTCCTAGTTTCCTTTATAAGAAAGGAAGAAAAAAAGTATTGCAGCATTTTCTTACCACAAAGACAATCTATCAGACGAAAATTTTTCGGAATAAATACGAAGTTCAAGCAAGAACGAATCTTGAAAACGAATTAAAAACAGAATTCTATGGCTTCTAATAAAAACGCTTTAATTCGATACAAAACAATTGATGCATGTTTACGGAATACCATGCGCCGTTGGACTTTGGATAATTTAATAGAAGCCTGTTCCGATGCTTTGTATGAATACGAAGGAAAAGATGTATATGTTAGTAAAAGAACCATACAGTTGGATATTCAGCATATGCGCAGTGATAAACTAGGCTATAATGCTCCTATCGAAGTTTATGACAGAAAATTTTACCGATATACGGAAGAAAATTACAGTATCAAAAACATTCCTGTAACCCATGCTGATGTGAAAATAATGGAAGAGGCCATCGCTGTATTGAAACAATTCAAAGACTTCTCTTTGTTTAAGGAAATGGATGGGGTTTTACAGCGTTTAGAAGATTCTGTTTATGCTTCCCAAAAAAGCAAAAGAGCCATTATACATTTGGATAAAAATGAAAAACTTAAAGGGTTAGAATTCATTGACCCGATTTATCATGCTATCAAAGAAAAAATAGCTATCCGAATAACCTACCAATCTTTTAAAGCAAAAGAACCAAATGACAAAGTAATTCACCCACAACTATTAAAAGAATACAATAATAGATGGTTTGTCTTGGGCCTACATAAAAGAAGTCATATTACTTTAGCTTTAGATAGAATAAAACAAATTTTACCTGAAGAAAATACAACTTTTAAAGATCTCCATATTGACGGAGATCATTATTACAAAGATGTTATCGGTGCAACTGTTCCTAATTCTAGACCGCAGCGCATTCAATTTTGGGTAGACCTCAAAATGGCGCCATATATCATAACAAAACCATTCCATCGGTCACAAAGATTAATTGAAGAAACAGAAGATGGAGCTATTTTCAATATTTTTGTCAAAATTAATTTTGAAGTGGAAAGACTACTTCTCGGTTATGCGGATTCTATTCAAGTTTTGAAACCTGAAAAATTAAGAAGACAGATCCATTACAAATTACACAACGCTTACAAAAACTATCAAAATGAAGAAAAGGACAATGAAGATTAAGTGGTGCTAATCCTTAATTGAACCTTTCCAGAAATGATGGCATTATTGATATCGACACCTGTATAGTTTCCTGTAGTTTCCCCTTCTTGAAATAAATGATATGCTTTTATATACATAGATACTTTTTGGATCATAAAAATACCCACTAGTGTAAAGTGCATTTCTAAAATCTGCCCTTTATTTTCCAGAGACAATCGATCTTTTTCCATCACTACATTTTCCGTATTACTCCTAATATTGTAATGGTACTCCTCCACTAAAAACTGTAATTTGTGTACTTCCTCTCCGATAGTAAACTCAGCGATATAGTTATTTGGAATCTTACCAAAGATACTAGCGTACGGACTTTTAGTGGACAGCCTAGAAAGTTGCTTTGGCACATGACTTAAGGCTATATATCGCTCTTTCACCAATTCTTGGGATAAAATTGGGTCAAAATAAAAAGAATTGGACTCTGCCTCCATCGCCTGTCTATTATCCTTTCTCACCATAATCATATTACCCGCTACACTATGATCGTACTTATCAAAAGAAGAATACGCCCCTACCAATATTGGTCGTTCATTAAGATAAGACTTCCCCACATAAAAAATAAAATTTGCTCCTTCTATTTTACCTCTTTTCGTAAAAAACTTAGCATCAAAATGCACAAAGCTATTTTCTTGTTTAATATTGCCAAACAAATTATAATATATTGGAAGTCCTTTTTTGTTTTGGTAAACAAAAATCAACTCAAAAGTTTTCCAGTTGTTATAAATAATTATCTGTCCCTTCGTCATTTTTTTATCTTCTCCATAATAATAACATACATAATAAAAATCTTCATTAGAAGCAGAACTCTTTAACAATTTCAGCTGTTTTTCTCTTTCTTCTTTATCATGAATTTCCTTCTCTATAAAATCAGAAACATCCTTATAACCAATATAATTAAAAAATAAAAACTTGTATTCTCTACTTATCTTGATTATTGGTTTTCCTGTAGAAACTTCTCTCGTTTTATTATACAAATACTTTCCGTTTACATACCCTTTTAATAAGAGTTCTAATTCACTTTTAATACTAGGTAAATTCGGGTCGAAATTTCCAAAACCATACAACTGAAAATCTTTATAAGTAGCATCAATAGAATTGTCTACTTTAAACTTAGTAATTACTTTTTCCAATAATTTCTGAAACACATATTTAGTCACTGTAAGTGTTTCACTACCTTCTGTATTAGAATATTTTTCCATAATCTTCCAGTTAATTAAAGTGGAATTACTAATATATTAATAAATACTTGGAATAAAAAATTAGGAAAAGCTATTGCTATACATTTACAACTCAAATCAATAAAAGCAATTAACAATGAAACGATTACTATTAATATTAGCGTTCTTTATTCCACTTTTATCTTTTGCACAAAGTGTAACGATTAGTGGAAATGTAAGTTCCAACTCTGAATCTTTACCTGGCGTAAATATTCTGGAAAAAGGAACTATGAATGGTGTTGTTTCCGATTTTAATGGAGACTATTCTATAACCGTAAGCAAAGAAGCTACCCTCGTGTTCTCTTTTATCGGTTTTAGCACAAAAGAAGTAATGGTAAAAGAGGAAAAGAAAATCGATATTGTTTTAGAGGAAGATGCAGCTTTTTTAAAAGAAGTCGTTATAAAAGGTTTTACAGGAGTTGTTGGACAGGCACGTCGAAGAGCTGAATCCATACAAAATATTCCAGAATCTGTAGTGACAATGACTGCTACTGAAATTGAAAATGCAGGAATCACCAATTTACAAACCTTTGCTGCACAGGTGCCCAACGTAAACTTCAATACGTCCCAAAATGTTGGAGTTAATTTTGTTACTGTTAGAGGTATTCCACAAATTCGAAATGGAGAAGCACCTATTTCTTTTGTGATTGACGGTGTTACGGTACCAGATTCTAATTTATTAAATCAGGAACTTTTTGATTTGGCCATGGTAGAAGTTGTAAAAGGGACCGCAAGGGGCATTATACGGTAAAAATGCTATTGCAGGAGCTATCAATATTGTAACTAAAAAACCAACTAATTCTTTTCGAAATAAAGTAAATTTCGGCTACGCTAATGGGAACACTTACAAAGGTCAAGGAGCCTTTGCTGGCCCTATTGTGAAAGACAAAATATACTATCGTATATCGGGAAGTTATAAAAAATCCGATGGATTATTCCATAATATCACCAATGAAATAGCTCCTGATTTTTACGATGATTATAGTGGTAGAGCACAATTTTACTTTAATGTTTCAGATAATTTCAAAATAACCTTAAGTGGACAGTACAATAACATAAAAGGTGGAGGTTTATATTACCACATCCCGGCAGATAACGCTACTAAAGTAGATCCAAATCAAATTGATGATGTTGTAGCCACCTCTGACGTTTTAGGACAGGCTTTTCTAAAAAACTTATTTGCTTTTGCCAAATTAGAATATGAATTTGAAAAGATGAAACTACAATCGGTAACCTCTTACAACAAAGCCGAAAGAAATGGCCGAGGAGACCTTGATCATTCCGCTGCTCCAGTATTAATGCAAGATCAGGATAGTAATTCAAAAGTTTTTAATCAAGAACTGAGATTAAGTTCTACGACTACAAACTCGAAATTGTCATGGGATTTAGGTGCTTTTTACCAAAGAAATGAGAAGTATTTAAGAACCCTTGCACAAGCAGACTTCGGATTCTTTGCTCCTCCATTTACCCCAACTGGTGTTTTTAATAATTTAGGAGTTTCTGATTTTACCAATACCTATAACACGTTTGCTGTATTTGGATTTTTAGATTATAAACTCAGCGACAAAGTAACCTTGTCTCTTGGTCTACGATATGATAACGATCAAATTAAACAAAAAAATCCAGCTTTAGGTTCAAATAACTCTAAATCTGATAGCGAACTACAACCAAAATTCTCTATATCTTATGCTCCGTACCAAGACGTTTTGCTATTTGCAAATTACGGTAGAGGATACAGAGTTGGAGGATTTAACGCGCAAAAAACTACAATTTTCGATAGAGAATATGATGCGGAAATCAGTGATAATTATGAGTTTGGTTTTAAAAGCAGTTGGTGGAATAATAGATTTATCCTTAATATGGCAGTATTTTATACCAGCTTAACCAACCAACAACAATATGGATTACAGTTAACACCTCCAAATATTATTTTAGGAAACTATAACTATAATCAAAGTAGCATTAGAGGATTTGAAGTAGATTTAAAAATGAGGGCTTCTAAATATTTAGATATTATTGCTAGCTATGGTGCTGTTGATGCAACTATAAAAGAAGCTGGTAAAGCAGGCGATACAGACAGATCGGCTTTTAACGGAGTACGAACTCCTTTTGTACCCCAAGATAGTTATAATCTAGCATTTCAATCCAATATTCCTATTTCTAAATCTTTAAGCCTTAAAGGTATTCTTAATTTAAAAGGAACCGGTGAAATATTATGGCATGAAGAATTACCTAATTTAAAAAGTCCGAGTTATAATTTATTAGACCTACGATTTGGTGCTACGCTTCATAAAAAACTGGACATAACAATATGGGGTGCCAACGTTCTTGATGAAAAATATGCACAAGAATTTTATTCAAGCCAATCCATTGGTGAACCAGGTCAGGATTTAATTTGGCTTGGAAATCCAGCCACCTATGGAGTAGAGCTATCTTATAAATTTTAAAATTTCATTCTAATCATTTGGATTAATATGTAGTTTAGTTAGAAGGGTAAAGCCACTGAACATACATTCAGTGGCTTTTTATAATCATAATCAAATAATCACTAATACAATGAGAGTCGCAACCGATATAGGAGGTACTTTTACAGACCTTGTATGCCTTGAATTTGACAAACAAACAGGTAAACCGATTGGCGTAAAGATTGCAAAATCAGACACCACCCCATCCAATTTTGAACAAGGTGTTTTAAACACAATATACAAAGGGAATATTGACTTAAGAGAAGTAGATTTTTTTGCGCATGGAACCACAGTTGTTATCAATGCACTTACCGAACGAAAAGGGGTAAAAACTGCTTTGATTACCACAAAAGGATTTAGAGATGTGTTGGAAATAGCAAGATGTAACCGTCCTGATTTATTCAACTTTAATTTTGTAAAACAAGCTCCGTTTGTACCTAGATATTTACGTTTTGAATTAGAAGAAAGAATGGACTATAAAGGAAAGAGATTAAAAGCACCAAATCTTGATTCTTTAAAAAATATTATTACTATTTGTAAGAAAGAAAATGTAGAGGCCATCGCCGTTTGTTTTTTACATGCCTACAAAAATGCAGAACATGAAATACAAGTTATAGAACACTTAAAAAAACTAGAAAGTGAAGATCGAAATAATCGCTTCTCACGAAGTTACGAGAGAATGGCGAGAATACGAGAGAACCAGCTCTACCGTTTTATCAGGTTATGTACTTCCTATTGCTAAAAAATACCTCAACAGATTGCAAGATAAATTAGCACAACAAGGATTAAAAGAAGCCCCCTACATTATGCAATCTAATGGTGGAATTACAACCATAAAAGATGTCAAATCCAATCCGATAACTATGGTAGAATCAGGGCCTGCTAGCGGTATTTTTGGTGCCATTGCACTTGGTAAAGTCATCGATAAAAAGAATTTAATTGTATTGGATATCGGAGGTACTACCGCGAAATGTGCTCTTGTAGAAAATGGTCAAGTGAAGATCACTACGAACTATAAAATCGAACATTCCAGAACCGAAGCCGGTTACCCCATACAAACGCCTGTTATCGATATTGTGGAAATAGGTAATGGCGGAGGAAGTATTGCTTGGATAGATAAAGGAGGAAAAATGCATGTCGGTCCCAAAAGTTCCGGTGCTATGCCTGGTCCAGCTGCCTATGGAAGAGGTGGAACCAACCTTACCACTACAGACGCGAACATCCTTACCGGAAGAATACATCCTGATTATTTTTTAGGAGGAGAAATGCAACCAGACATGGACAGCATTGAAACCGCAGCTACTCCTCTTTGTATGGAACTGCATGGTTCTAAGGAAGATATTGCAAAAGGAATTTTGAGAATAGCCAATGCCAATATGGTGAATGCTCTCAAGTTAATTTCGGTGAATAAAGGTTATGATCCAAGAGATTTTTCTTTAGTGGTAATTGGAGGTGGAGGTGCTATGCATGCAGCAGATCTGGCTAAAGAACTACAAATACAAGAAATTATCGTTCCTCCGCACGCCGGCGTATTTTCTGCATTTGGAATGTTAATGTCGGATATTAGAAGAGATTATATAAGAACCAATGTACTAAACATAATAGAAAGTCAAAAAATTGTGATTTTAGAAACTTTCAAAGCAATGCGATTACTTGCTTTAGAAAATTTTAAAGCCGATAATTATACAGAAGATGTAATTCAGTTTACGTACTATGCAGACTTGAGATATGCAGGCCAAGAACATTATGTAAAAGTGATCCTAAAGGATTTTTCAAAAAACATCTGCTTGGAAGATATCATTCATAATTTCCATAAAGAACATAAAAAACAATATTCGTTTGAACTGGATTCTGCTGTAGAATTAGTCAATTTTCATTTGGTAGCAGAAGTGGAGGTAGATAAACCAGATTTTCCAAAACTGCATATAACAAATAAATTAGTGGAAGACGCCATTTTTGATACCAGAGAAGTAGACTTTGATGATTTAGGCAAACATAGTACGCCATTTTATCATAGAGAGATGTTAGAACCAACAATGATTATTGATGGTCCAGCTATTATTGCAGAAAAAGCAACTACAACAGTAGTATCTCCTTTGTACAATGTACTCATTGACGCATATGGAAACCTAATTTTACACCTAAAATCATCTGTATAATGGAAAAATTTACTTTAGAGATAATTCAAGATGCACTAGTTGCAGCAGGAGATGAAATGTTTCAAACGCTACAAAGAACTAGTATGAGTCCTATCATATACGAATCGTTAGACTACGCCGTAGGAATCACCGATGCTAACGGCGAACTTCTTGCACAAGGAAATGGGGTCACAGCATTCCTAGCTGCTTTAGATTCTGTGGTGAAAGCAACAAAAGAAAAATTTAATCAAGTGGGGGACTTGAAGGAGGGCGATGTTATTATTGCCAACACACCTTATGCCGGTGGAGGTACTCATTTGTCTGATGTCTCTGTAATTTATCCAGTTTTCTACAAAAATAAACTGGTTGCATATACAGTAAACAAAGCGCATTGGACAGAACTAGGAGGTACCTTCCCTGGTTCGGTGTCTACCGTAGCTACAGAAATCTATCAGGAAGGTTTGCACTTTCCTTTTATAAAAATCAAATCCGAAGGCCAATTAAATACTGCAATTATAGATCTTATTAAAGCAAATGTTCGTTTACCAGATAGCACTTTGGGTGATTTATTTGCCGGAATTGCAGCAGCAGAAGTTGGTGCGAAAAGGGTAATATCTATCATTGAAAAATATGGTTTTCCTACCTTCATGAAAGCAAAAGAAGATTTTCTAGATTATGGAGAACGCATGTGTATTGAAGCGTTGAAAGAAATTCCTAACGGCACCTATAAAGGAGAATCTATAATTGAAGACAATGGATTTAACGAAGGTCCCTTTCCTATAAAAGCAAAAATTACAGTAAGTAATAGTGAGTTTATTGTAGATTTCAATGGCTCCCACCCACAAGTAAAAGGAGCTACTAATCTGTCATTTAGCGGTTTAGTTACGGGGTGCAGAAGCCTCTTCAAAGCCATAACCACTCCTCAAATGGATGCCAATGGTGGTGCTTTTCGACCCATGAAAGTACTTTGTGATCCGGAACAATTGTTAGCGCACAAGCACCATCAGCAGTATCCATTTACTACGAAGTTCTTATTTCTGCAATTGATCTAGTTTGGAAAATTTTAGCGCCGATAATTCCAACAAAATTACCCGCAGGTCACCTCAGATCTGTTTGTGCAACCTTCATTTCCGGCGTACATCCAGATACCAAACAATTCTTTATTCAAGCAGAACCGCTTGCAGGAGGTTGGGGGGCATCGGCCAACCATGACGGTAACAGAGGACAGTTATCCTGTGGAAGTGGAGAATCTTATAATATTCCTATAGAAATTAGGGAGATGCGCTATGGTATTCAAGTAGAACAATACGCTTTCCATAATGAAGGTGGTGGGTATGGTGAGTTTCAAGGAGGAAATGGACAATACTTAGACTATAAAATTACCGCAGAAGAAGCTTACGTAACTGCCGCATTTCATGGAGAAAAAACAAAAACCTGGGGAATGAATGGTGGTCATGAGGGATCCTATAACTACTTTATGATACTGCGAAAAGATGGTACCAAAGAACGCCATAGCCTTGGCACCAATATCCGATTAACAAAAGGAGATATTGTGCGATGTGTCACTGCTACTGGGGGTGGCTATGGTAGCCCCAAAAATCGTTCTGTAGATCAAGTTTTATTAGATCTAAAGAATGGATACATAACGGAAGAGCAGGCAAACGAACACTACGATATTCATCTTGTATAAAACTAGCTTCCCATGAAAGAAAAACTAAAAATAATGTATCTAAATCCTGTTGGCTTTGATGCATACGACTCTTTTTTTACAGAGATGATTAGAGAAAATAAACTCCCAAACTCGGAAGTTCATGTTACCTCTTTACCAGCATCCGTCGGTGTAATGGATAATTTAGAATACCGCACCTACAATACACTTATTGCATCAGATGTGATCAAAGCAACTAAAAAAGCTGCCCAAGAAGGATTTGATGCCCTTATCATAGGATGTTTTTATGATCCGCATATCCTAGAGGCACGAGAAATTTCTGGCGATATGATTGTAATTGGACCCTGCCAATCCTCTCTTGAAATTGTAACAAAACTATGCAACCGTTTCTCTGTAATCATTGGGCAAAAAAAATGGGAATACGAAATGCAGCACACCATTAAAACCTATGGATATGAACCACATTTGGCATCCTTTAGAAATGTTCAGATGAACGTACGAGAATTTCAAGAAAATCATGATTTCACTGCTTCCAAACTACTGGAAGCAACAGAAAAGGCCCTAAACGAAGATTACGCAGAAGCTATTATTCTGGGCTGTACACTAGAATTTGGATTTTATAAAGAGATACAATCCAAATTCATGGTTCCAGTAATCGACCCGTCGATTGCTGCGCTAAAACAGGCAGAGCAAATGGCTTTCCTGAAAAGAAAATACCAGTGGACGCCTTCTAAAATATGGAGCTCGGAACCACCTCCCGAAAAAGATCTAGAACGATTTGGTTTATTTCAAAAAGATTACGAATTCGGAAATAGAATCCTTATAGCCTAATGAAAACAACAAAAATTACCTATCCAAATCCGAACGAACCTTATAATAAGGAGCTACTATTGGAAAACAATCAAGGAATAACAACCACATTGGGAACTGTTTTTCTAAAAAAAGGAACAAGAATTCCAGAAAGTGGTTTTTCTAAACATCCTTTTAATGAGGTCTCTATTATTACCAAAGGCTGTATCGAAATACTACAGGAAGACGAAAGCATTCAAGGGTACCTAAAAGCAGGAGACGCCATATACATAAATGCTATGGAAGCACAAGCAGGGAATGTTTTAGAAGATACTACCTTAATCTATGTGCTCAACGAACGAAACCAATAATACGCAGCCAAAATGGAATTACAGAGGATATCCTTCTCCAATGGCATACTAGGAGAACATTTAAAAGAATTTTTCAACCATAAAGAATCGCAATTACAACTGCAATTCGGCACGGTACATTTAAAAAAAGGAACTCGTATTCCAGAGGAAGGATTTACCAAACATGAGCAAAAAAAGATAGTTTGTCTACTAGAAGGAAAAGTAAAACTACTGTTAGAAAACGATCCAAAAAAACACAAAACAATCCAATCGGGCGATGCATTTATGATCGATTATTATGAAGGACACGGAGGAATAATTCTAGAAGATGTAAAATTACTTTACGTTCTCTTTGGTGCAACATCGAAAACAATTCAATAGTAAAAAATTAATACCACATATGGAAACCAAAAATACACTCCTTATCAAAAATGCCAAGATAATTGATGGTACTGGCAAACCTCCATATGAAGGGTCTGTTGTAATTGAAGATAATCTTATTAAACACATTGAAAAATCAGATACAAAACAGCTGCAAGCCGATCAAATAATTGATGCAAAAGGATTGTTTCTCCTTCCGGGAATGATTGACTGCCACGTCCATGTAATGTTCAATAATTACAAATTAATGCAACATTTACACACACCGTTCTCATTGAATTTTTATCATGCTATCGCTAACTTAAAATCACTTCTGCATGCTGGAATTACTAGTGCCAGAGATGCAGGTGGAGCAGATTTTGGGGTAAAAAAAGCAATCGAACTAGGATTGATAGAAGGGCCTAAATTAAAGATTAGCATTACACCACTTAGCATCACTGGTGGTCATTTGGATGCATGGTTACCTTCTGGAATTACCTTACATCTTTTAAGTCCACCCTACCCAGGTAGCCCTGCTAGTATATGCGACGGACCAAGAGAAGTACGGAAAAGAGTTCGTGAAATTCTAAGAGCAGGAGCAGATGTCATAAAAGTATGTAGTACTGGCGGCGTATTAAGTCCTACAGACCATCCAGACTTTACACAATTTAGCAGTAAAGAACTTAGTATCATGGTAGAGGAAGGAGCTATGCGTAAAGGGATTAAAGTGATGGCACATGCACAAGGATTACAGGGTATAAAAAATGCCATTAAAGCAGGAGTACATTCTATTGAGCATGGTGTAACCCTGGATCAAGAAGCTATTGATTTAATGTTAAAAAATAAGGTATTTCTAGTTCCTACTCTTCTTGCCATACATTCTGTCATTGACGGCGAGTATCCACAAGCAGCAAAAGATAAAGCAAAAGAAATATTCGAAACCCATCAAAAAAGTATTGCGAAGGCGTATGAACAAGGTGTGCAGATTGCCATGGGAACAGATTCTGGCATTATGCAACACGGAAGAAATCTCGAAGAGCTACAACTAATGTGTAATTTGGGGATTACTCCCATGGATGCCATAGTTGCTAGTACGAAAACTGCGGCGGCTTGTCTGCAGATGGAAAACAAAGTTGGTACCATCGAAGAAAATAAAATAGCAGATCTTATTCTGGTACAAAAAAACCCCTTAGAAGATATCCATTCTTTATCAAATAACAATACGATTAAAGTAATTCTGAAAGATGGAAAAATAGTTAAAAACAGCATGTAATATGACACCACAATACAATACAAAATGGTATAGCCTTTCTGGAATATGGTTTGGAGGAATTGTAAGTGTTCCTGCCTTATTAGTAGGTAGTACTTTAATACACTCGCTTTCCTTTTCCAATGCCTTATGGGCAGGGTTTATCGGCTTCAATATCGTAGTACTCTTTATGTCACTACTGAGCGTTTCTGCCGTAATACACAGAAAATCTACAGTCTCCTTAGCTTCTAGTAGTTTCGGAAGTAAGGGCGCAGCAGTTATTGTTGGACTAGTAATTGGTATTTCTACATTGGGTTGGTTTGGAATACAAACCAATATTGCCGGAGCTTCCTTTGCTAAAATCCTTCTGGAAATAAATGGGATACATATTCCTGTATGGCTCTCCTCTATATGCTGGGGGATCCTTATGGTAATTACCGCAGTATTTGGTTTCACCTATGTAAAATGGTTGAACTATATCGCTGTTCCCGCCATCATTATCCTATTGGCATATGCTATGTACATAACTTTTCAAAACCACTCTTGGGAAGATATACTCTGTTTTCAACCTACAGAAAAAATGTCTCTATTACAAGCCATAGGATTTACTATAGGGTTTATTTCCGTAGGTGGTGTAATTTCAGCGGATTACAATCGGTTTGCAGCAAGCAAAAAAGATGCTATCCTAGGGTCTATACTTGGCATTGTACCCTCTGCTATGTGTCTTTTGGCAATTGGTGGAATTTTAGCAATTACCCAAGAAACCTATGATATTGTAACCATATTCTCTTCGCTTGGATTTCCATTTTTAGCGATGAGCATTTTGATTTTAGCTACGTGGACATCAAATGTCATGAATATTTATTCCTCTGGTTTAGCTTTTAATAATCTTTTCCAACTATCGGATAAAAATAGATCCAAAACTACACTAATCATTGGTGGTATTGGAATTGGGTTAGCTGCTGCTGGTGTATTATCACAATTCATGAATTTTATCACGTTTCTAACCATTACGATAACCCCCATTGCTGGGGTAATGATTTCCGATTTTTATCTATCCAAAACCTATACAGAAACGCCAGCAAAAATAAACTGGAATGGTATTATTTCTTGGTTAATTGGTGTTACTGTCATGATATTTATGGATTCTGAAATTAAAAATATTCTAGGAATACTGATTGCTATGTTAAGCTATTTTATACTTCAAAAAACAATAAAAAATGAGACTAATAAGTGAACATGATATCGAATATATCGCTATGGGATCCACCATTCTGGGAACAGGAGGGGGAGGTGATCCTTATATCGGAAAATTACTTGCACAAGAGGCAATTAAAAACTTTGGAAAAGTTCGTTTACTGCCTCCCAACGACTTGCTAGATGATGCGTTAGTAGTTCCTATTGCAGCATTTGGAGCTCCTATGATTTTACTGGAAAAGTTATTTTCTGGAAAAGAATTTACCGAAGCATTTAAAATGATGGAAGAATATTTAGGTAAAAAAATCGACGCCGTCATGTCTGCAGAAGCTGGAGGACTGAATGGTGTAATTCCTTTTGCCATTGCTGCCGAACAACAGATTCCTCTTGTAGATGCGGATGGCATGGGTAGAGCTTTTCCGAGATTGGAAATGACCACTTTTACCCTACATAATATTCCGGTTTCCCCCATTACCCAAGCGGATGAAAAAGGAAATAAAAACGTATACCATACCATCAATAATACGTGGGGAGAAACCTTAGTTGGAGCAACTACTATACAAATGGGAGGAAGCTGTGCTATCGGATGTTATCCAATGACTGGTAAACAGGTAAAACAGGCCGCCGTTCATGGTATAATTTCTTATGCTCAAAAATTAGGAGCATCTATTATTGATGCCAAAAAAGAAAATAAAAACCCTTTAGAATCTCTTGTGAACGAGGCAGATGCAATTCCTTTATTTACTGGTAAAATCAGTAATATCACTATCAAAACCGAAGGAAGATGGAACAAAGGAATTTGTGAAATTTCAGGATTAGAAAAAGATGCAAACTCTACGATGCTATTAGAATTTCAAAATGAATTTCTCTTGGCAAAAAAAGATGGTATACCAGTAGCAATAACACCAGATTTAATTGTCTTAATTGATGCTGAAAACGCCCATCCAATAACTGCAGAAAGTATACAATATGGCACCAGAGTAATGGTGTTAGGAATGAAGGCCGATCCACAGTGGCGCACTCCAGAAGGAATTGTGCTGGGTGAACCTAAAAAATTTGGATACAAAGAAGAATATACCCCTATTGAAAAGTTAAACAAAATCGTATAAAGATGTATTATAAAATTGGTGTAGATGTCGGAGGAACAAATACAGATGCTGTTTTAGTTTCTCAGGACAACGAAATTTTGGCAAAAACAAAACAAACAACCACATTAGATATTAGTACGGGTATAGAGAATGCCATAAAAACCGTGCTTTACAAAAAAGCAGTTCCAAAAGATAAAATCAAATATATCATGCTTGGAACTACCCATTGTACGAATGCTTTAGTGGAAAGAAAAGAATTAAATAAAATCGGAGTACTTCGTTTAGGTTTACCAGCAAGTGGTGGTATTCCTACTATGACCGATTTTCCGGAAGACCTAAAACAGGTATTGGCAAAGCATGTTTATCTAGTTCATGGCGGGTATGAATTTGATGGCAGACCCATTAGTCCATTAATAAAAAAGGAAGTTGTTTCCTGCCTACAAAAAATGAAGGGAGAAATAGAATCTCTTGCCATCACAGGGATTTTTTCTAAAACGTTACCTGACCAAGAACTCCAAGTTGCGCAATGGGCACAAGAAATTTTTGGAGATACTGTTCGTATTACTTGCTCTCATCAAATTGGTGGACTCGGACTCTTAGAAAGAGAAAATGCGGCCATACTAAACGCATCGCTTCAAGGAGTAGCAAAAAAAATGGTACATGCATTTAAAGAAACGGTATCCAAATTAGGATTAAACGCGCAACTGTTCATCGGGCAAAACGATGGAACGCTAATGTCTTTAGATCACGTACAAGACTATCCGGTTTTAACTATATCTTCTGGGCCAACAAACAGTATTAGGGGAGCAGGCGCTCTATCAAAAATCAAAAATGGTATTGTAATTGATGTTGGAGGAACCACTTCGGATGGAGGGGTTTTAGTGAACTATTTTCCAAGAGAAAGTACACAAGCCGCTCAAATTGGTGGTGTTTTAACTAATTTTAGAATGCCAGATGTCGTAGCCGTAGGAATTGGAGGAGGAACGATCATTAGATTTAGCAATGGCCAATGTAGCTTAGGACCGATTCTGTCGGTTATCAACTCAAAGAAAAAGCAATCGCATTTGGAGGCAATATATTTACTTTATCCGATCTCTTTTGGCAGAAGGAAAGCTAAACATTGAAAACGCCTTACCAGCAAAGAAACTACAACAAGAAATGGAAAATCATGTACAACTTCCTTATAAAAAGATTGTTACAGAAGTACGTTCTTGTATTCAAATCGAAATTGAAAAGCTAGTAGACAAATTAAAAACAGAATCTAAAGATATTCCTGTTATTGCTTGTGGCGGTGGTGCCTTTTTATTACCGGATAGTATTAAAGGTGCATCGAAAGTCGTATTTCCAGAACATATGGAAGTGGCAAATGCCTTTGGTGCTTGTATTGCCCAAATGAGTAGCGAGAAAGAGATTGTAATACAAACTACAAAACATAACGAAACCGAAATGTTGGAAAAACTAATCGATGAAGTACAGGAAACATTAACTCAAAAAGGAACGGATAAAAACAGCATCCATATGATAACTAAAGAATCTATTCCTTTAGCTTATTTACCTGGTGCAGTACGATTAAAGGTTAAACTTTGTGGAAATCTAATTCATTAAACATGATTTCAAAGAAAATTAATGATATCAAATAGCACCTTTAAGGTCATACCGAAAAAATACACTATAATTCAGTGTATTAAGTTATACGACTCTCTAAAAAAATCGGTGTTAGTTTGTTTTTAATTATTGTTATGAGAGGGAACTTGATGTTAAGGAGGTTACACTATTATAGTTAACCTCCTTTTTATTGAAACTCTATTTTATAAAAAAGTAGTCTGAAATATCCGTTATTTATACTCATATACTTGAAAAGATAATATTTACTTATTTATTTTTATTTAGAATAATTATAAATAACTACATTTGTAAGTATTATTCCCATCCAAATATTTGATGGTTTCAAGAAATACGAAAAATGAAAATAGATATAGATAGAATAGATAAAATACATTCCAATAAAATTGGAATAGCTTTTTTTGATAAAAGTGAAATCGAAAATATAGATTTTGAACAAGACATTTACCTTCTTTTCAATAATACCATTTTAATATTTAATATTTTTGAATTGGAAATTTTCTTTCAAGATGTAATCAATACAATGAACAACGTTTCTGAATCTTCAAAAGGAAAACATTCAAAATATTATAAATGCATTATCCTAGAAACCCCTTTGCACCAGCTTCGACTTGTGAGTAGTTATAACGATTTACAATTGTTGAAAGATCTTATTAAAGGTACTCTTTTCCAAATTGAACTATCAGGTATCTTAAAGGAAATTTTATAATTTTTCTTTAAAATATCCTGATAGTTAGATTTATTATGCTTCACAACTACTACATTCCTTCTTTTGTTTAAATTTTTGTGCTGCATTCATACTGTGTTGGTAATAAAGAGACTTTAGTCCTAATTTCCATGCAGTAATGTGAATTTTATTAATTTCCTTTATTGGCATATCTGGGTGAACAATTATATTTAGCGACTGTCCTTGATCTATGTGATGCTGCCTACTTGCTGCTTGATATATAATATTCATTTGATCAATTTCCGAATAGGTCTTAAATACATTTTTTTCTTTATCGGAAAGAAAATCTAAGTCTTGTACTGATCCATCTTTATCTCTAATATGTCGCCAAACTTCTTTAGAATCCATTCCTTTTTCTTGTAATAATTTCACTAAGAATGGGTTTTTAATCGTAGTTTTAATTTTAGCGATATCTTTCACATAAATATTTGACCATACTGGTTCTATACCTTGAGAAACTTGACCTAAAATAAATGCCGAAGAAGTTGTAGGGGCTATAGCATTAAGTGTAGTGTTGCGTCTTCCATACCCTTTAAGCATTTTTGGTTCTCCAAAAGTAGCCGCTAAACTTTTGGAAGCCTCATAAGAACGTTCTTTTAAAACTTTAAAAATTTCATTATTTAGATTAAATGCCTCTTGGCTTTCAAACTCCATCATTTTCGACTGCAACAAAGAATGCCATCCTAAAACTCCCAAGCCTAAGGCTCTATGCTCTTTTGCAAAATTATAAGCTCTTTCCATGAATAGGAAAGTTTGCTGATCATCCTTACTTTCTGAATCTCTATATATTTCTAGCTTTTCAATGAACTCTGTTATCACCGCATCCAAAAAGTATACTAAAGTTTCTACAGCATCAGTATGTTTCCACTTATCATAATGTAATAAGTTCATACTAGAAAGTACACATACAAAGGAAGATGTATCATTTGAAGGGAGCATTATTTCTGTACATAAATTGCTGGCATGAATTCTTTCCTTTTTCTCTTGATAGATATCAGCTGCATTGTTATTGGCATTATCTGTAAAGAAAATATAAGGATATCCCATTTCTCCTCTACTTTGTAACACTTTCGCCCAAATAATTCTTTTCTCTTCATCACCATCAATCATGGATTGCATCCAAGCATCGGTAACCGTTACCCCATGAGTTAATTCTTGAATAGGATTACCTTCCGTACCTATCTCTAAAAACTCTTTAATATCTGGATGTTCTATAGGAAGGTATGGAGAAAAACGCCCTCTTCTAACCGATCCTTGACTCACCACATCTACCATGGATTCAAAAAGCCTCATAATATGAACCGCACCCGAAGCTTCTCCATTATTTTTAATCGGAGCTCCTCGGTGCCTAATTTTCCCAAAATATCCAGAAGTACCTCCACCTAATTTAGACATCATTCCGACCTCAGACTGCGAAAATAAAATATTGCCAATATCGTCATCGACGTGCGAACCAAAACAACTAACTGGTAACCCACAATCTTTTCCAAAATTAGACCAAACAGGAGAGGCTAAAGAATAAAAACCTTCCGACATGTAATAATAAAACTTATCTGCAAAACCAGGAATCTTCAAGATTTCCTCTGCTCTTCCTGCTATCGCTTCTATCCTACTCTCTGCAGATTCACTTTCGCTCAGATAACCAGAAGACAAAAACTTCCTACTATTCTCATTCAACCACAAAAACGGGGTGTCAGAGTTCCTATTCATTTTATTTTTAGCTTTTCTTTGTTGATCTAAAAGCCTTTGATGTTTATCTATATTTACATCAGTTCTTATATTATTTTTCATATGTTAAAAGAGATCGTCGCTTGTTATACTTTGTGTTCTTTTGCTATAATTAATAGAACGTTTAACAAAGAAATCTCCATGTTTAGTTCCTATAATTTCATCATCAAACCATTCCGTTTGTGCTAAGAGTAGCTCATCTATTTCAAAAACCTTTTCCATACCAATGGCAATCAATGATTTATTGAATCTATTTTTTATAAATTCATTAACTACATTTTTTGGCATAAAACTAAGCTCACCTGCTTCAAAAATCCAATCTACAATATCACATTCTGCTTCAAAAGCTTTTAAACACATCTCTCTAATTATACTGCGGTACTCTGGTGTGAACCATTCAGGATGTTCTTTTTGAAGAATCTTTATTAAATCGATACCGAAATCACCATGAATTTGTTCTTCTTTCGAAGTTGCTTCTACTACATTAGAAATACCTTTCAATTTATTTCTATGCTTATTAAATGCCATTATAATCAAAAACTGTGAAAACAAGGATACATGTTCAATAAATAAAGAAAATAATAAAATCGATTCTGCATATTCTTTGTTGCTATCACTTTTTGCATTTTTCAATGCTGACTCCAAGTAAAAAACCCTCTTCATTACAGCAGGTTTCTTTTTTAAAAGTTTGAACTCTTCATTTAAACCAAGAATTTCCAGAAGATGTGAATACGCATCATGATGACGAACTTCACTTTCTGCAAATGTAGCTCCTACCGAACCAATTTCTGGTTTTGGCATACGATGGTATAAATCACCCCAAAAACTTTTTACAGCTACTTCTATTTGCGAAATGGCAAGCATCGTGTTTTTGATAGCATTTCTTTCAATTGCTGATAAGCCAGATTTAAAATCTTGAATGTCACTTGTAAAATTAAATTCGGTATGAATCCAATAAGAATGACGAATAGCTGGAACGTACTCATACAAATGAGGATACTCATAGGGTTTAAGATTCACTCTTTTTTCAAAAATATCTGTTTCCCTCTCCTTTGTTCGTTTATTACGATATAAAATATAAGCTTTTGCTACCCTAGGAAACTTACTTTCCATCAAACAAAGTTCTACCACATCTTGTACCTCTTCGATAGTTGGCGTATACTCAGAATCTTGTTTCTTTTTGGTTAGTAATAAATCGTAAGCACTCAGTGCAATGTTTTGTGCACTATCTTCAGAGCCTTGACCAACCGCAGTCATAGCCTTGAAAATAGCATTTGTAATTTTATCTAAATAAAATTTTTCAATACTAAAATCTCTTTTTATAATTTCTTTGATCCCCATAATTAAAATTTAGATTAATTCTAAATAGTAAATATCTTACTAATTTTAATCCTATTTTAAAGTTATATAAAAAGTTTCTAAACATTTTATTAACATCAGCAACAAACAAAAAAGGAATCGTTTTCACAATTCCTTTTTTTCTTTTTCAATTTCTTCTTTTCTATGGCTATAGCAAATTCCCCACCTACTTTCCTAACATTAATAATTCATTACATACTACCTCTGTTAGATATCGTTTGTTACCTTCATTATCTTCAAAAGATCGTGATGTTAATTTTCCCTCAATAACCACTTCGTTTCCTTTTTGTAAATACTTCTCAATGATCTCTGCTGTTTTGTTCCAGGCTACAATATTATGCCACTGTGTGTCTGTTACTTTTTCTCCAGCTGAATTTTTATATGTTTCATTAGTAGCTATTGAAAATTTAGCTAACTTTTTACCACTATCTAAAGTGATAATTTCAGGATCATTTCCTAAATTCCCAATCAACTGTACTTTGTTTTTTAGTGCGTTCATAGTATTATTTATTCGTTAAACAGTTAAGATTTTGTCATTCATTTGAATTGACTCTGCAAAGATGTGACACAAAACAAACATTAAAAGGTTGTTAAACACTTGTTTTCGTTTGTAAATGAATGTAAACGTTTAATTATTTTTAATACATTTGTTATCAAATAATTAAAAATGAGTTCAAAAAACTGTTTAGAGTGTAATGAAAAGGTAATTGGACGAATTGATAAAAAATTTTGTTCTGATTATTGTAGAAATGCGTTTAATAACAAAGTAAATAAAGAAAGTAAAAACCTTATTAGAAACACTAATAATCGTTTGCGAAAAAACTATAAAATTCTTTCAGAACTTAATACTACCGGAAAAACTAAAACAACAAGGCGTAGGCTTTTTGATAAAGGTTTCGATTTTAAGTTTATTACCTCAAGTTATACCACAAAAAAAGGAAGTATATATTATTATGTGTACGACCAAGGCTATTTAGAATTGGAAAATGAATGGTTTTTACTAGTTAAACAAGAGTAGCTTAAAACTGTATTTTCCTAATTGACTCTATAACTACTAACAGACTAAAATTATATTTTTATGCCTTTATCAGGAAGCTCATCAATTATTATCCTAGTAATTCTAATAATTTCCATAATCGCTTTCTTCATATTCTATTTCAGTAAGAAGCAAGTAATAATAAGAACACTAAAAAAATACCCAATACAAAAATAGGTAATGTCCAAACAAATCGATTGACTAAAATAACTGGTAAAGCTCAAACTATCAAAGAACCATTAATCGCCCCATACAGTAGAAGAAACTGTGTTTTTTTTACTATAAAAATTGAACAAGAAAATGGAGATGATGAAAATTCATATTGGGAAACTTTGGTTTACGAAGAAAAGATTCAATCATTTATGATAAAAAATAATGAAGATTTAATTATGGTTAATCCAATACAAAATCCAAAAAATTATAAAAGCCATCTAGTTGTTGATTCAAAAGTATCCTCAGGTACATTTAATAATCCCTCACCTAAATTTGAGGCTTTATTAAAACAATATGATATTAAAAGTACGGGGCTTTTTGGTTTTAATAAATCGTTACGATACACAGAAGCTATTATTGAATTAGGAGAAGAAATAACGGTTGCTGGTATTTGTGAATGGAAAAGTTTAGATAAACCAATACCAGGTTATTCTTATTCAAAAATTGCCTCACTTAAAAGTAATCAAAAACAAAAATTAATAATTACGGATTTACCAAAGGAAAGAATAATAAGAAAATCCTAGTTATTTCCAAGTATTTCCTTTTAGCTTCATTGCCGCTTTTAATATATCTTTCTGACTTATTTGACCTACCAACTTCCCATTTTCAACAATAGGAAACCTTCTGCGTTTAGATTCTAAAAATTTATTAACAGCATCAAAAACATTCATATTACCGTCAATTGTTTCTACTTCTTTAATCATTGCCTTACTCACTGTATTATTTTTATCCATTGGCAAATTATGATACCTACTTTGAGAGATTTGCTTCATACAATCTCCTTCTGATATTATGCCTATTAGTTCATTATTTTCATTTACAACAGGCCCTCCAGATATTTTATTTTCTATTAAAGTTTGTATGACGTTTTCAATAGGTTCAGTTTCTTTAAATGTGATGATTTTAGTTGTCATGTAATCTG
Source organism: Tenacibaculum sp. nBUS_03 (assembly GCF_051201695.1). Classification (GTDB taxonomy): domain Bacteria; phylum Bacteroidota; class Bacteroidia; order Flavobacteriales; family Flavobacteriaceae; genus Polaribacter. The sequence continues at coordinate 2,852,288 of NZ_CP179214.1, read as the reverse complement.
AGACCAAAATAGGTTCAGCATCTGTTTTTTGGACGTTTGTTCGTTTTCCCTGAAAGTTAATTATCCCCATAATAGTTATTTTAATTCATTAAATATACTGATTTTTAATGACTTATGTTTTTTATCTAAAAAAGGTAATATTTAACTAAATTTATCACCTAAAAATTCTGTATGAGATCAATAAATAAATTTTGGGCAATTTTAATAGTAGTATTGACTATTTTTTGGGCTTTTAATGATAGTATTCCAGCTATTTCAACAACAACAAAAAAAACTCAATTTTCATTAGATAATGCACTATATCATTTAAAAAACATTTCTAAAAAACCTCATTATACAGGTAGTAATGAACATAAAGAAGTTCAAAATTATATTATAAATGAATTAAAAAAACTAGGCTTAACTTCAGAAATTCAAACACAAACTGCTATAAATAAAAAATGGAAAGCTAGTACCACCACTGAAAATATAATAACAAAAATTAAAGGTTCTGAAAATGGTAAAGCTTTATTATTATTAACTCACTATGATTCTAATCCACACTCTTCAATCGGTGCAAGTGATGCTGGATCTGGTGTTGTAACAATCTTAGAAGGAATTAGAGCTTTTTTAGCTAAAAAAGAAAATGTAAAGAACGACATTATTATTTTATTTTCTGACGCAGAAGAGCTGGGTTTATTGGGTGCTCAGGCATTTGTTGAAAATCATCCTTGGGCTAAGGATATTGGATTGGTATTGAATTTCGAGGCTAGAGGAAGCGGAGGCTCAAGTTACATGCTAATGGAAACGAATGGTAAAAACAAAAACCTCTTAACTGAATTTATAAAATCAAATCCTAACTATCCAGCAGCAAATTCATTAATGTATAGTATTTATAAAAAATTGCCTAATGATACTGATTTGACTGTTTTTAGAGAACATGCTAATATTAATGGCTTTAATTTTGCTTTTATTGATGACCATTTTGATTATCATACTGAGCAAGACTCATATGAACGATTAAATAGAGAAAGCCTTTTACATCAAGCTGATTATTTTATAAGTTCACTTAATCATTTTGCAAACATTGATTTATCAGTTTTAAACAGCAATGAAGATTTTGTTTTTGTGAATTTTCCTTTTGTCAAAATTTTATCATACCCCTTTTCATGGATTCTCCCAATGCTAATTATTGCAATTTTACTTTTCATTGTCGTTTTTATTATTGGTGTTAAGCGTAGAAAAATAACTTTAAAAGGCTCTTTAAAAGGTTTTCTTCCTTTTTTATTGTCTTTAGTAATCACTAGTGTAATTAGTGTCTTATTATGGAGGTTATTAGTAATTATTCATCCTCATTATAATGATATCTTACATGGGTTTACCTATAATGGATATCAATATATAGCAGCCTTTAGCTTTTTATCTTTATGGATACTTTTTAAAATTTATAGTTATTTTAAAAATGAAAAAACAGTTGATCTATTTATTGCCCCTATAATATTTGGCTTAATCCTAAATGTATTTATTTATCAAAATTTGCAGGGTGCAGCCTTTTTAATTATTCCTGTATATGCCTCTATTTTAATACTAAGTATTTTGATTTTTATGAATGTTCAAAAAGAATCAAAGACCATACTTTTTGCTATTATATCCATACCAACAATATATATAATTACACCAATGGTTCAGTTATTTCCCGTTGGTTTAGGCTTAAAAATGTTATTTATAGTAGCACTACTAATAACATTGATATTTGGGTTTTCACTTCCAATATTTATTCAAACAAAGAAAAAAAGTATTTTACAATTTTTAAGTGGCTTTACTGCAATTATTCTTTTTATAATGGCTACCGTGAATAATGGGTTTTCAATTGATAAAAAGAAACCTAATAGTTTAGTTTTTATTCAAAACTCTACTAATAATACTTCGTATTGGGCTACATACAATACTGTATTTGATGCATACGTATCTCAGATTTTCAATGCAGACTACACGGAAGGAAATATTCCAGAATATGAAGGAAAAAGTAAATATAATACTAGTTATACACACTATAAAAAAACGGCTAATAAGAATATTCCTATGTCTAAAATTAAGGTAGACATTGATACTATTATAAATAACAAAAGAGAAATAAGCTTTACACTATTTCCTTCAAGAAAAATTAATAAATATGAATTTTATAATTCAACTCCAATTTCTATTTATAACATGTGTATAAATGGTGTTTTATATAACCAAGGGAAATCATTTGATGCTGATAAGGGAATACTTTTAACATATCAAATGGCTAACACTGATAAAGAATTATCAATCTCTTTAACATTAAGTAAAAATTCAAAACCTAACATTATTTTAAATGAAATTTCATATGATTTACTATCACACCCTAAATTTAATTTAAACCCTAGAAATGAAACTATGATGCCAATGCCCTTTGTTACAAATGATGCCATCATTACTTCAAAGAAAATACTATTCTAATACCCCAATTAACGTGAGTAATCAAGAATTTAGTAGTCAATTTTGTTTAATATAAAATTACAACTAGTATTGATGAAATAATAGTCTTGACTATTTTACAGGTAGAACCGAAACGACTATCGATAAAAATACCCACGACCGTATTTTAGAGGTATCTAATTTTGAACAACAACTCCGTGAATATATATTCTCAGTAATTGATGGATTTATCTTTAAAAGAAAAATTTAGTCTATTTTATAAACTGTAAAGTATAGCTTTACTTTAAAACATAAAATAAAACTACCTCACAATTTAATGTGAGGTAGTTTTATTTTTATGTTATTCTTAATACTTACTCATATACGCCACTAGTTATAAACTAGGGGGCAGGAGTTATCTAATATACTCCATTAAAACATTCATCTTTATCTTATAGGTAAAGCCAGAAATTTTCTTAGTTTCATTTACTGTACTTCGGATACGTAACTTAGAGGCAGTTAACTCCTCTATGACAAATTGTTGTGAAGCACTTGTTGCTGATCCGCCTCCTATACCGCTATTAGATGGAATATTCACAGAAAATGACTTTCCTGAAATTGTTAAATATTATCCTTTAAAGACCATTCTGCTTTGTTAGAAACATCATTATAAGACATCGTTTGTGATGAAGATATACCATTTGAGCTATAGTTTACATCAATATCATAAGAACCTTCAGCCAATAACTCATTCGGGTTCTTTGTAATGGTCATACTTGCCTCAATATTCTTAAACTCTCCTCGGTATTCACTATCTATATTCTGACCTTGGACAGTTATACTTGAAGATCCTTCATAAACAGAAGAAACCATTTTCCAAGTACCTAATAGATTTTCTGCCGAACTCGATACTTCGTCATTTTCACTACATCCAACAAAATTTAATGCTACAAACATCATAGCAAATAAAAAACATACTTTTTTCATATTTATCATTTTTAAAATTTACTCTTTCATAGACTTCTAAATCAAAAGCCTTTTTTAAACTAGCTCACCATCTAATGCAAGGTAGCTTCTTTTTTAACTTATCGTTTTGCCATTACACCCGAACAACGTGAACTGATGAACTCCCATTTAAAAAATAGAATTCCCGTGAATAAATGGCTAATAATACTCTCGTTATTTAATTATACTTTCTTTTAATACTTGCCATTACGCTATCCCTAAATGTCAAGGTGCGGAGGATTGCATTATTTTATATTATTTCCCAATATTAATTCTAATTCATCAAAATTAGAAATTTCAATAAATTGTCCTTTTCTATTAAAAGCTCTTTTAATTTTTATTATATCATTTATATCTTTTTTATTCTTGCCCTCTTTAATAGAAATATGTTTGAGTTTAGATTTCACTCTAAGTTTTTCTATACTACCTATGAATAGTTCAGTTTGATTTATTGTTATAGGATATCCCATAATAATGACATCAGAACTTATATTTTTCATTTTATTAATAATTAATTTATTTACATCTTCATCTTTTACCAATTCTCCTTGAGATAATTTTTCTTTAATAGATAAGCCTAAAGATGAATCTCTATTTATTTCTTTTCTTAGTAAATCAGGAAGATAAATTATCTCTATTTTCTTTAAAAAAGATATAGCGATTAACTTATTATATAAAGATTTCGAAAAAGAACATTCAATTGATACTATATTCATAAATTATTATTTTTTAGATGGTGTAAATATTACATCTATAGTACCTCCATCTGCAGATGACTCTTTAATAATAGGTTTACCTCCAAAACCAGATCTTTGCGCTGCTTTTCCCGTCGGTGTACTAAATGCGGCGTCCTCTAAAGACATTGTTTTTTTATTTTTCATAAATACCTTATAGTTCGTTGAGGGTTTCCCATTAAAATTAGCCTTCCAAGTTCCTTTAACTGTTGTTGGCTTAAATTTGTTTACAGCAGCTTTCATAATGGCCTCTAAAACTCCTTGTCCTCTCATTTTTTCAGGAACTGTTATGTCAAGTTCTAATTTAAGTCCAGATTGTAATGTAACATCCCCCATATCTTTTCCTTTAAAAGAGACCATATTCCAATCATCTGCACCATCCATTACTTGTTGCAATTTAATGTCTTGAGGCTGAGCCTTAGACACTTGCTGAAAAGGAACAATATTTTTCCTACTGGGATGAACATCAACAAACTCTGGTTGGGGGACCATAATCTAATTTTTGAGATGCCTTTTGCGATATAACAGATTTTTTAGTTCTCGCTGGTATAGCTTTAAATTTCGCATTTATTATTCCTAATGCAGACGAGGCATCCTCTAACCAACCTACAGAATATGTTGTAAAGTATTTTGACGACTTTAAATTTAAATCTTGAAGATTAACATCTCCTGAATTAATGTGACCCATAGACATGTAGTAGCCAATTCCTTCATGCATCAGTATAGCTACATCTTTCATAGCTCCCTTATCGACAAATGTACCTCCCGTTATATTATGAAACCAATGACCGTATGTTTCTTTCTGAACATAGCCATCATAGATAGGTGTTATTTGAACAGAACCATCAGTTCCAGGCATTCCATATGTTTGAAAATAGAAAAACTCTAAACCTTCTAATTCCACACCATCAATTACTCTATTTTCTGAAAAAGCATATGAAGAGTTATGTGGATACTGAGAAGCCATGGGATCAGGTCTAAAGAATCTACCAATCCTTGCATCATGCATACGATATGTAAAGTTGTAACTATTCCCTTCCCCTTTCACTTCATCGTCTTTCTCTTGTCCTTGGAAACCGTAACGGTAAGAGTCTGCTTGTCCATGTCGATTAGGTACGAGCATACCAAAAGGATAGTAATCTATGCGTTTTTCTACAAAAAATTACTTTTTTTTGCGCATACCTTACCTTTCTCAGCTACTAAAAAATATTTTAAAGAACGTTTACTTACCTGCGAATATACTGTTTTTTAGCCTTTCCATAAGTAGTATAAGGTAACAACTTTTCTTCAAGTTGTCACCTTATGAACGTTCCGCAAAGGGGTGAAAAAGTGGCTGGCAGTGCTTGGATTTTCAGCCCTTTGTGGAATGACTTGTTTTGCATTTTGATGGAACGAGTTGTGTAAAAAAACAAGCAAAGAAGTAAGACAAGCTTTTTCGCTTGACGGCTTTTTGTGAAGTCTTTTTTAGACAAATTCGAAGCGGTGGCTTACGAAGTAAAAATTAACGTCCGATCCCGATTCTTTCGGGAGAGACCAACGCGGCTGCCTTGCGGCTATTTTGCATAATAGCAGTTATAACTACACCCGCTAAAATAAAACACGCCGAAGGCAACCAAAAGTGGTGCTATTATAACTTCTATTATGTAAATATAGCTTTGGGTGATTTTTGGCTTGGTGCGATGGCAACAGCTATTTGTTTTTTTGTTGGATTAATGAAGCGTACAAAAATGTTGTGCTAACGCATTTTTGTACGTGGAATGAGCGGTGGATCATGTAAAAAAACAAAGTGCTGTTTTGCGGTGGGAAGCCAAAAATTACAGGGCGGTGGCGTGCGGAACAAAACAAAAGACAGAGTTTTTTTGCCTTTTTCGGCAATAAACTGGCTTTTGTTTTGTGGGGATTTATTTTCCGTAATGATAACGACAAGCTGCTATCAAAATTTGTTCTTTTTCATATTTATAAACCAATCGATGTTCTGATGTTATTCGTCTTGACCAATAACCTTGTAAATCTCCTTTTAAAGCTTCGGGTTTCCCTATACCTTCAAAAGGTGTTCGCATACAGCTTTTAATCAGTTCATTAATTCGTTTTACAATTTTCTTATCGACTTTTTGCCAATACAAATAATCTTCCCAAGAAGATATAGACCAAGTTAATTTCATCTATTCTATTAAGTCTTTCTCAATACCATTTCCTGCTTCTAATTCTTTGATAGAGTTTAATAAAATATCTCTATTTTTCCCTGTCAACAGATAGGTTGTTTCTTTTAATGAATTGTATTCATCAAGTGATATTAACACCAGGTCTTTGCCACTTTTTCTTTTGATAATAATGTCACTAACATCATTAACTACTTTATCAAACCAATGCTTTAGATTTGAACGAAAGTCTGTATAATTTACTGTTTCCATACTACAAAGATAATAAAAAAGTACTTAAAAAAGTACTTAATTGATTTTATTTAACTAAATGGATGGAAGTTATTTACTGTTTCGTGTAGACTTTCTAAATCGTCTTGCACATATCTTTCAGTAGAACTGATGTATTTGTGTCCTGCTAAGTATTGTACTTTTCGTAAACTGTAGTGCTTTAACCAACTTATAATAACACTAGTTCTTAATTGTTTGATATCCGTAAAGCTGTTATTGATTGCTTTTAACTCTTTGGTTATTTTAGCTAATACACCGTGTAGGTTACTGCTTTTTCCCATAGGCAATAATAATTGTTCGGTTTCTTTATCGGTTCGTTCTAAAATATCTGGTCTAACAGCGTTAATATATTCCATAAATTCCATTAACTGCCAAGGTTTTAATTCTAGTTCTCTTGTGTTGCTTTTTCGTGTTCCCGGAATGGTTATTTTGCCTTTATAAAGTTGTATGTGTTCTACTTCCAGTAATTGTAAATCTCGTGTATTTAAGCCTTGATACACCAATAAGCCTACAATAATTTTATTACGCTTTCTTGCAAGTTCGTTTCCTTTACTTATTGGATAACTGGAATAAATATCTTCCAATTCTTCGAACTCTAAAAAGTTCTTTTTGATAGATTTTTTAACGCCTTTTATATGCAGGTCTTTTATGATATTCTGTAACCTGTAATGTTCTGACACCAAATAATCAAAGTAAATTTTAAGATTACCAATATAGGTTTTTAAGGTTCTTGCTTTTACATTCCCTTTTCGTAAATGTTCGATGTATTTTAAAAAGGTTTTATACTCTATACTTTCGGGGGTTGTTCCGTAAGTGGCACACCATCTAGTAAATCTAGTAACGCTTCTTTGGTAGGTTAGGATAGTTTTGTTGTTGTAACCTTTGCTTTCTAAGTAATTCTTGTACGTGTTCATCGCCTGTATATTCTAAAAAATGAGTGTAAATCTGGGTGGATTCTAATGATGTATGCCCTAAAAAAGTGCTGATTTGTTCAATGTCTGCGCCTTGTTCTAGTAAATGCGTAGCTATGCTATGGCGTAAGCTATGAAGTGTAATAGTACGCTCTTGTAAATCGTGGTTTTCTGTAGCTTTTATAACAGCCTTTAAACGATTGGCAAAGCTCATACCCTGTAATCTCCCGCCTCGGTAATTGATAAACAACGCTTCTGTTTCCTTGTATTTGTAAAACGCTGTTCTCCAATCGTAAATGTATTCTTCTAGTATTCGTAAACTGTGTTTATTCAGTGGTACAAATCGTTCTTTATAGTTCTTCCCTTTACTTACAAATAATCGCTGTTTGCCAAAAAAGATGTCTTTTACATCTAAATGTATCAACTCATTTCTACGTAATCCACAACTGTAACAACATACTAAAATGGCTTTATCTCTATACCGTATTTTTGCATCTGGATTGCTAGATTTTGTTGCTGCAAATAGCTCTTTTATTTCTGCTTGTGTTAGTACACTTAACATATCTCTAGCGTTACCTATTTCTCGTTTTAGATGAATGTTAATCCCTTTATGGTTATGTGATTTTAGGTATTCTCTGAACTTAAATAACGCTTGTTGGTGTTTGTTTAAATGTCCGTTACTAATCCCTCCTCCTCGTCTTTGATTGGTGCGTGATTTTAAGTAATTGTAATAATCCGTGATGTGTTTGGTTTGTATATGGTTAAGCTTATTAATATTTTTATTTTCTAAGTAATGAAAGAACTCTCGTAAGTGAATCGGTAAGTTATACACCGTACTCTTTGCATAGCCTAAAATATCTAACCATTGTTTAAAGTCTTGTACTAAAACCTTATAACTGTGCGTATCTAAATGGAGTTGTTTCATAATTTACCTTTGGTATTAGTTCCCGAATCGAGTTCGGGATTAATTCGATTACGTCCCGAAGTTTCGGGACTATCTCATTAATTTTTATTGGGTATGTATTTTTCGGGTTCTTGTGGTTAGGATTATCTAAAACATTGATTTACTATTAATTAACTTAACCATTTTAGTAGTGGTTACCCTGTGGTTAAGTGGTTAGGTTGATATTGGATAAACAGTTTTGTAAAGCCGTGTTTATTTTCGCTTTAAGCTCTTGATAATCATTAACATTGATAATCTCAAAATGATAGGCTTGCCCTCTTTTTCCTTTAATCTTTTTTATATAACCTTCTGTTAAAAGTTGTTTGTTATAGCGTTGTAAGGTGGTTTGTTTTATCCGTAAACGTCTGCGGATTTCTGTATTAGTAAATGTAGTTTGGTTGTTTTCTTGGAGGTACTTCTTTAAGTTTTCTAAATGATTTCTGCAAGCTCCTGTTATCGTATCGCTTTTTCGTAGTAATACTTCTGTTATGAGTTCGTTGGCTTCCTCAATATCCTCGATCTCTGTTTCTATATATTCTTCGCCTGTGTCTTTATCATATTGCTTCTCTCGTTGCCACTGTTTATAAAAGGTAATCGCTTCTATAAATTGTAAATAGTGTGCATTGGTTCTTCTTGGTTTAAATACTGAAGATGGTAGCGATAGGTATAAAGCATACGGATTGATCACTTTTATCGGTTGTAATACACGCTGCACATTGCGGAGAATCTCCGCCGATAAATATTGCTCTTCTTCATTTACCTGTCCCGCCGACACGGTGCGTTGGTAGTTCATTATTCTTCTATCTTGCTCCTCACTTTCATCAATGTAGAGCAGGAAGCTCCTGTTGCTGTTATCCTCGTAAATACTTTCTTGTGTGGTACAACCTGCTACACTTACAGGACCTTCAACAGTTAGGTGGATCGTTTTGGTAGTGCCTTTGCGGTCTTTGTGAACTACGGTTTTGGTAATGCGTTTTTTACTTTGCAATTCTCGTAGTGGATACAGTACACTTTCTGCGCCGTCTAAGTCTTCAATAAGTATTAATTTGTGTTGTAGTTCTGTACGATTGAAGTAATAAAACGCATTGGCACTTAGTACCGTGATTTCTACTTTGTCCTCCGCTGGTATCAGTTCTGCTACCTTACTTTGTAAATGGGTTTTTCCAACCCCACTACTACCCAAGCTAATACAATGCAAAGGATTGTTTGTTTTTCTACTGGTAAATATCAGATACATCAACAAGCGATTGACATGCTCTCCGATAACACCACTTTTACCGATATACTCGTTCGTTTTTTCTAGTAGGCTTTTTGATTGTAAAAATTTAATGGCTGCTTTTTCTTCAGTAGCCGTAAGTTGTTTTATATAAGCTTTCTGGTTTTCCGTTTGCTTTTCATTTAGTAAAAGTCTGTAACTCTCTAATGCCTTGGTAACTTCTTGTAACGCTTTTCTAATAACACTTGTACCAAGTTCCAAGCGCTCTGCACATTTGCGTACGAGCTTTTCTACTTGGTTGTCGTTGTATAAATCTACACTCTGACGTAGTACATTTAATACACTCTTTCCTTTTTGCAATTTCTCAATACTTAAGGTTACTCGTAAACTTTCTAATTTATTGAGCTGTAATCCGCCTAAAACATGGAGTTCTAATTCCTTTGTTTTATATACATAGTCGTTTGCCTTACTTGTATTGAGTTTGTTCATAACTTATAAATATCACTTATCAGTTACAAACTTAATCAATAAATCATATTCTACAACAATTAATTTGTTTGTTTTTTAACCTTTAAGTAGCGTATATTTGTAAAAAACCTACTTTTAAAGGCTTTTTATCACTTTTTGATTATGAATTTAGGAGCAACTATTACTCTTTTAAGGAAAGAAAATAAACTATCTCGTGAAGATTTAGGTAAAATGGCAGGAACTTCAGGCGCAGTTATAGGAAGGTATGAACGTGATGAAATTACTCCTTCTGTAGAAATTGCTAACAAAATAGCAATAGCTCTAGATGTTTCTTTAGACTATCTTGTTGGCAATAACAATATTATTTTTAAAGATAAAGCCATTTTAAAACGTATTGAAAATATTACTAAAATGCCTGCACAAGAAAAACAACAACTTTTTAATGTTATGGATGCACTAATACGTGACTTTAATGCTAAAAAAGCTTACTCATAACAAACAAAAAACTACCTCACAATTTAATGTAAGATAGCTTTATTTTTATACAATTCTTATTGCTTACTCTTAACCGCCACTAGTTGCAAACTAGCGGGAGCCGTTACTTTGACATACTCGCGCCATCAGGGGTAAATAATAAAAGCTTATCTAGATATGAATTAGGTAGTAGTATACCTCCTGCCGACGCTTTAAAAGCTATTGCAGATGCACTTGCTGTTTCTGCTGATACATTGTTAAGTGATGATGTAACAACTATTAAAGACAAGGAACTTTTAAAAAGGTTTCAAATTATTCAAGAAATGACAGGAGAAGATAAAGCTATGATTATAAAATTTCTTGACTTAAACATTAGAGACTTTAACGCTAAAAAAGCGTACTCCTAACAAACAAAAAACTACCTCACAACTTAATGCAAGGTAGCTCTATTTTTATCTAATTCTTATTGCTTACTCTTAACCGCCACGAGAAAGATTCTCGCGGTAGCCTCACTCTTTATCGCTTATTCTTGCGGGAGCGGGGGTATCATACTGGACTATAAGAAACTTTTCTCAAAAACTCCTTTATTTTCCCTTCTTCATTCACATAAAAATACATATAAAACTCTTCTCCATAAATTTCAATTCCTTGTATTTCATACCAAGAATTATTTTGAAATTTTAAAGGAAAAACCTCAAACACATCAGTTTTTATCATCCAATAATACCCCTTAACCCTTTCATACAAAGGTATCTCTTCCCTAAGCTTTATAACAACTCCCTCCTTATTAAAGTATTCTGTTGTATTATTTTTAAATGAAAACTCACTTTTAAAATAATCCATTTTTAATACAATCGTAGTATCAATATCAAAGTTAATTGGATAATTTTCCATTGAAGATATATTTTTTAACTTAGATATGATAATACCATCACTCACTCCCCCACTAATAGACAACGTATCATCCTTAATTGATACCATTCCTCTGTTACAAGAAGTAAATACAATAATTATTAGAGAAATGAAATGAATTTTATTTTTCAGCATCTCTTATTATTCTTTTATACGTTTTATAGTCACTATCACTTATTTTACCTGATTTATATCCTTGCTCAATTCTTTCCTTTTTACCTTTAATTTCTTCAGTAAAGTGTAATACAGCGTTAGAAGCAGATACAATAGCTTCTGAAGAAGGTTTTCTACCTGTATAAGAGTCTACATAATCTTTATCCTTCGCTCTTTCTAAATAATCCTGCAATCTTCTTACTAATCTAATATCCGAACCTACAAACCTTAATTCTTTATGAGATTTAAAATCTTTTACCTCTTGCTCAAAATCATGCATTTTAGCTATCTGATCTACCATATCTATAGGCTCCATATCAAAATCATACTCAAAATTTTTGTGTTTTTTTTCAAATTTTGGACCATATTTTGTCACGGAACCTGGCCCATAAAACATTCCATGAGTAATTAATTCCTCCAAGTACACATGAGTTTGTTCCATCCTAGACTCTCCATACACATTTAACTCTTTATTCTCGTTTTGCTTAAAATATGTGAATAAAACTCCTCGCCCTTTATCTCCAAAAGACTGAGAATATCTCTCATAAAATTGACTTGATGGTGTGTTAGAATGAACTTCTCTTATCTGAGCATCGTTCATTTCTCTGTAATCTTTGATAACAAATTTCTTAATAACAGTATTATCATCTGCTAAAACTACTCCGTAATGAATATACTCTGAACCCTCTAAATCAATCCCGTCTATAACTCTATTTTCACTAAAGGCATATACAGAATTATGAGGATATTGTCTAAACAAAGGATCAGTAGCAAAGAATCTCCCCACTCTAGGGTCGTGCATTCTGTATTTGTAGTTAACAGAATTCCCTTCTCCTTTAACTTCATCATCTTTTTCTTGTCCTTGGAAGCCATATCTATAAGAATCTGCTTGTCCATGCCTATTAGGTACGAGCATACCAAAGGGATAATAATCGTTATACGCTACAACCTCAGGTACAAATATAGGGTTTTCTGTAATAACACTACCAGATCCTCCAGAATTGTCATTATTAGCTTTTTCTAATAGGAAATTTTCAACTGTTCCTGTAAATTCATTCTCTATTGAGAACATTAACAAATATAATATTTGATAATCATTTACCGTATATTCTATTGATTTATTTCCTAAGTCTAATGCTTCCTGATGTACAAAAGCTGATGTATTATTTGGGTCTGTATCAGATGAAATTACAAAGCTTATGTTATTGGTATTTGATAAATCAGTTACCTCAAAACTCATTCGATAACTTCCTGGTTCGTGATCATAAGACCCAATAATTGGCTCCTCTCCTTCTGAGGTTAATAAGAGCATTGAGTCCTCTAATTCTGCTCCTTCCCATCTTAAGTCTTCTAGGGTTGCATGCGCTTGATACGTAGTAGTATTTTCTGTAATAACACTCCCAGATCCTGCGCTAGTATTTGGAACTCCTACTTTTATACTATGTAAAGTAAAAGTTTTAATATCTGTATTTTCTTGTTCATTTCTATACCATTGAATATTTGTTATAACCTGTTCTGCAGTAAATGTTAAACTATAAATATCTGATTGCCCTGCATTATGTACTTGACTAGCTATAACATTACCAAATGCATTTGCTTCTACTTTGATATCAGATAATCCTGTTTCTAGCGAATAAATTATTGTATATTCTTTGCCTGGATCTGATAACATGGTATAAGACAAACCTTCTTTATAATCGTTGGTTGTTGCTACTAACCTTCCGTTTTCAATAGTTGCCTTTGTTGCTAATGGATTCCAAGAATTATCATCATACAAAGATTCTAGCCCTGAAAAATATGCCTCATTAAAATCATGTAAAATTTCAATATTTTTCTCTCCCGTTCCATCTACTAACTTGCGGTCAGTAATTACATTAATTACGTTTCCTAGATGGTTACTTAACTCATAACGTTTGTTTCCTACTGTATGAATAAATTGATTCTCAGAAATAGTTTTTCCTTTTTTATTATCTAGCTCTAAAGCACCAGTTAATATTCCTAAACGCGAACTTCCGTATATATGGTGCTCCTCTAAATGTAATTTGTTTTGATCATTTTGTAATGATTTTTTATAAACAGCCATTACATTACCCTGAGCATCTCTTACATAATAGGTAGTTACCGGAGAAGAACCTCTTCCAATACCACTATTGGTTTTTGAAATACGGTTTCCTAGTCCATCATATTCAAAACTAATGGTTTGTGAATATCCCTCTACTTTCTTTTGTATTGATTTTACCTTTCCACTTACTGTCCATTCTATATTTTCAATACCTTGTGTTTTATCCTTTACTAACTGCCCTATTTCATCATATTGATAGTTATGGGTATCCGTTTTGTTGGGTGTATACGTAATTCCTAAGTCTGCTAACTCTTCTTCTTGATCATCGATATCTGAAGTAAAAATAGTAGCGTTGGCTGCATCCTTTACTAAGGTTAACTGATTGTTTTTATCGCCTGTTCTAGCATTTGTATCATACTTATAACTCAGGTTATCCATTAACTCGGTAGTTCCGTCTGACTTTAACGCTGTTCTAGTTAAAGCTGTTAAGTTTCCATTACGATCATACCCATAAGAACTTTCAATATTGGTAGTTCCTGAATCGCCTATTAAATGCGACTTCATATTTTTAATACGGTTCAACTGATCGTATTGGTAATGGTTATATGCTGTTGGTAACGCTTTGTTATCTAAATCTTGCATATTGGTAACCATTGCCTTGATATTACCGTTGTATAAATCTTTAGTACTATTTGGCAAAGTGGCGCTACTAGTTACCTTTAAATAATCTGTTGTTGTAGCTTTTCTTGCCTGATAGTCCTGATTAAAGTATGATAATGAATATCCGTAAACATCCTTTCCTACTTTATTTGCCAGTCCATCTTTTCCAAAATCAGCCTCAGGGGTTAAAGCTTCTCCATTGACAGACTTTAGCCATCCTTGCAAGGTGTATACATAATCTAATCCTTGTACTTGTTTGTCTCCTAGTACTGTTCTGGCTAGTGGCCCATGCTCGTAATACTTATAATCTGCATCTTTATCCCAAAGTATACCATCTCGTGAAGTTTTTACATTGACGATTCTATTATCAGCATCGTATTCATATTTATGTATAAACTGATCTTTCTGTCCTGATTGGTATACTACTTGGTTCACATTTCCACTGATTAAATCATAATCATAGGAAACAATCTTAGTGCTTTGCCCTAAATTAACAAGGATATCATCATTAATCTTTGTTGCTATTTTATCAACGTTTCCATGAATGTCATAACTGTAGTATATCGCATTATCGTATTGGGTATATTTACCGTCTTGCTTATCAACCCCATAATACAATACCATTGCTATTCTATTACGTAAGTTATTTTGTGTTATTGGTGAAACTACTCCATCTGGTAAGAAATCGTAAATTGTTCTGGTTACTTCTTCTTTTTTAGCGATATGCTCAAAGTTCTGAACAAACGATGTATTTCCTCTTAAGGCTTGTTTTAACTTTCCTTTGCTTATAAAATATGAAAAACCTTGCCCCAAATTGTACGGAGTTAATTCTCCCGCTTCAACAATACGGCCTAAAGCATCATATTTAGTATAACTAAACTTACCACCTGCAGAAGATGCTACTGCTTGTTTTTCATTTTGGGAAGCAATAATACGACCTAAATCATCATACGCAAATCTTGTTTGACCTCCATCAGGTGTTCTTTGCCAAACTAACTGGTTTAATGAATTGTATTTATACTGCGTTTTATAGGTATGGTTTTGATTAACTCTATCAACACCCTCTGGTGGTACTGTTTGTACCAAGTTCCCTGCTTGGTCATAGTAATATAAGGTATATTGATATTCTTTATCTTTATACTCTAATGATAAGCTTTCTTTCGCCGCTGCCAAAGCCGCTGTGGTATACTCTCCAATAAAACGCTTTCTTTCTTGAGCTAAATAATTTAAGTAATTTTCATTGGTATTAGTACTTGATAAATTATTTGCCAAATCAAGACAGGTTTCTCTTAATGGTATTCCTTCAACTTCTGTTGGCACTAAAGCTTTTGGTGGACAAACTCTTGGGTTCGCTTTTCTGTACACAATGTTTACATAGTTTGTCCAACTTCTTTTATTTGTTATACTAGGGTCTAGTAAGTAATTTTTATAACTACTTATTACCGTATGCATTTTATCATATCCGTAATTTAAATAGGTATTCCCAAAACCATTAAGTGACACGAAATATTTATTATTAATAGAACGAACAGTACTTACCGTCGTATCTAATGGTAATATTTGATTTAAATACAACAAATAATCATCAACAATATAGCCATAGTTCATGGCACAGAAATAATTTCGTCCTTCATTTATTGAATTAAGAGGATCATTATCAGGCAAATCTAAATCCATAAAATCATTGCTTAGTTCATACCCTTCAATGTTGGTGCTCATTACTTCAAAAGTATTTCCATATGTATCGGATATAGTTTTAGGTTTTACTTCTAAAGATGCTTCAAACTTCGTATACTCGTCATCACAACTTACCGGTGCTACTGGTTGTGGAATACAATTACAATCAGCTAATGTAACCTCATCAGGGTTATCATTTGTTTGTGTAGGCATGGTCGATACTCTGCTCATTCTTAAATTCTGAGTACTATTATTAACGATTTGATCGTAACTATACGACTCAACTTGACTAATATCAGGATAGCCGGAATCTTTGTTTATTTTTAGATTAGAAGAAGATATTGCTGATCTAAGCTTAAAAGTTGAAGGAGATTGAGTAAAAAATATTTCGGTATCCAGAGAATGTAGTCCTGAAATAAAAAACCTACTATGATGCATAATATCATTCTCTGTAAAAAAATTTCTATAGGTAACTCCAAAAATACTATTAGATGTAACAAGATTTTGAACAGAGTTTCTATACAATAAGTTTTTAACATTAAATGTAGATTTAAAACTAAAGTGATGAGGTCTTGAAAAATCTAAATTTTGTCCTAAATCATTCCAATAAGCATAACTTTTTGCATCAAAATTTAACGTATTATTTCCTGTCCAACTGTCTTGAGAAGACAAGTTCATATTCAAACCTGTATCACTTTTAGGGTTCCCTGAATTTTCATTAAACTGAAAACCCTGGTCAGTTGTGATATTATAATATAGTGAGTCCATTTCTAATGGTGCACCAAAATAATCTTGCCAAATTGTATCAGGGATTTTTGTACTCGCAGAAATATTATTTATAACCGTGAAATGCAAATCCTCCCTTGGATACCTCCAACCCTCGAATTTTACGTATATATTACCTCGTGACTTCGAATAAATTTGGCCATTAATTTTAATTTCAACAGAATTTTCAATGGCACTAATATAATCAGGATTACCTTGAGAATGAGAAGGACCTGCCCTAAATTCAATAGGAGAGTTAAAATACACTTCCATATTGACATTTTCATTATATGGAACAGTTACGTTTGGGATTACCGCATATAATTGAACCGCACTATCAAATTCACCATTCGTACATCGTTGAATCATAAAATACGGAGTGTATCTATTCGAGTCATATATTATTTGGCAAGCATCTCCAATACCGTCTCCATTTGAATCTAACTGATCTGTATTGGCTAGGGATGGACAATTATCACAAACATCTCCAATACCATCTTTATCAGTATCTATTCCTTCACAGGGTGTTGGTGTATCGTCATTATCACATAAATCAGTAGTTTGACTTGGATTGTAGGTATTTACCTCTGGGTTTTCTGGATCTGGAGGACATACATCGCACCCATCATCTACTCCATCGTTATCTAAATCTTGCCCTGTTTCGTTTTCACAAGTATCACATGCTTTATCAACATCTAAAACACCATCATTTGGTAAAACAATGATTTCTCCTACATTTTCATTATCACTAACTTCATCACTATACTCAAACCTACATTCTCCAATTGCTATTTTTGTAATACCTCTAAATAATACATCTCTAGGCTTATTTTTGTCAATAATTTTTGCTAGTAAGTTAAATTTATAGAATACAGAACCATCAACTTGTTGTTCATAGCCATCATAAAATAATTTTTCAAAATTTTGAACTAACCATCCACTATTACCACTAGTGTCATAGTTGTTCCAACTTAATCCTGTTCCACTAATATCTAAAACGCATATCTCTTTATCATCAATTTTAATAGAACGAGTATGTACTCCTATACTCTCACTTTGCAAACGAATTTCACTTTCTAACTGTATATCTTCAAAATCTTTTCCATGCAGTGCTTCAAAAATACTTTTAGTTACATATTGACCCTTATAGGGAACATTAAAATTATTTAATGCTAAATTTTCGTTATTTGGGCTGCTCACTTTATCATTTACAATACCATCTAGGGTATATTCTAAATCAAGTAACTTAGGACATTTTCCTGTTTCAGCGTATTGGTTATAACTAACTTCAGCTTGGTGTTCATCTAAAACAGTATTTGGGTCTGCCTCTGAATCGTATAAATTATCTATTGGGGTAAAACGTTTTCCTTTTGACTTCCAAACACTTATTAAATCTGAATTTATACTACAATAATTAGGTGTTTTATGATAGGGTTTAGGAACACCATCATAGTACCTTGACAGTACCCTTGTATAGTCAATCGTAGTATTATCATGATTAGTATCGCTATTACCAATGCAACCATTATAATTTCCAACACTATCTGTATACAAGTTTAGAAATACATACTTAATTCTACCTTTAAGTCCTTGGTATAAACTTCGATATGTTTGCCAAATTTTATTTCTCAGTGACTCCGGTAATCCTTGTATTTCTGTTAGTGTAACCTGTCCATTGCCATGAAGCTTCCCAGTCAATCCATTATTCATTACAGATTCATAAGCAAAGTTCAAAATATTTAATTGCCTGGTATCTGACCTATCATCATCATCATAACTAGTTTCTAAAGCTGTATCAATAATTTCATTTCTTTTATTGAAAAAATTCGAACTCTCTTCAATATTATCATTATTTATTTGGTAAAGAAAATAAGCATCATTCTTTTTTATTGCTAGAGGTTCATTAAATTTCAAAAAACCCGCTTTAATAGCATGATCAAATGTTTCTATATTATTCATATAAGAATCATATTCGTCTGATGTCAATCTTCTTCTAGGCTCAAATCTATTTTTAATAGGATTAAATACATCCATCTCAACAGATCCTTTACATAAAACCTCAGAATAAAAATAGTAGCTATATTCTGGGTGAAATTTCAATAATGACTCTGCCCAAGATGGTTTCCAATACCTCAAAAAGTCACTCAAGTTTTTAAGTTTATGTGGAAATACCCATTCTTTACCGTCAGCATCAATAAAATATTCAAGCGCCTCGGGTCTTCGATTATCTCCTTCTCCTGTAACCTCTATTTTATCTTGATTACCATATTCATCCAAATAATACCAAGATGTATCTCCATGATCGTTAAAATCACCAATACTAGGATAACGCCAATGTTCAGTAGCTATTCTAACACCAAAATTATAAGCTAACTCATTATCGACATCATTAAAAACACTTAACTTCCAATCTTTCTCTTGATCATCTGTTTGGCCATATTGACCACCTGGACTAACATCCGACAACAATAATGCTTTATTAATGACGCAACCATCAAACTCCATAACGGTTGTGTTACACGAAGCCTCACAAGCTGCTACTCCTTCCTTAAATTGTTGTTGATAGGTCTTATCTAAATTTCGTGCTAAGGTTTCTTGAGTATCTGTTAAATTACTTGGAACCTGTAATACAGTTCCTTGATATTCAAAAACATCGCCCGTAGTGTTGGCATCAATATCAAAATATGTATTTAGTAAGTCTTTTACATACTCTTTTTGGGCAGCGTCATAGGCCTCTGGCGTATATTCATAAATGATATTTTCATTAAAATCCTGAATAGCCCATAACTCATTCTGTTTTAAGCTAAATACATTTAAACTTAAATTGTCCCATTCCAATTCGCCATTGTCATTATATCGAATGCTTTCATTAGGATACTTGTCTGGCTTCGCTAATGTTCTTAACA
Organism: Tenacibaculum sp. nBUS_03; assembly: GCF_051201695.1. GTDB lineage: Bacteria > Bacteroidota > Bacteroidia > Flavobacteriales > Flavobacteriaceae > Polaribacter. Next base: position 2,832,552 of record NZ_CP179214.1, on the reverse strand, counting down.
CAGCATCGTTTTGATCTGCAATATAACTGTCAAAAGAATCATAAGGTACATAAGTATCATTATCATCTTTATGATAAATGGTCATTTCAATACCATAATCAAAAATACATAGCTGACAAACATCTAAACATCCAGCTAATGAAATATTCGTAGCAAAAGCATTTGGATCTACATAACACGTACTTGTACTATCTTTTAAAGTTTCTATATATTTATCAGCAAAATAATTTAAAGAATCCTTATTTACTCGTAAGCTTTTAGTAACCGAATAGGTACCAATCTTAAGATTACTCAACTCATAACTCTCTGTAACTCCTGTTTGATCAATTATTTGATTTCTTTGGATAGAATCTACATAGGAAGCTATATACTCTGTTCCACATTCATCTTTTACTGAAAATCCAAAATCGTATACAAACTTATAATTCGCCGTGTTTAGAGTATCACACTTAATTATATAATCGTTATCCTTATTAAAAGTGTAATTAAAGGTGAATTTTGTTCCTTCTTCTGTTGCGACTACCTCTTTAGTTGATAATAAAGTATCGTCTAAATTTGATGGGCTATAAGAACTGGTTAACCTATTATTTAAAACATCAGACGTAAGTGTTTCATGTAATACCCCTTTAGCATCTACTTCATCCTCTAAGGCTGTTAGCGCTTCTGGTGAATTTCCTTGTAACGCAGTAGCAATAGTTCGGCCTTGCGCATCAATATAACTAACACTAGCCTGACCGTTAGGATCAATAACCGTATTTTTCTTGTAATGCTTTACATCTCCAACATTTATATCTCCAAACAATCGTGTTAGCTCATCACGCCCTTTTGGTGTTTCATAAAAATACTTCATCTCATGATCGGTACCCAATTGATGTGCTTCTCCTACACCTCCTTTTCTTCTAATCCTTCCTGTATTATCAGGTGTGTACTCTATTTGTGAAAATGGAAACCCTTTAGCATCTGGCACAAAGTTTTGCCATCTCTGAGTTGTATTCTCCAATACATTGGTTGAATAATACTTACTAGCACCTTCAGCTGTTGACATCTCCGAACGTGGTGTAGTACAATTGGCTATATCTACGTCAAAATCTCTATACGTATAAACTAAATTACTGTTGTTTAAATTGAAATTCTGATAATACTTAAGTGTATCACTAGCTACTGGTACTGGTAAAATCTCCACAGCTGGTCGCCCTTGAAAATCATAAATCACCTCTCCGATAACAGCCTTATTGGTACTATTTATCTTGGTCACCGTTTGACGGTTTCGTAAAGTTCCATCAAAATAACTAATGACCTCTTTCTTCTTCCCATCCTCAGCAAATGACATTTGAAGTTGCCAATTTTTTCTTGATTGATCATGACTCGAAACGATGGTACTTGGCCAATCTGCTACTGTTTTTTTTGCTATTTTAGATCCACTCCAATTTGCTGTATAAGTAACTTCTGGATTATCTACAAAACGACCTACAGCTCTCACACGAGCTAAAACATAACCTGAATTATAAATATTTGGTATCTTATAACTTGTTTTTTTAGTTTGAATTCGTGAGTTATTGTGTGAAAAATCTGAATCTGAAAATGGTAAATCTGATTTCTCTATAACTGTAACAGGAGTCGTATCGTTATTCTTATAATTATAATTGTCAATCCATGTCCATTCTAAGTGATACTCTTCTGCACCTAAAACAGGTAACCATCGAAACTCGATATTTGAGTTTTTATCTTTCGGTTCTACAACTAAACCATAATCAGGACTTTCTAATATAGGGTGAACAATATCATGTTCTGACCAGACTTTGATATACACGTTTCCTGGATTTCCTGTTTCTGTTCCTGTACTATTGATATAACTAACACCTGTAACTACAATATCAGCGGCAAAAGAAGGTATTGTATGTACAGCCTTATCATGTACAACCTTATTTTTATCAACCCAATTTCCTTCAACCTTTAAAGTTGTTTCATAGGTTGAGCCTGCATCAGTTTTTGGAACCCCAAACTCATCAAGCTTGGTAACTCTTAATTGAATCGAAGTGGTTATATTTTCAAATGGTGGTTGATCATTAATAACACCTACCTCTACAAAAGTTTTGTAGAATAAAACTTTTGAATCTGTACTATTTAAAAAATCTATTGAACTCTTAAGTTGTTTATTTACTTCAACTAATTCTTGAGAAAAGGAAGTAAATCCAATCAAAAACAAGAGTAGAAAATAGAATAACTTTAATTTTATTTTATGCATCATAGTAATTTTTTCCTTTATATTTTAACTAATTCATATCCCTTAAACTTTGGGGCAACAACTTTTTTTTCTTTTATATCTTTTATATACGAACGTATATCAAAAGCACTTCTTGAAATTGAAAAATTTGACATTCGATAACCTTTATAAACGATCTCTAACATATAATTATCGTATACAGGATTCTGGAAATCCTTTGAAAAATTCATCTTATTAAAATATTTCAATAACTGGCGTTTTATAAGGTAAGTTTTCTTATCTAAATCTATAACTAAAGAACTAAACGGTAACTGAGTTATCCCCTTTGGGGTAAACTCCAATCGGAAAAAACTACCTGTCTCTTTAACTAAACGAACATTAAGATATTTATAAAGTTCAACCAAATTAATATCATATTGAGATGCATTTGTTAAGGGCTTGGTTAATAAAATAGCTTTTTCTTTATGATTTATTTTTATGTAATTTGAGTTTGTACTTATAATCTCAGCTTCTCCCAAATTACTATATGTGTTTTCTTGGTATTTATATAAAACCCCTGATACACGATCATGAGGGGTGTTAGAATCAAAACCCTTATAAATATTATAGCTAATTGTAACTTGGTACTCCTTATGCACCCCAAGAGACTTAGCATACTGATTCATAATTATTTCCGCCTTGTTAGTTTGAGCATATCCCTGGACAACAAGAAAAAACATTAAAAATAATACTAAGTGTACTATTCCTTTTTCTTTGTTTGTATTATTTCGCATTACTTGATCTTGTTTCTTGAATTGTAAATATCCCTTTCTTAGTTTCTTTCTTTACTCTTACTAAACCACCTTCATTATCATACTCATAATAGGTAGCAAAATTGTTTTCATCTAACTCTGCCATCAGTTTTTTAGTATTATTATCGTATACAAAACTCTTTATACTTCCATTAAATGGATAAACGCGAATATCATCAAAATAACTTGTTATATCTGCTGAAGTATTTTTTAACTCTATCACTAAATTATTAACAGCTGTAGCATCTGAATGACTAAAACTTTCTATCTTGAAAACACCTTCAATACGCTGCCAACCATCTATAATATTACCTGTTGGATAAAAATCTCCTATAAAAACAGGTTCTTCCAAACTACCAGAGGCTAAACCAACCGTATATAAACGAATTGCTGAATTTTTATAACTTGAAATCTTTATCCCTGTAGTGCTCTTCTCTTTTACCCATCCACTAATCATGTATTTTTTATTGTATGATGGACGAAATGACCCCCCTGGTGTACTTTCAACTGTTGCTAATGGTACTGGTGTTATTACAGGTGTATGAGAAACTAATAAAGTTATTGGATTACGTTCTAAAGTTAATCCTGAAACAACACTATTTGTTGCTGTAAAATGGTATACTCCTGCGTCAGACTCTTGAACATTATTTAATATTAAATCTTTACTCGTTGCTCCTGATATAGCTACTCCATTCTTATACCATTGATAACTGTTCTGAGAACTTGTTAAAACTAAACTTGATAATGTAATAGACTTTCCTGACTCTATTAGTTTTTCTTCTAGTACATCAACCTTAGATTGAGGTGTATAAGTAAAATCAACAAGCTGTTTATAAGAGGTAAATTTATCTTCAAAATCACTAAAAACATAACTATTATTTCTAATTTTTACTTGTTTTAACTGAGCATTCAGAATACTAGGTACATTTCCTGAAAATTTATTATGCTCAATATCAAAATACTCTAGTTTATTCATTTGGCCAAGTCCAACAGGTAATTGACCTGATAAATTATTATTGCTTAAAAAAAGAACATAAAGGTTATTTAAATTAACAAACGTATCAGGAATATTTCCTGTTAACTGATTATTATTTAAATACACACTTGTCAGCTTCGTTAAACTACCAAGTGTGGGAGGAATATTTCCTGACAACTTATTCCATTGTAAGAATAACTGTACCATCTCCTTCATAGCTCCCAAAGACGTCGGCAATGAACCTGTTAACTCATTTCCAGACAAGTTTAAATGAGTAATAGCAACCAAATTCCCAAATGAAGAAGGTATAGACCCAGACAAATTATTATTATCTAAATACAGTTGGTTAAGCTTTATCAAATTTCCTAATGAAATTGGTATACCCCCTGATAATTCATTATTTGAAAAACTAACAAGCTTAAGATTTACCATCATTCCTAAATCACCTGGAATAGATCCTGATAAATTGTTTTTCTGTAAATCTAGAAAAGCAAGTCCTATTAAATTCGATAATGAAGCTGGTATTGCTCCATTTAATTTATTATCTCCAAGAAATAATGCATTTAATGATGTTAAGTTACCAATAGAATCAGGTAATAAACCTGTTAATTTATTAAGTGTTAGATTTAACATTTTAAGATGATTCAGAACACCTATTTCAGCCGGTAAACTTCCCTCTAAATCATTATTATACAGTGTTAAATTCGTAACATTTCCTGAATCATCTACCTGTACCCCAAACCAATCACAAACTGGCACATCTAAACTCCATGGTTTATTCCCAGCGATAGTATTCTTCCAATTAGCACCATTGGTAGCATTATACAAACTCCAAAGTGCATTCTTTTCAATCTCTGAAACTTGACATGAAGGCTTAGTTACTGTTAAGGTTATTGGATTGCGTTCTAAAGTTAATCCTGAAACAACACTATTTGTTGCCCTAAAATGGTATACCCCTGCGTCAGACTCTTGAACATTATTTAACACTAAATCTTTACTCGTTGCTCCTGATATAGCTACTCCATTCTTGTACCATTGATAACTGTTCTGAGAACTTGTTAAAACTAAACTTGATAATGTAATAGACTTTCCCGTTTCCACTATCTGCTCTTCTACTATATCTACCTTTGACTGTGGCGAATAAGTAAAATTAGGCTCCATTTTATACTTGGAAAAATCATTCTCGAAATCACTGAACACAAAATTATTTTCATCTATGTGCATCCTATTTAATTTTGATAGTAATGCTATTCCAGAGGGAATAACTCCGCTTAAATTATTATCATTAACTTGAAGATTTACAAGTTCTGTTAAGTTTACTATCCCTGATGGAATACTCCCTGTTAACTTGTTATGAAACAACCATAAATATTTTAACTTTGTCAAAGAACCAATACTAGCTGGTATATTTCCTTCCAGTTTATTATTGTTTAATGCTAAATAAAATAACTTTTCAAGACTACTAATCCCACTTGGAATCGACCCGGATAAACTATTATGGTCTAATTCTAAAATATGTAGCTTCTTTAAATTGGATAAAGCCAACGGAATTGTTCCTTCTAAATTATTAGCCCTTAAACCTAAGCGAAACATACCTGTTAAATTACCAATTTCTTCCGGTATTTGGCCTGTTAAATTATTACCTGAAAAATACAAAGCAGTCAGTTTTTTTAAACTGAAAATAGAATTAGGTAACTCTCCTGAAAACTGATTTTGGGCAACAATTAAAGCCGATAATTTAGTTAAAGTTCCTATTGATTCAGGAATTTTACCAGAGTAGCTATTTCCACTAAGTTCTAAAATAACAAGATTTGTAAGTTTAAGAATTTGTACTGGAAAAGCCCCCGACAACTTATTATAACTCAAGTCAATACCAGTTAAATAAGACAAGTTCTCTATTGAATTCGGCAAGGATGATATTTGATTACCTGCAAGATATAGTCCTCTCAGGTTTTCCAATTGCCCAATATTATCAGGCAGTATAGTTATCTTATTATAATCTAAAAACAAATGTTTTAGTTTGGTGATATTACAAATATCATCTGGTATGTTCGAAATACTATTCCTTGATAATTGTAACCAATTAAGCTCATTTAGACTACCAATTTCAGATGGAATACTACTTATTTTATTGTATATTAAATTTATATAATTTAGCCTTGTCAGTTTCGAAATAGAGGAAGGAAGCGCTCCTTCTAAGTTGTTATATCCTAAATTGATTTTATTTACGTGCCCCTCATTATCCAAAGTGATACCCTTCCATTCAGAAACTGGTTTATCTAATGACCATGGTTTGTTATTAGCTAAAGTATTTTTCCATTGTGATCCATTAGTTGATTGGTATAAATCCCATAAAGCTTGCTTTTCTTCTTCTAAAGTAACAGAAAAAGAACTCATCGAACGTGCCATTCTAGAAGAAACTCTAGCAGACCTTCTTCTTTTATTTTTTTTTGATTTAAGTGTTTTAACAGTAATTTTTTTATATGACCTACGTTTATGACATTTTAACTTAACATAAAAATCGTATGCTGTTCTTGGTCTTAAACCTGTGAAAATCTCAATTTCTTGATTTGTTCGGATTTTCCCTAATCTAGCTCGTTTATTTTTATGATCAAATCCCTTTAAACCATAAATAATAACGTATTCATCAGTATCTACCATGCTAAACCAATTTAGCACAACTGCATCCTCTTCAATTTGAGATGCTTTTAATTCATAAATAGCTTCACTATCACAAACTACCTCTTTTAAATCTTGGGCACTCAATACGCCAGCAAAAAATAAAAAGACTAGTATTATTAAAATTTTATATATTTTCATAGTTTATTACTTTCAATTTTAAAATAACATAATAGTATTTATTTGTTGTCATTGTTACATTGATCATTATCTTCAGCATACAGTTTTATACTTTCTTCAACCAAACGATCTCCTGAATAAATAGCTAATGTAACTCCAATAGAATTTGGCCCTTGAAGATAGCGAAGACAAGGATTGGCACATAATTCAAAATGAATATTTGCAGTACCATCTTCTCTTAATGTAGTTTCTCCTTGGGTTAGTGTTTGTCCCTCGTTTTGAGAAGAAATATAATAGGTTTGCGTTGATTCGTTTGAGAGAAAAACAGTTCCCCCGTGAGAACCAGTTCCCCTATGACTAACTTCAATTTCGTATCTAATTTTTTGATTAGGACTACCGCTAATGGTAATTTTTCGGGCTTCACCTTCACGGTCACCACAATATTCTTTTCCTGATGATTCAATTACAACGGTAACCTCTCCATCACCTCCTGAATCGTTACACTCTTGGAACTTCTCTGGATTTACATCGTTAAGTTTTTTAATCAAACTAACCGACTTATTAGGTTTCACTTCTATGCTTTTTCTACCCGTATGGGCTTCTTGATTCGTAATTTCTATGGTACTTTCGTCACTAAAAGCATCTACGAAGCTAAAATGACTTCCCGAAATCGAACCTTTTCCACTAGTAGCTGTAGCTCCGTAATCTTCAAAACCATCATATCCTAGCTCTTTATAAGCTGTATTTGAAGCTACCGCAGTAGGTAAAGTATACTTATATCCATACTGGGCTGATGAATATCTATTCAAAGCATCTTTATTTTCTAATTCAACCCCCTGTGGAGCATATTGAGTTACCTCACTTGCAAAAGTCCATTTTGTTAATGAATATTGATTGATTGCCTGACCATTAATCTCCCATCCATTGTTATACGTGTAAAAAGGTGTAAAGCTTGTAAAGTATCCGTCACTTCTCGTATTAGGGTCATTCGAATGATGCCTTCCAGTTAAATAAGCCCAAGACTTCTTAGCTTTCCAATTTCCTCGTATATTATGTAAATAAGGATTGATGTTATAATCATCACAAATTTCTAAAAACTTAACCTCATCTATCTCGCCCAATTGTTCATTAATATATATTGAAGAATCCATCACAAAATACTTGTTATTATTTTGATTTACTGGCTTCCAAAAATCACTGTATTGAACAGCACTTGCGTTGATTATCTTCGTTTCTTGAGGATTGCTGTTTAAAAATGAAGGCAACTCACTTCTGTAGTTATTGTTTTGATCAACAATTGGATTCAATTTGGTTGTAATACTAGACATCGAAGCAGATTGTAAATTTCGATGTGATGAACGAATTACTTTAAACTTCATATTACTTGTATAGGCAGCTGCTCCATCAGACTCATTACAATCATTCACAATCTCTCCTTTGAAATCCATTAAAATAAATTTTTGAATATTTCCTTCTTGCCTTTTACCTACAATCCACAATTGCCTCTTTATATCGTATTTGCTATCTGTATTAAAAAAATCTAATGTAGCCATACCAATCAACTCATCTCCAATTTGCAACGCATCTGACAATCCTGTATCTGAGTTTTTTATCGTAAAATACTTTTCTGACGAACTACCTAAAAGTTCTCCATGAACTCCCAAATTTCTTGACGCGCTTGCCATTCCATTATATTTCCAGTAGGCAGGATAATTAATATTATAATAATGGTCTCCATATTCATTTTTTGTTTTAGTAACCAATACCTGACCAGACTCCGCATCCCAAGCTAAATTTTCTGTTGATATCTGAGCTCCTAAATCATAAGCAATTTTCTTTTTTAAAATCCCTTGTCTTTTAATCACCTTTGTTGTTACCGCCGATTGAAACATATTCTCATTACTTTCATAGTTTGGCAATGGTAATGGGACAAATGCTGGCCAAAAAACGACAATAAAACCAGCTAAATTTGTGTTAACACCTATCGTAGTTTGTTTATTATAATTAGACCTAAAGTCATTCACTATATCATAGGTAACTCCAATAGATGCCTCTGAAATTTTTCCTTGTTTGTTAATTACTCTTTGTTTGTTGTTTAAAGAACCATCTGACTCCAAGTCATATTCATATTTCACACCAGAAATAGGAGATGTTCCTGTTTCAGAATATACCCACTGCCCAGCAGGTTTTCCATTCATATTATTTGCCTCAACTACAAAACCTTGTGAAGCCGTCAAATGATGTTTCACACTAAAGTTTAAAAAGTTACTAATTGCTCCAGGTTGGTCATTATGTAAACTACTTCCATAATTTAAATCAGTATGTGTCGTTTTTGTAGGAAAGTCTCTCGATGTATAAAATTGATGCTCTATTTTACCTGTTGCGTTTTTTGATATATTACTATTAGACAAACTCTTAACAATCACTCTTCCATAGGTAATTGTAGGTGCTGGGAAAAAAGATTCTCCAATAGGTTTTTCAACATAATTAGACTCCCTTGGGGCGATTACAGCCTCACTACCTTTAGTATCTCTATTATATACTGGAATTACAAAAGGGTTCTCTCTACTACTATTAGGCTCAAATGTTGCAACACCACTTGAACTTTTATCCTGATTTTCATATATATATTCCTGTCCGTAAACCTTCTTGTAGAGTGGATCATTCTCATTCCCCGTCATTATATCCCAGTTATCACTCATTTGTAGCTTTTTAATACGTAAACCTCCTCCATATTTCTTTCCTATTGGATTGTGTAATCGAATCCACGATTTATTAGGTTTAAAATATTTAGCACATGATTTGGATCTTAAAACTTTATTAGGCCCCTGACCTATCTGCGTATAGGTACCTATGGATGCAACTATTTCTTTTACTATCGAAATAAAACCAGATCCTGAAGCATATTGTCCACTGTCATGAAATACAATACGATTCATATGATGACGGCCAAAATACATCCCTGCTTTAGATATAGGATTTATCAAACGATCTCCATCTTTACCGTCTAACTTTAAAAACTGCATTGGAATACATAAATACTCATCGTCAAGTGTTTTTGTTACTTCTCTACTTTTATCTAAATGTAAGTAACCACTCACATAGTCATATTGGTTCGCAGATTTATTGGTCATATTTAATAAAAACTTGAAGAAAATAGGTTCATCTTCTAATCCATCTACAAAATCAACAACCTTCTTATTCTTATATACTTCAGGTATTTTTACATATAAATATTTATTGTCTTGCTGATCATAAAGAGCAGTATTAATTAACTGTTTCTCCGAAGGTGTGTCAGTAGAACCTACCCCTGTAACCTTAAATAGTTGCATTACCTTTTTGTCTTGCACAAATTGATAATCATCAGACTCATAATGTAATTTTAAATCTCCGCCTGAAGGAAGTTTTACGGTAGTTAATGACCAAGCCACTGAATTCTCATGTACTGTATTTTGATTCAGATTATTAGTTTCTGAAATCTGTTCAGTATAAGGAAACTCTGAACTAGAAGGAAGACCATCCAAATCACCTCCATTTCCTTTATTCTCTTTGAAATAACCCCAAATATCATACCCTTTAATATCATATGATGGATTAATCATTTTATCAAAAACACCATCACCATCTGTATCAATTTGTCCATAATCAAACTCATAAGGCATATGTCTTCCCATATGGGAATCACGGTACGTAAAATAGACCTTCTTCAAAGTTAATTTACCTCCTTGATTAATTTCACCAGAAGAACTTATTCTTGCATTGTTCGGTATTCCTTTACATAAAGAATAATCGTATTGAAAATGAGCTACCTTAATTGGAATTGCGTTTTGTCCGAGCTCACTATATTCTTTTTTAGAATATAACGAAATACTATCTATTTTTTTGGTAGTCGTTGTACCTCTTCCTCCATTTTCATCTCGAACACCAAAGCCATCTTTTCTATCAGATAATGAAAAAATAGCTATATGCGTTTTAGTTTCTATCTCTTTTATATACACCTGCTGACGTTCTCCATAGATGTAGCTTCCTTTTTGATCATTATCATGTGAATACAAACCTCTATTAAAAGTAGCTGAATTTTGAGTATATGGCACTCTCCAGTTATAAGAATATGGTTGACCATAAGTAAAGCGAGTATATGATCCAAAATCATCGTCGGTAAAACCATTATTTGTTACATCAACATAATCGGAAGACATGACAGCCGTAATTAAGTATGAGTGGGCGTGAGGCGGTGTTGTAATTCTATTAAAATAATTATCTACCCCTTGCCTATTAGAAGAACTATTATCATTTAATTGAGCTAAGTCTTTAGGGTCTGGATCTGGCGTGTAAGTAACTAAATCTTTCTTTTCATCTACATTAGCGTCTTTATTTACCGCAAAGGTTACTTCTTTTTTAGTTATGTTATAGGCAGGATATCCATAAACATATTTGCTACCATCAGGTTTCAATATATTAAAACCTGCCGTATGATGAAGCTTACTATAAGTACTAGTTACAAAATTCCTTAAACGGGAGTACTTCTGTGCTTCTTGTCGCGTTACCTTCTGAATTACTTGATTTCTTAGTAGACGTTTTTTACGGATTTTTGCTTTATTAATTAGTAATATAGAATCGGCATTTGTATGATACTTACTAATTAAAGTTCTGTTATGTTTTTCACCAGAAAGTCCTAAACGAACTGGATTAGTTCCTCCTGTACTAGTATCTGAATACATTCCTGTAGCTAATTGTTCCGAATCAACATTCATATCGGAATTATCTTTGAAAAAAACTTTCTCGTATACCCCTCCTTGTAAGGCTGATCTGTCGGTAAATTTATTAATGGCTAAATTACCAGATGCTTCCGGCCAATTCCCTGTGCTAGATTCAGTATTCGTATTCTGATAATCAATACCTACTGCAAAAATCCAACCTCCCTCTGCTTCTGCACCAAAACTATTTCCACCACCCGAATCAACTACTTTTGTATCATTCAAAAAACCAATTTGTCCTCTATATGGCCTAAAGGTTCCATTAACCCCTTGACCATTGATGATATAATTATCATAGGTATAGTTAGTAATCGGCAAAATCGTAGTATGCTTGCTAAAGTTGCGATCTTTCTCTCTTACAAAATCTAAAACTCCATTAATCGTTTTACTTTCATTTTGTTCGGTATGCTCATATCCAAATGCCGCAACATTTTTTAAGATATCATTTGGATTAATTCGTTGCTCTGAACCATAACCAGTAACCTTTACTTGGCCACTAATACCAAATACAGTACCTCCAATAGCCCCGCTGTACTTAGATTGCTTAGAAATAGTAGAAACTCTTTTTGTAGGTGTATAGATCATATGATCGTTTAATGGAATACTTGTTCTTAAACTTGGATTAAGATGTTTATTATCATCTAAACTAAAACAACCATTGTTACCAAGGCTTGCGCTTAAATTCAAAGTAGAAAGTGCCTTTCTTGAATTTATTGACAAACCTAAACCCGCTGTTGCTGATTTATAATGTGTCAAGCTAATTCCTTTATGAATAGATAAAGAAGGGGATATCGTTGGACCATCTACTGCTGACGTAGAGATATCCATACCTACACTTACATTTTTTGCCAGTTTAACTGAAACTCCTAAAGAAGGAGTCGCTGAATAACCACTATAATTGTTATATTCTACTCCTAAACCTATGTTTACACCCAGTCTTTGACTCCCAGCTTTAGTTTTATTAGTTCCTAATTCTTTAAGCCCAAAAAATGAAGCACCTAATCCAAAGTGGGCTCCAAATGTTTTATTAGCTTTAAAATTGTTCTCATATCGCATTTGATCGCCGCTCTCTTGACTTCCATCAAAATCATCAGGCAATCCTCTCACGCTTCTTTTAATATGCCCTACATTTAGGTTCCAACCTAAACCAACCCATGAGGATTCTTGATCCATATTAACACCTGATGTATAGGCTAAGTTAAGTGGGTACCCACCTACATCCATAATTGGAATGTTATAATTAAAATCTCCTGAAGATAAATCAACCATATCGGTTGTACCTATTGGAGTAAAAGAATTAAACTCTGGCTGCGAAGGCCCCCCTGTAAGTGCAAAAGCATTATTAATAAAAGATTGAGGAAATAACAAACTCAACGCTATATACACAGATAAAGCCTTAGTGGCTCTATTAGTTTTAGAAAATTTCATAATAAATAGTTAGCTGTATTTTAGCAATTTTTAATAATTATAGAAGCGAACTTCTAGCAATTTTTTGTAAAATTAATGTTTTTTTATTCTATAGCAAAGTTTAACCATATAAAATACTATTACTTCTCTAGCATAAACTTTAATATCTGGTTATCAAATACCTTTCCATAATATGCCAGCTTTATTCTTCTTTGTTCTTCTGGGAATTTGAAATACAGTAGTAACCTCTTATTCGGAGTTAACTTGAACGTTCTTTCAAAATGAACTCCCAAAGGCGAAATGGTATCTCCTTTTGAAGTAATAGCATAAAAATCATTTTTTATATGAAATGATAAATACTTCACTAGAACTTCAACCTCTTTAATTGATTTATTCTTAAACAAATCATCTCCTTTCATATACTGAAAATCAAATTGAACAACTTCTTCTTTTTTCAATTCATCTAAATATTTAGCTAGAGAATCTGTTTTTTTTAAGTGTTTTTTTATGTAGTATTCTTTTGGCAAAATTGAAGCAGAATAAAACATATTGTTAATAAGAATTGTTTTTTTTGTACCTGAAAAATTTTCGCCTAAAAAAGAAAAACTCTTTTTGGTATCTTTAAAATTATTTTCATCATATAATTTAAAATCTGAAACATTAGAACTCTCATCTTCCCTTCCAACAAAAATATTTTCTTTTTTAGTTTGTTTTTCCAATTTACATCCAATAATTAGAAAAACAACTAAGTAAACTACCTTTTTCATATTTTTTTTATTTAGCAAATAATTAATGCCCCTCATATTTCAAATTAGCATACTCAATAAATTCGTCTGTAACATTAAACTGTTCTCCTGAATACATAATGTTACCCTGACCTTGTGCTCCCAAGATAATATCATACTGGTACTCTTCTCCAAATTCACGTACATACCCATTCAATCTTTCCCAAACTTTTTTATTAATCTCCATTTTAACCTGAGACCTTAACTTCTGAACTTCTGTATCTCCAGAAACAACCATCCTTTTCAGCTTCATGTACTCCTCTTCTTCATTTTTAGTAATTTTTTGCTGTTTATTTAACCTTACCTCCATACTTTTTAACCTGTTGACTAAACTATCAAACTTAATGAGTATTGGTTTATATTTTTTCTCATTTATTCCCCCTAGTTCTTTCGTCATATGAAATTCATTGTATAACTTTACATTGTCTATATATACGACTTTCTCGTTATTATTAGCTAAAAAATAAATTATCACTAATGAGATAATTAAAGCGCTATTAATACCACTCCATATATTTTTAATTTGTTTCATTTTACTTTCTTTTTTTTATCGTTTTAATTATATTGTTTTTTTTTATTATTATAGAATCTTTAAACACCTCTTTCACCTCTATATCTTCCAAAATGTAGTTATCTTCACTCAACTTCAAAAATTTACCGTTCACTGTTAATAAAATTTTCTTAGCACCATTCACCCTCTTTAAAAAACCTAGGTACTTTATCCTAGGCCAAATAAAATTGGTAGCCTTCTTGGTTAAATTGTTCTTTTTTATGGCAACATTTTTTTTTATGTTTTTTGTATGTTTTTTTACAATTACACTTTTATTTAAAAATGGATCACGAAATACAGGCTCAATTATAACCTCTTTTATTCTGTTAGGCTTATCAATTATACGTATATTACTTGTGGTATCTGATGAGGTTTCAGTAATGCTGGAAGTTGAAAACCAATATTTATAAACAATCAAACCCCAGACAATTAAAACCACAAAAATCAAAACTTTATTGAGTAAACTTTTATCCATCAACTACTGTGTTTAAAATTTTGAAATACCAGCTCTACAAACAATTCTTCGCGTCTTAACTTGAAATTCTTTTTTTTATAAAATCTCACATTATTAAGTTTCGATTTTCGAAAATTTCTCTCAATTTGATTGATTATATTTACAAGGGAATTGTATGACCCTCTCAATGTGAAAGTATTTGAAATTATCGAATAATTATTTTCCAAATACCGATGCGTAGGTTTTATATCTGTAACGATAATTTCATTCTTATTTGCTTTTGAAGTTATAACTTCTAATATTTCTTGTTGAATCAAATGCTCCTGAAAATCTCCCTCCCCCAGGTAATCATCCAAGTGATAAATCTCCTTTTGAATGTTTAATATAGATTGTCTAATCCCTTTCTCATTTTTCTTTATGGCTGTATTCTTAAAATACCTCCCCACCTCATTAATAGTATTTTTAAACATTTTTTTATACCCAAGCATTAAGACAAAAACAAATAAGACGAAAACTCCTATTTTTTTTTGATGATATGTAAATCTATCTTTCATCATCCTTGCAACTGAATTTTTAACTCAAATTTCACCTCTTGACTCTTTTTTTGAGAGTAATTAACTATTTCAATCTTAAATATTTCATTTCTATCCGTCAACTTTTTAGCCCAAATTTTAAATTTGTTTTCATTAAAAGAAATACCTTTTACCATAATTTGGTTACCCTCTAAAACTATTTTTTTATTCTCTTTAAGTACTTGTTTCATTGGAAACACCTCTAGTTCCGACAACAATATACTTTCTGGAATATCTTGTATTATAGTATTGACCCAATAGGTTATTCCGTAAGTATTTAAAAAACCAGAAGTACGTAGTATTTCTTCTTTTTTATTTTTCTCTTTATGAAGTTTATTAAGTAATGCCTCCTCTTTAATTAAATAATTTAATTTTGATTCTAACTTTTGATTTTGATTTTCAAAAAATTTTGTTATTCCAAAACTCAAAAGCATAAGTAAAAACACTATTGATAGCGCTATTTTTCCATAAAATTGGAATTGAAACTTATGGCCACTTTCAATTTTATTAGCAGTTATTACCTGATTTTCGTAATTACTAAATAGCTTCTCAGAAGGATAAAAATAATCATAAACCAATGATAAAGCAATTGTACCTTCTTTGCTCTCTTCAATTTCTTCCTCCACAAAACTTGATGTTATTTTTTGTACTTCTAAACAATCTTTTTCTCCAAATAACAGAGAAAAGTAGCTTGTTTTAAATTCACTATCATTAAAATTTTGCTTGTAAAAAAGACTCACACTAAAGCCTCCAAAATAAACATCGATTATTGAAATATCTAGATTTAAAAAACTTACAATTATTTTGTCTATTTCTTCTTTTCTTGCAAGTGCTAAAAATTCTCTATCTTCATTACTAAGGTATTTAGTTGTATAAAATTGATGTATTGTTGATTTGAAAAGGTCTACATTAACAGTGTAAAGAATTTTCTCACCGTTAAAAAGTAATAGTACTTCTTTAGAGTTTGTAAATTTCTTTACTTTTTCAATATTTTCGTAAATAACAACATCTTCAACTATTTTTATTCTGTGTCCAGCTTTTTTTAACTGAACACAAACATATTTTGTAAAATTTGAATACAGTAAAACATTAACGACAACTAATTCTTGAGTTTGTTTAAAAAATTCCATTATTGATAAAATACCG
This sequence comes from Tenacibaculum sp. nBUS_03, assembly GCF_051201695.1. GTDB lineage: Bacteria > Bacteroidota > Bacteroidia > Flavobacteriales > Flavobacteriaceae > Polaribacter. The sequence continues at coordinate 2,816,091 of NZ_CP179214.1, read as the reverse complement.
TCGGTTTTATAAACATATGCAGCTTCTTTTTAGATTTTTTCTTGTTTCTTCCACTGAAAAACCACTTGATAATTGGAATTCTAGAAAGAAAGGGAGTTCCTGTTCCCGAATTACTCTTTTCAGCTTCATCTAAACCACCAAGTAGAATCATATCACCATTCTTTACCCTTATAAAAGATTCAAATTGCTGGGTACTTTTACTAGGTGGAGCTGTTTCACCGACCCTTCCAGTAAATGAACTCTTCTCTACTCTAATCTCCAATGTAACACTTTCATCTTGTGAGACAAAAGGCTTAATTTTTAAACTTAAATTAGCCTCTGTTGGTTTCCATTTTCCAGACTGTAATATATTATCATTGTTATTATTATTTCCATTAATTATTTGATTAGTTTGCTCAAAATAATAATCAGTTGCACCTATCTTCAATGTCGCTTCGTGTCCATTTAGAGTTGCTACCTTTGGAGTTGATTCTAAGTCAATAACCGCATTATTCTCTAAAGCTTTAAGCTCCATAAAAAAACTTGAGGGTACTTTTCCTAGATTTAGAATACCAAAGCCATTAAAAGTATCAATTATTTTATTGATATTATTTGAATTTAACTTAATGTCTGTTGTTGGAAATGCATTTGTTAAAGAAGAGTTTTGCCTACTTTTATCTAACCCTGCTTTTAAACCAGTTTGCACATTATGTGATTTTTCATATTGAAAAATTATAACTTCAATTTGAACAACAGGCACACTCTTATCTATCTGGTTTAAAAACCCTCTAAGTTCATTTATTGCTGAAAAATGTCCAGTAACTACTAAGGCATTCAACTCAATAAACTCTTTAATTTCTAATTCAGATGATATTCTTAGTGGTATAGATTTTAAAACATTTTCAATAGTTCTATTTTTCATTTTAATCACCTCAGTTATTCGCATTCCTTCGGTAGTTTTATTCCCTATCAAAAAATAATCTCCTTCTTTCTTAAAAGTAAATTTAGTTTCTTTTAAAATATGCTGTAAAACATCGGTAAAAGATGCATTTTTTATTAAAAACGATGTTCGAAGCCCTTCATTTAAATTAGAATATAAAAAATAGCTCTTTTTCATTTCTTTGGATAAATTATAGATAACATCAATCACGGAAACCTCGTTTGCTAAAATATTTACTGTACCATCAGAATTTACCTCTATTAGTAGATTATCTGCTGATCTCTCCAGATTAAAACTTTTACCTCTTTTTTTGGTTACTCGTTTATTCTCTTTAGGCTTTTTATCAATATAATAATATCCATCATCGTTTCTTGAAACAACAAAATTATTTGATTCACCTATCATATTTAAAGCAAAATCAATTTTCTTATCTATTACAAAAGCACTAACAATATCGTTTTTGACCCTTGGACTCAATACAATATTTTCCTTTGTTTTATTTGTTATAATTTTAGCTACAGTGAAGAGAGAGTCTCTTTTCAAATTCAACGAAAGAAGTTTTCCTTTATTCTTATAAGTTATATCTACTTTCTTTAATTGCTTCTTTTTAATTACTTTCTTTTTCTTCTCAATTACGATAATTTTACCAAGGACTTGAAGACTTAAATTATATTTAGTTAAAAGAAAAGAAAACACATCTTTTACTTTTACATCATGAAAATTATTAATTATTGGTTGAGTTAAAGATTTATCTACACTAACATTTAATTGATGATCATTACTTAATGCTGTAAAAAAGTCATGTAAAGAAATTTGTGACACATTAATTTGAACCAAATTATTCAATCCTTCTTCTGTAAGAGAAAGTTTTTCTAACTTCTCATTTATATTCCCAAATTCTTGCCCAACCATAAGGTTAAACATAAAACAGAATATTATAAAACTTAATGTTTTTTTCATTTCTTTTTAAATAGCATTAATTAAAATTGGATATACCTCACTTGGAGTAGTTTCTCCTTTAGTCACTAAATCATAAGCTTTATCAGCTAATGTTTTTATGTTTCTCTTTTTTAAAATTTTATTGAAATTATTTGTTTTTTCACTAATCTCAGTTGCCAACTCATTATCTACAACTACAATCTCATAAATAGCTCTTCGACCACTAAAACCAGTGTAATGGCATTTTTCACACCCAACTTCCTTAAAGTATGATTTTGTTTTTAATAATGTCTTATAGCTACTCGGAAAATCGTTGCTGTTGAATGATACTTTCTTCTTACAACCACATAACTTTCTTACCAGCCTTTGAGCCAATGTAACATTTATTGTTTCTGACAATAAAAACGGAGAAACTCCCATATCTACTAACCTTGAAATTGTTCCTAAAGCAGAATTAGTATGAATTGTTGACAATACTAAATGGCCTGTTAAAGAAGCTCTAATTGCCATTGAAGAAGTTTCTTTATCTCTGATCTCTCCAAGCATTATAATATCAGGATCCTGTCGTAAAAAAGATCTTAAGGCACTCGAAAAAGTAAGCCCTATATCTTCATTAAGTTGCATTTGATTAACCCCATCCAAGACATACTCAATTGGATCTTCAATAGTAACAATGTTTTTTTCTATACTGTTTAATAACTTGAGCGTAGCATACAAAGTAGTTGTTTTACCTGAACCCGTTGGCCCGCTGATAAGAACAATCCCATTACTTTTCTGAACAGCCTCTAGGTAACTTTTTAATTCATCTTCATCAAATCCTAATATATTTAAGTCTAACGAATCTGTACTTTTACCTAATACTCTCATTACTATTTTCTCGCCAAATTGAGTAGGTATAACTGACACTCTTATATCATAACCACCTAATTTAGTTCTACCATCTTGTGGTAGTCTTTTTTCTGTAATATCGAGATTAGATTTAATTTTAATAATATTAACAAATTCAAGATATAATTCTTTATCAATTGTTCTTTTTTGAACTAAAACTCCATCTAATCTGTATCTTATCCTAGTATAATCTTCATAAATTTCAAAATGAATATCACTACTTTTTAAAGAAATAGCCTCTTGAATAATTTCACTTAAAAAATCAGATTGTAAATCGTCTTTCTTATCATTATTACCTTTGCTAGCATTTCGATATTTTTTAGACAACTCCCTTTCAACAAGAATTGTACTCGTTTTTATAAGCTTTACTTTTTTACCTAAAATTATTTCAAGTTCAATTTGTAACTCCTCCTTGAACTTTGTCTCATCAATAAGTAGTTCAATACATTCACCTTCATCCTTTATAGGAACAATACCATAAAACCAAGCCAGCTCTCCTGTTAAAATTTCTTCCATAGCTTTAAAAATTTATATTAATGTAAAAGCTTCTATTTAACAATTGAGTAAATAAAATTAAAACCCCTAGATATAGTGATAGATAGCCAGCCAAAGGAATAGTTTCTCTTTTGTCAATTTTAAATTTTAAAATGAATAAATGAATTAAGAGTGAAATGAATAACCCTGTTATGAAGAACAATACATAATTAACAAAACTAAAAACAGGGATAATAGCAAAAAAAAGAAATATATCTCCTTCAGCTAAACCTGGAATTTTAAAGAAAACCCCATTAAAGTGCTTGCTTTTTAAAGTAGTATAAATCTTTATACAAATAAGATTAAGAAAAACAAAGATTAAACTAAAAACTATATTATTATAAACTCCATTTTCTAGAATAAAAACAACAAAAGCAATAACTAATATAGCTGGAAAATATAAAATATTAACCAATCTAAATTTAAAATCTTCCCAAAATATTAACCCTAAAAAGAGAACTAACAATATATCTAATAACAAGAGCATATTACTAGTCTTTTACAACTTCTTTTAAATTTCTTTCCTGATCAATTTGCCATTCATTATAAGTTCCGTCTCCATCAAAATCTGCCAGGGCTCTTGCTCTTGCAACAAAACCTGAACTTGAAGCTTCCTGTATTGTAATTACATAAACGGCCTGACCTTCATCATCAATTGTTCTTTCTTGAACAAATCCAATATCATCAAGATTAGATGAATACTTAGAGTACCTGTAAAAATAATTTTTTTGCAACCCATGTAAATGGGCTAACATATTTTGTGCTTCTAAAGATTTTGCTTGTGATACAACTGAAGTTTGATTTGGCATTACTAACAAAATGATAATTCCGATTATAGCTAAAACTACAAGAATCTCACTTAAGGAATAAGCCTTAACGTATTTGTTTTTTATTTTTTTCATGCTAATTAATTAAATATTTTCAGTGCTATTTTTTTGCAAATATATGGTAATTAATTTGAATTTAGTATTTTACTTAAATCAAACATTGGCAAATACATGGCGATTAAAATTACTCCGACTAAACCACCAATTACTATTATTATAATAGGCTCGATTAGAACACCGATTCGTTTAGACTTAGTTTCAACTTCCTCTGAATAAAGTGATGCTAAATAGTTAAACATATCCTCTAATTGATTAACCTCTTCAGAAATTTTTATCATAGAAATCATTCTGTTATCATAAAAAGGATATTCCTTCAAGCTATTTGTCAAACTTTTTCCTTTTATTATTTCTTTTTTAATCCCGTCTATCGATGATTCTATTGGATAAAAAATTATCATTTCCTTTATAAAACTAAGCGAATCAACTATAGAAACATTAGCTCCAAGAAGTAACCCTAGAGCATTGCAAAATCTAGATAAATATATTGCCTTAACCATAGAGCCTATGAAAGGAAGTTTAAGAATAATCCCAGAGGAAATCCTTCTAAAACTGGCATTATCTCTAAATTTAAAATAGAAAAAACATATTACCACAAAAACCAAAACTAGACATAGCAGGAAATAAGAAAAATTATCGGATATATATATTATTCTTCTAGTCAAGCTAGGTAAATCACTGTTAAACTGTCTGAATACTTTTTGAAACATAGGTACGACATTTCTTAACATAAATACCAGTACCGCAAAGGTTATTGAAATAACAAAAGTAGGATAAGTTAAAACCGTTTTAATCTGACTTTTTAGTTTATTTTTTTTTTCAAAAAAAAGTTCTAATTCTTCTAAAACCTTAGGAAGAGTTTTTGTTTGCTCTCCGACAGACAAACTATTTATTTCAAATGGAGTAAAAAATTTTACTTGACTCATTGAATAAACAAGTGTTTTCCCTTTTAGCAACTCACTTTTTATCCTTTTCAACCCAGATAGTAACTTTTTATTTTTATATTGAGAAATTAATAACGTAAAGGCTTCTTCTAAAGTTACACCCGATTTAAGCATAACCTTTAGTTCTCTATACATAATCATCTTTAACTTGTCATTAACCCCTCCTTTGAAAATAATTGGAAATTCCTTCCTTTTTTTACTATTCTTTACATTCTTTTTTTTGTATCCACTTACATCAATCTCCATAAAAAAACTTTTGATTTGTTAACACATTTGATGGATAATTCTTTGAAAAATATAATCCCGTTTTTCTTCCAAGAAAACTAACCTTAAGTGAAAGGTTTTTAAGTACTTTAAAATCTCTATCAACTATAAAAAATGGATTAATATGTTTAATTTGAATATCGAAAGTATCGATAGTATTTCTACTTTCTAATTTTCTAGTCACAAACTCATTTTGTAAAGTATACAATATCGTTTCCTTATCTTTAACACATGTTAACTCATTAGACTTAAAAAACAAAACATCAGACATATAGAAATCCCTTTTTAGGGTATTCTTAAATAAAGCTAGCGTAATGGTTTTATTTTGACTTTTATTAAACTGAGAGTACTGTCGCGATAAAGTAGAGAAAAGTAAATATAATATACTCACAATAACACTCGTAATAACCATAGTTATTAATATTTCAATTATTGTATATGCCCTTACCTTATTTTTTTTCATATATCACTAGGTAATTTTTATCGATAAATATATTTCCATTCTTTTCTGCTGAAATTTTCAACAACACTAAATCTTCATTTTTTTCTGTACCATACGTACGAATAGTTAAATCCCCTATATTGACACTATTTCTACCTAAATATCCACTAGGACTCTTTTCTATTTCTATTTTAATTGAATCTATTTTAGATAAAGTATCTATTCTTATAACTCTACTTTGAAATGAAGCAAATAAATTAGAGAATATAACCATTGAAATGAAAACGGCAATTGAAACCAGAGCCAATGAAAGAACACTTTCCGCTAAAGAAGAGGCTTTTATTTGATGCATTTAAGAATTCTTGATGATGATTTTTTTCCTTTAAACAATTTTAATTGGTGTGTAAAATTTGGAAGCTTATATATTTTTAAATCGGTCGCAGCATTTCTATGCTCGGATTCATTTGTGTGAAAATATAATTCATGAGCCATCATTTCACCAAACATTTTACCTTTGAAAAATAATTTTCCCTGCGAATATAAATCGCCAACCACCTTTGTATTTTCCTCCATTATAATATCGGATTGTTTTTTTTCAGAAAGCGAAATAACAGCTCCTAAAACTGAACTTCCGCTCTCTATTGATATACTTCCTTGCCGATCGTTCTTTAAATACAAAACAGATGGGTAGTTTAGAGTCACATTTCTTTCTAATTTTATAAGTTTTGATGCTAACACCTGAACATTTCCTGAAAATCCGTTTTCAAAAATAATCTCTGGCGCCACAATTAACAAATCCAACAGCCTTGTATTACTTCTAATTAACAATTTTCGAGGTGATTCTATGACAACATTTCCCTCTATTTTTATCCCCTCTAAAACCCCTCCATTAACAATAATTTTTTTAGTTGGAGAAAAAAAACTATTTGAAAACCCCTCTCTTACACTCTCTAAATCAATCAACTCACAACTTTTTGGAAGAAAAAAATCATTTACATCAGGTAACTTATTTTTAGATTTATTTACTAATTTGCTTATGCTAATCTGGTTTAATGTTTTAGGGATGTAAAGCTCTCCATAGGTTCCGTTTGGAATATAGATATTTTCCTGAATCATTGTTTTTCCACCTAGCTTTAATTGCTTATTGTTATCTGAAATATAAAGTGATATTGCTTCGCCCCTTTTTTCTCCTAAAAACAATGTCTCTTTTAAAGTGTCCTTGGTATTCCAAACCTTGAATTGAATTTTCTCTAAAACTCCCCAGTAACTCTTTCTAACGGCAACTTTTTCTAAAAAACTTATATTCGAGTATTTGTTGAGAAAAACATCATCGTTTACAAAATCAGACTTACAAAAATTACGAGTAGATTTTGATTTCTCTATTAAATAATTTTGATTTTCAAACTCATTAGCAATTTTATAAAAATAGGTTACCATCAAAACAATGGTAGCTAAAACAATACTTACTAACAACAAGGTTATTACCACATAAGATAGTGATTTTGCTTTAACTTTTCTTTTCCTTGAAAGTATCCCAAAACGTCTCAACATTTTCATTAACTATTTTACCTTTAGAATATCTTTTTCTAGTTTTTTTCCTGTAATCAATCCAAATACCTGTTTTAAATCCACGCTTATATCTTCCTTTTCTAATCACCCCCCCTAAACTATCATATTCTTTATAAATACCATTTCGTAGATTCTTAGACCAAGTAGTTTTTGTTAGATTTCCATTGTCAATAATTGTCCATTTAGAATTCTTCTCTCCATCAAGATAATATCCACGGATAATTTTTTTATTCTCTTCAGCATAGTACTCATAAAAACCATCTTTTTTTCCTTCTTTCCAATTAGTAATGCAAATCAAATTTCCTTTCTCATCCCATTCTTTCCATTCCCCATTCTTCATCCCATATAAAAAATTCCCTTCCTCTATTATTTTTTTGGAAAAAATTAAAGTTTTTCTGTACTTGCCATGAAGTAATCTCCCACTAAACCCAGAAAAAGTTGATTCTATTTTTTCTAAAGCATACCAATAGAGTTTTACTTCTCTTTTAAATTTCACTTTTGAAGTATTTTCTGTAATAGAGAATTCATATGTAAACTTAGTATCACTATATTTTCTCTTTGAACTATCAGATTTAAATAAGAATAATAATACACACACATTCAATAGAAGTAAAGATTTCATAACATTTTATATTTTGTAGTGCAAAATAACATTATTTTTATATACTTAAAAAGTACATTTTTTTTTATTTATAACAATTAATCTTAATAAAATTTTTATTTGTATTCTAAGCAGTATAAAAAATTAAATGAATTTATATGTTGCGAACTATCAAGACCTGAATTTAATATAAAACTTAGAAATGAAACTATGATGCTATTATTGCTTCAAAGAAAATACTATTCTAATAAAACAAAAACTTGTTAAGTTATAATAACAAGCTTTTTCTTTTATCCCTTTAGTATTATGTACCTCATTAATCAATTTGTGATACACGCAATGTATTGACCATTCCTTTAGCTTTAACTGGCATTGATGATAAATTAATCATAAAATCACCCGTTTTAACAAACCCTTTCTCTTTGGCAATTTCATTAATATCTTCTACTGTATCATCGGTACTTAAGTCTCTATCATAATGATAAGCCCTAACTCCCCATAAAAGATTTAACTTTCCTAAAATTCTCTTTTCTGATGAAAATGCTAACACATGAGATTTTGGCCTCCATGCAGAAATTTGAAAAGCAGTATACCCGCTATTCGTTAAAGTTGTTATAGCTGAAGCTCTTATATCGTCTGCCATTAAAGCCGCATGATGACATACTGATTTAGTAATAAAACGATTAGTTCGAATGTGTGGAGGTGCTTGTGGAACTTCAATAAGATTAGAAAACTCAACACTTTGGATAATTTCACTCATTTTTTTAATAACTCTTATAGGGTGTTTCCCTACAGAAGTTTCTCCAGAAAGCATAACAGCGTCAGCCCCATCCATAATAGAATTTGCCACATCATTAACCTCAGCTCTTGTGGGCACAGAGTTTTCTATCATGGTTTCCATCATTTGAGTAGCAATAATAACTGGTATTCTAGCTTGCTTAGCTCTTCTTACCAAACTTTTTTGAATCAATGGTACATCTTGCATCGGTACTTCAACCCCTAAATCACCACGCGCAACCATAAGTCCATCACAGTAAGGTATTAAAGCATCAATGTTTTCAACAGCCTCAGGCTTTTCTATCTTTGCAATTACAGGAACTCTATAACGAGATTTTTGTTTTATTAAATCACGTAATATTCTTAAATCTTCAGGGGTTCTAACAAAAGAAAGTGCTACCCAATCAACCTCCTGATCTAAAGCAAAAACAACATCTTTTTTATCTTTTTCAGTAAGAGCTGGTAAAGAAATTTTTGTGTTTGGTAAATTAACCCCTTTTTTAGATTTCAACGATCCGCCAACTACTACCTTTGTTTTAACACTAGTACTTTTATCAGTTGAAACTACTTCGAATAATAATTTACCGTCATCAACTAAAATTTGCTCACCTTCTTTAACATCTTTAGGGAAGCGTTGATAGGTCATGTAGGCTTTTTCTTGTGTACCTATGCATTCTTCAGTTGTAAATGTGAAGGCATCTCCCGCCTTTACTTCAACACCTTCCTTCATAACACCAACACGAAGTTTTGGGCCTTGTAAATCAGCTAATATCGCTATATTATACCCTTTTTCTTCGTTAATTTCTCTAATTTGACTAATTCGCTCTTTTACTATATCATAATCAGCATGTGAAAAATTTATTCTAAATACATTTACTCCCTTTTCAGCCATTTCAGCTAAAATTTCTTTAGTATTTGTTGCTGGTCCGTAAGGTCGCTACAATTTTGGTTTTATTGTTATTTGGCATATGCTAAAAAATTAAAAAATCTTTAGATTTTAACGTATCAACTTCTATTTGATATGATGTTATTACTTGAGGTATTTGCTTTATTTTTTGTACAGCGTTTTCTATGAACGTATAATCAAAATCCCCCTCTATTTTTATAAAATAATCTACTTTTTTCTTTTCAGGAACAAGGTAATTTGTTACGGTATTTTCTGCAAACAACCCTATTTCTTCCGATTTTATTTTATGTTTACTGACGTTGTTTATTAAAAACCAGTTATGATCTGACTTCAAGTTTAAATATTCATATACAGAAAATGATGTTTTCACATCATTTTTAATCTTAATATCTAAGCAATAACTTGCTTTTTTAAATAAACTATTTAGTATCCCATTCAAAAGATATGCTAATTTATAATCATTTAAGGTAGTATGGATTCCAATTAATGAGTACTCATTAGAATCACAAACATTAAAATCCAGTTCATAAACAGGCATAAAACAACAATTAGTTTTTTGCTAAGTTAGTAAATGTATCTATATTTCAATGTGAAATTAACGAAAAGCTTTTCGTTGAAAAGTTAAGAGTTTTACATTTTATTTTGCATGGCATAGTATACTCTCTTAGCTGCAATTTCTTCTGCCTTTTTCTTAGAAGTTGCTCTTCCTTTAGCAACCATTATTCCATCGATGCTTATTCTAACACTAAAATGTTTTTTACTTTGATTACCAGTATCTTCGTAAGAGTCGAAACTATATTTCTTTTTATTTTTTTGGCACCATTCTATTATGTATCCTTTATAGCTAGATATCTTTCCTTCTAACCTTTCAATGTCTACATATGGTAATATTACCTGCTCATAGATAAATTGGTTACAGTAGTTATAACCTCTATCTAAATAGATAGCTCCAATGAGTGCTTCAAAAATATTTCCATGAATATTATTACTAATTTGATTGTTAGCAATATTACTTTTAACAAACCTAATAAGGTCTAGGTCTTTCCCTAATGTATTTAAATGTTCTCTACTGACAACTTTTGATCTCATTTGAGTAAGATACCCCTCATCTCCTTTAGGCACTTTTTTATATAGATAAGAGGCTATAACAGTTCCTAAAATAGCATCTCCTAAAAATTCGAGACGCTCGTAATTTATAGGATTGCCTTTTTTATCTAACATTTTTAAAGACCTATGAGTAAACGCTTTTTTATAATGCGATAACTTTATAGGCTTGAAATTAAGCAACTCTTTTAATTCGTAGTAAAAGTCTTCATCCTCTTTATTCTGGGGTTTAACTATTCTACGAAGAAAATTCATATGAAATTAATCTAGTTTTTTGAAAACAACACAAGCATTATGGCCACCAAATCCAAAAGTATTACTCATAGCTACTTTAACATCTCTTTTTTGAGCTTTATTCAATGTTAAATTTAACTCTGGGTTAATATTTTCATCTATATTATTATGGTTGATTGTAGGAGGAATAACTCCATGCTCCATCGCTAAGATTGAAGCAATAGCTTCAATAGCACCAGCAGCACCTAACAAGTGACCTGTCATAGATTTCGTTGAATTGATGTTAATATTTTTAGCATGATCTCCAAATACTTCAGAAATAGCTTTTAACTCTGCTACATCACCCAACGGAGTAGAAGTACCGTGAGTGTTAATATGATCTACATCTTCTGGATTAAGTCCTGCATTTTCAAGACAATTTTTCATTACAGCAATTACCCCAATACCTTCTGGGTGCGGTGCCGTCATATGATGTGCATCTGAAGACAAACCACCACCAACAACTTCAGCATAAATTTTTGCGCCTCTAGCTTTAGCGTGTTCATATTCTTCTAAGATAATTGCACCTGCTCCTTCTCCTAAAACAAAACCATCACGTTCAGCATCAAAAGGTCTTGAAGCAGACTCAGGATTTTCATTTCGTGTTGACAAGGCATGCATTGCATTAAAACCTCCCATTCCTGCAATTGTCACAGCAGCTTCACTACCACCAGTAACAATAACATCACAATGACCAAGTCTTATATAATTTAAAGCATCAATCATAGCATTAGCTGATGATGCACAGGCAGATACTGTTGTGTAATTTGGCCCCATAAATCCATTTTTAATAGATATATTTCCTGGAGCAATATCTGCAATCATTTTCGGAATAAAGAACGGATTGAATTTAGGGGTTCCATCACCTTTAGCATAATTAAATGCTTCGTTCTGAAAAGTTTCTAAACCACCAATTCCTGCTCCCCAAATAACGCCAACTCTTAATTTGTTAACGTCATCTAGATTTAACTTAGCATCAGCTATGGCTTCATCAGAAGCAACCATTGCATATTGTGTAAATCTATCCATTTTACGTGCATCTTTCCTATTCATGAAATCAGTCACGGTAAAATTCTTTAACTCACATGCAAAACGAGTTTTGAACTTGGCAGCATCAAAATACGTTATAGGTGCTGCTCCGCTAACTCCGTTAACTAAGCTATTCCAATACTCATTTTTATCGTTTCCTATTGGCGTTAATGCGCCAAGTCCAGTTACTACAACTCGCTTTAATTGCATATAATTCTTATTTTTTTGCGTCTTCTATATAGCTAACCGCCTGACCTACGGTCCCGATGTTCTCAGCTTGATCGTCTGGAATTTGAATATCAAATTCTTTTTCGAATTCCATAATTAACTCAACAGTATCTAATGAATCTGCTCCTAAATCGTTTGTGAAGCTTGCTTCGTTAGTTACTTCGTTATCGTCTACTCCTAATTTATCCACGATAATTGCTTTTACTCTTGATGCAATGTCTGACATAATTTTATAAGTTTTAAAATTTAAAATCGGGGCAAAAATACAAATCTTAAGTTTTAATTCTAATTTTTGGCCAAATAATTGTGATGTCTAAATTAAAAAAAATACTTGAATCTTTTATTATATAGCTTATCATTGTTAATAATTATTCTTTTTTTTGCAGTAACTATACAACTTAATCAATATGAAACGTATCGTAATTTTTGCTTCTGGATCTGGCTCCAATGCCGAAAACATTATTAAATATTTTCAAACTTCTAAAGATGCTGAAGTTACTCATGTGCTTTCCAACAATAAACATGCTAAAGTTTTTGACCGTTGTGAACACCTTAATATTGAGGCCTCATTATTTGATAAAGAAAGCTTTACAAAAGAAGATACTGTGCTTAATTTTTTACAAGTTGAAGCTGATATTATTGTTTTGGCAGGTTTTTTAAGAAAAATTCCGTCAAAAATTATTGAAGCTTTCCCTAATAAAATAATAAACATTCATCCTGCTTTGCTTCCAAAATATGGAGGTAAAGGAATGTATGGTATGAATGTTCACAAAGCTGTTAAAAATAATAATGATACTGAAACTGGGATTACAATTCACTACGTGAATGAAAATTATGATGAAGGCACTATTATCTTTCAGGCTAAAACAACATTAAATAGCGAAGATACTCCTGAATCTATAGCAAAAAAAGTTCAACTTTTAGAATACAAGCATTTCCCAAGGGTGATTGAAACCGTAATTTTAAAAAATGGGTAAGAAAAAATATTATGTTGTTTGGAAAGGAAAAAAAACAGGTGTTTTTTCTTCGTGGTTAGAATGTAAAAAGCAAATCCACTCATATGAAGGTGCCCAATATAAAGCCTTTGCAGTTAAAAAAGAGGCTGAAATAGCATTTAAAAAAAGTTATAATGACTACAAAGGTATAAATACCAAGAAAAAAGTTTTGTCAAATAGTGAAAAAGAAAAATATGGAACACCAATTTTAGAGAGCATATCTGTTGATGCTGCTTGTTCAGGAAATCCTGGAATAATGGAATACAGAGGTGTGTTAACTCATAATAAAAAAGAAATTTTTAAAATGGGTCCCTTTAAAAACGGCACAAATAATATTGGTGAATTTTTAGCATTGGTTCATGGGATAGCCCTATTAAAAAGTAAAAAGATAAAAAACACTCCTATTTATTCAGACTCAAAAATTGCCATTGGTTGGGTCAGACAAAAACGATGTAAAACAAATATTCAATTTAACAATAGTAATAAAGACATTTTAGAGTTAATAAAACGAGCAGAGAATTGGTTACAAAATAATCCAATAGAAATATCTATTTTAAAATGGGAAACTAAAGCATGGGGAGAAATTCCTGCAGATTTTGGTAGAAAATAAAAAAACCGAGTATATGTATACTCAGTTTTAATTTATCTAATAAAAAAATTAGCTGCTATTTTACTGCAATCTTGGTGTCATCTTTCCAGTTTTGAACACTAGCTATCGTATTATTTTCATAATCAATTTCTTTTAATCCATCTTTATGCCACATAAACCACTTACCAACTTTTTTCCCAGCTTTATAGTGTGCTATTGCAGTTTTATCTCCTTCTTTATTAAAAGAAACCCAAGTACCAGTTAACTTAGTATCTTTAAAAAATCCCTGTTCTTTAACCTTTCCATCTTCATAAAAATAAGTAGCTTTAACTAGTTCTCCAGCTACTTCATATTTAGGATTCACCTGTGCTTGCAATACTGAAACAGCTAAAATACAAGCTAAAACAATTATTTTTTTCATGTCTATAAATTTTAATTATTAACGCTATCATTACAAATATAACTATAATTTTACACTTAAACAACAATTACATAACATTAAGTTAACATTGAGATTTGATTTTTTAATGCATATAAAACTTAGTCTAGGATTAATCTAATAAGCAAGTATATTTAACCTATTAATAAAGCCAAGATTTAGCCACTATCAGTTCATATCAATTATTTGAAATAAAACAAGTTACTCTCTAAAAAACTTAAAATAGTACAGTTATTTTATATAGCACTTTAGAAAAACCTTAGGCAAAAACAAAACCTTTATCTATGTTTGTAAAACAATACTTATAAGCTTCAATAGAAGCCCCACGAATTAAATTTTTCAAGTAAAAAAAATTAAAAATGAACTATTTATCACTCATACTTATTGGCTTCATCGCTCTGATTCATGTTTATATCGTAATTTTAGAAATGTTATTATGGACAAAACCAAGAGGTATAAAAGCTTTTGGTTTAAAAAACAAAGAGTTTGCTGAAGAAACTAAAATATTAGCTGCAAATCAAGGCTTATACAATGGTTTTCTTGCTGGCGGTTTATTCTGGTCTCTTATTTCTGAAAAAACTGATGTAGCTATTTACTTTTTGATATGTGTTTTTGTTGCTGGAGTTTATGGCGCATACTCTACAAAAAAAACTAAAATATTTTTTATACAATCTATACCTGCATTAATTGCCTTTCTGAGTATATTTATTTAGTTTATTACTTAACAACCACTAATCACTAAATAATTATCAAAACACAATTCTTAAATTTACAAACAATGGAACAGTATACTGATCAATTTAAAGAACTACTAATAAATTACACACCAAAATTATTAACCGCTCTTGCAATTTTAATTGTTGGTTTATTTGCAATAAAACTGATAGTTAAGGGGAGTCAAAAAATAATGAAGAGGCAGAACGTAGAAATAACACTTCAAAAGTTTTTAGGAGACTTATTTAGCTGGGCTTTAAAAGCTCTACTTTTTGTAACAGTTATCTCAAAGTTAGGAGTTGCAACAACATCATTTGCTGCAATTATTGGAGCTGCAGGTTTAGCTATTGGACTAGCACTACAGGGATCTTTATCTAACTTTGCAGGTGGTGCACTAATCATGATTTTTAGACCTTTTAAAGTAGGTGATTTAATAGAAGCCCAAAGTGTTGTTGGCGTTATAAAAGAAATTCAAATTTTCACAACTCATATTAACACACCTGATAACAAACTAGCTATTATACCTAATGGGGCACTGTCAAATGGGAATATTATTAATTACACTGCTGAAGGGAAACTGCGTGTTGATTTAACCTTTGGTGTTTCTTATGATGCAGACATTAAACAAACTAAAGATATTTTAATGAGTGTTTTAACTTCTAATCCCAAAACATTAATAAACCCAGCCCCTACAGTACATGTATCTGAATTGGCTGATAGCTCTGTTAACTTTGCTGTACGTCCATGGGCCAACACAGATGAATATTGGGATGTATACTTTGAAACCACCGAAAACGTTAAAATTGCACTAGACAACGCCGGTATAGAAATACCATACCCGCATGCTGTTGAGATACAGAAATAAGGGTTATCGCTTTTTTTCTGGTATAGCTACAAAATCTTTTAAATAAAAAGGTTCAAAATAAGCGACATCTTCGATGTCGTTTTTTTTATACTTTTCAAAACTCAATAAAGCCATTTCTTTAGCAGAGGGAAATTTATCTTGAACAAAAATTGCATTCTCGTGTGTTATAATACCGTTACATTTATCGGAACCATCTCCTAAAAAATAAATTTTATTGTGATCTAACAACTCTTTGAATGAATTTTCATTAATAACTTCAGCTTTTATTTCTCGTATTTGGTTGTAATTCTTATCATAGATGGCAGAATATACCTCCATTCTTCTTGCATCTATCATAGGCACAATTAATCCATCTTCAATTTTAATATTCATAGAAAGAGATTTTAATGTATCTATTGATATAAGTGGTACATCAAAAGAAAAGCATAAACCTTTTGTTGCAGAAACTCCAATCCTTAACCCTGTATATGAACCCGGTCCTTTACTAACCGCTACTGCAACTATCTCACCTAAACTAACAGAAGCTTCTTTTAAAACATCTTCAATAAAAGGATGTAACTTTTCTGCATGAGAATAATTACCATTATTTAATTCTTTACTTGCTAAAACCTCACCATTGTTCGCTATACTAACAGAACAATTTTTTGTTGCTGTTTCTATGTTTAAAATTATTGACACAATAAAAAGTTTATTTTCAACAAAGATACATTATAATAAAAAACCTTACCAAATTGGTAAGGTTCTATATCAATAATAAATTATCCCCTTATATTAATCTAATATTGACTCCCCGTAATAAAACTTTAAAACTTTTGTTTTAAATACATAATCATATTTAGCTCTTATCATAGCTCCTTCAGCATTTACTAATCTATTTCTTACTTGATCAAAGTCAAACTGTGTCATAGACCCATAATTATAACTTACCTGTGCATTTTTAAATGCTTCACTTTGTGCTTCTAAAGATATATTTGCTGCTTCATATGTTTTTGCAGCAGCCTTAGCGTCTAGATAAGCTTTTTCTATCTCTTGTTGTAACTGTAACTTCTGACTTTCTAATGCTATATCTGAAATCTCTTTATTAATAATAGATTTAGCTACTCTATTTTTTGTTTGAAAACGATTAAATATTGGGATATTAAGTGATACTCCAGCGCTGTAACTAATTCTATCGTTTATTTGTCTTAAAAAGTAATCATTAGGGCGAATTAAATTATTAAACTGGTGAAAAAACGAGCTGCTAACGCCAAATGAATAAGTTAAAGTAGGTAAGTAAGCACCTTTAGCTAATTGTAAACTTATTAAAGAATTTTCTACATTCAACTTAGCTCTTTCTATTTCAGGTCTATTAATTAATGCCTTTTGATAAACTGAATTTGAAGAATTATATAATAAACTAAGAGATGGAGAATCAATATTAATTTTTTCTATATCAAAATTATCTGATGATATTTGTAGTAACTGAGCAAGTCCAAGCAACGCTAAATTTAACGTATTCTCCTGTAAAACAACATTTTGAGAATCATTCGATGCAGTTGATCGCACATTTAACAAATCACCTTTTGGTATTGCCCCTGCTTCAAATTGAGCCTTTGCCCTTGCTATTTGTTTTTTACTAATTTCTGCCTGAACAACGGCCACTGCCAAGTTTTCTTTTGCAAATAGCACATTTAGATACGTATTTACAACGTTTAATGAAATGTCATTTTCAATTTTGGCTAAATCTAATTCATTTCCTTTAACACCTAGTACAGCTTGTTTTTTAGAATTAATATTTCTAAACCCGTTAAAAATTGTACCACCACTTGATAGAGAAAATGATGAATTAAAATTTTGAGTATTCTGAAGCACACCATTTCTATCTTGCGAAAGTCCAGATGAAAAAGTTCCTCTAGAAGATCCATTTAAGTCTGGTAAAAAGTTTCCTTTAGCAATATCAACATCTTTTTCAGCTAGTTTAACATTCAATTTATTCTGCTTTATTGTGATATTATTTTCTAATGCATAATTAACACACTCTTTAAGTGTCCATTTTTTTTGAGAAAAAACTCCAAATGCCGATAATAAAGTAATTAATACTAAAATTTTAGTTTTCAAGACGTATATTTTTTATGTTCAATTAGTTATGTTCAATTGGTATTCCAATTAAGTCAAAAAACCTAAACAACTGTAAAACAAGTGTTTTAGGTTCAGTAAATTAAAAAAACTATAAAAAAACGAACACAACATGTCTGATTATGAACAATATTTTTAAAGCTTCCTAATATAGGACGACTAAAATTAAAATATGTTACAAGAAAATGTTCTTATTGAAGTGTTAAATTTTATTTTTTGTTCTATGCCTATAAATAAAGTAGAATAATAACCCTACCAATAAATATGGGAACACCATTAAATAGGTTATTCCATTGTTAACACCTTCGGCCATATTTATATCCCCTCCCTCAACAACTGCCTTACACATAGCACATTGTGAAAAAGACTTTTTACCTATAAAAATAACTACTAAAAATAAAATTAATTTCTTTTTACACATAATAAGGTGAAATCATTAAATAAACTACAACTCCTGTTATTGCAACATATAACCATAATGGAAATGTGATTTTTGCTATTTTTTTGTGTTCAGGAAAATTACCCAATCTAGCTCTCATAAATGTTATTAATACAAAAGGTATTATAACAATAGACAATAATATATGGGTTACTAAGATAAATAAATAAACGAACTTTATAACTCCTTCTCCTCCAAACTTGGTAGAGTTAGACGTCATATGATATGCTACATACATTACTAGAAAAAGAGCTGAACAAATAATAGCAGTTGTATTTAGTTGTTCATGTAGTTTCTTATTTCCTCGTTTTATAGCAACTATTGAAGCTACTAATAAAACAGCTGTAAAACCATTTATACTTGCATATATTGGAGGCAAGAAAGACAAAGGCTCAACATTAGGAATTTTGATACCAAACAAAGCTGCTACAGCCAAAGGAATTACCACAGAAACTATAGTAATAAACCTCTTATATTTTTTCTCTTCTAAATTATTAATCTTACTCATTTAATAATAACTTAATATCTTGTTTTAGTTCTTGTATTTGATTTGAAAATCCATGCTCATCTAAAGCTCTGTAATACATAATAGGGTTTCCGTGCTCATCGTATCTTGAACGAATGTACCCTTCTTTATCAACCAAAGCAAATAACCCTGAGTGTTCAAAACCACCATGACTATCTTCTCCTTTACCTACAAATAGTTTAAAACCTTTATTGGATAAATCATATACTACACTTTCAGGTTTTCCTGTTAGCAAATGCCAATTTTTATGATTAATTCCATGTATTGAAGCATAATCTTTTAACTTTCTAGGAGTATCTATTTCTGGGGTAATTGTAAATGAAGCTATTCCAAAATTAGGATTCCCCATAAATTCATTTTGTATATCAACCATCCTTCTATTCATAATTGGACAAATAGTAGGGCACGTAGCAAAGAAAAATTCTACTACATAAACCTTGCCTTTAAAATTATCATTTGTTATGGTCTCTTTTTCTTGATTTACAAATTCAAAAGACGGAACTTTATTAAACTTATGCAAATCAGCACTTTGAAAATGTTTTACAATTTTTGGAAATGCATATATTCCAAAAAGTAATATGACAAACGAAATTCCTATATATGAATAATCCTTTTTCTTCATTTCTAAATTATTAAATTTCTCTATCGGCGTTATTCTTTTTAAGTGCTAAACGATACTCGGCTAAAACAACTTTAACATCGTCTTTCATTTTATTATTTAACTCAGCAACAGACTTCATATTATAACCAAATAACTTCCCTCCAGCTACATCATTATCATCATCTCTTCCCCTTAAGCAAACATTTTTATCTATAATAAATGCCTTAGAAGTATGTATATTAGAGTCTAATGATTGATTGGTTTTAAAACTCTCATACAGTAGCTTTATTTCAACCTCATCACAAAAAATAAAATTCCATTTCAACATGTTTGTAAAAGCACCTATTTCTTTCTTAAGTTTTTCAACCTTATGTTCTGTACCCTTTAAAGCAATAACAATCATTTGAAAATCTTTAAATCCATAAAATGGTTTATATATCTTCTCATTTAAATTAAACAACTCTCCCTTTGTTGATTGAATGTCACTCCCTAAAAAAGTAACAATAGATATTTTTCTGGCAAATTGTGCTTTTTTAGTAACTGCTGAAATATCTGTTACATTATTTGTTAAAACGGGTAATTTAGCAAAGTTATTAATCCCCAGTGATAAGAATATGTAAAATAATAGAGGCACTATAAAAAGCGCAAACAGTACTATAAATTTTTGTTTTTTACTCATAAGAGTTCTTATTAAAGATGAAAAAAGGTGGTTAAACACCACCTTTATCTGAATTTTATAAAATTACCATTTTACTAATGGTCCTAATGTATCATATAAATACCCTCCTTCAATTAAAACTAATGTTACAAGGTAACATATTAAAAAGGTAGCTGTCCAAACGATAGAGCGTCTAAACCATGTTTTTTCTCCTTCTAAGTGCATAAAAGCCCAAGCAATATAATATGCTTTTACAATGGTTAAAATGATAAACATCCAGTTTAACCAACTAGTTCCTATACCATGTAAATGCAAAGCATCTGGTTTAACAATTCCAAAAGCAACTTCTACCGTTGTTACTATAGTTAAGATTGCTAAAACAATCCAAATTCTTTTTGTATTTGATTCGTGTGCGTGACCTGCCATTTTTTAATACTTTAAAATTATACTAAGTAGAAGAATGTGAAAACAAATACCCAAACTAAATCTACAAAGTGCCAATATAAACCTACTTTTTCAACCATTTCATAGTGCCCTCTTCTTTCATAAGTACCTAATACTACGTTAAAGAAAATAATGATATTAATTAAAATACCCGAAAAAACGTGAAATCCGTGAAATCCTGTAATAAAGAAAAAGAAATCTGCGAATATAGGGTTACCATATTCGTTTACATATAAATTAGCTCCTTCAACCACCATATTAGCTTTCGCTAATTGAGCTAAACTTTCTTCTCTAGATAAGATAATTTTTTGTTTAGTTTCAAGGTTAATTTTTTCAGTTCTTATCAATAAAGACGGATTATTCTTAAATGCTTCCTGAACTTGTGCTACAGAATATTCAGAAATGGTTCCTTCTTTTTCAAACCATAATCCATTTTCTCTAGTGTGTTCAACTCTACCATCTTTTCTATCATTATGCACAAAATCTGCTAAAGCAATTTGATGACCATCTTTTACAAATTGTAAAATATGATTGTCAGAAGTTTTTACAGCTCCATAAGAACCATTAATAAAGTTTTTCCATTCCCATGCTTGTGAACCAACGAAGATAATACCAAATATAATAGTTGCAAACATATACCAAGCTACCTTTTTTTGTTTCATTTGATGACCAGCATCAACAGCTAACACCATTGTTACAGATGATATGATCAAAATAAAGGTCATTAACGCTACATAGTACATTGGTGCATGCACCCCGTGTAACCCAGGAAAGTGCGTAAAAACTTCATCGGCAATTGGCCAAGAATCAATAAATTTAAAACGTGTTAAACCGTACGCTGCTAAGAATCCAGAAAAGGTTAATGCATCAGATACGATGAAAAACCACATCATCATTTTACCATAACTAGCGCCAAATGGCTTTTCACCACCTCCGCTCCAGGTTTCTTTTTTGTCAGAATTTACAGCAATATTTGCTTCCATAAATACTATTTAGTTAATTTTTGTTAAAACAGTGCGCCAAAATTAAGCATTTCTCATCATTTAATAAAATAGAAAAAGAAAAATAGATAAATCCATAAAACATCTACAAAGTGCCAAAAGATTGCACCTAGTTCAAACCCAAGCATATCAGTAGATGAATACTTCTTTTTAAAATGATTATAAATAACGACTAATAACACGACAACCCCTGCGAACAAGTGCAATACGTGCATAAATGTAATTCCTATTATGAAAGAAGTAGACACTGTACTTTCTGGTCCAGTGAAATACAATCCAACTTCTTTTAATTGATTAAAACCTACATATTGATACCAAATGAAACCCAATCCTAAAAGAAAAGTTATCAATAAAAGCATAAAAGATGCTTGTACCTTATTTTTTTTTAGCATTTTCTGAGAGAAGTATAACGAAATACTACTCATAACTATCAAAATTGTACTTACATAAAATGCTTGAGGTAAATTAAAAGTAACCCAATCTTCACGATTCATACTAATCACATAAGCACTTGTTAGTCCTGCAAAGAACATTACCATGCTTATCATGGAAATCCACAGCATTGGTTTTGCTGATTTTCTTTTAGCCGTTTTTAGCTCTTCTTGTAATGTTTGTGTTTCTGCGTTCATTAATGTAAAAATTTATCTACTACATATATTATTGGCACAATTGTAATGTAAAAAACACTTGCCAACATTAATTTTCTTGCATCAGTATTCTCTTCTGATTTGTATAATTTAATACCATAAAACAGCATTAAGATACCTAAAAGTAAAATTATCACAGCTGTTAGTGGAGAGATATAAAAACTCCCTGTCAATTTTAAAACAGGTGCTATCGACATTAAAATCATTACACAAGTGTAAAAAATTATTTGTACTACTGCGCCTTTATCTTTTTTATCCATTGGCAACATGTGTAACCCTGCTTTGTTGTACTCTTCAAATTGTAACCAACCAATAGCCCAAAAATGAGGAAATTGCCAAAAAAACTGAATCATGAATAAAAAACCTGCTTCTATGCCAAACTCCCCAGTTGCAGCAACCCAACCTAACATAAATGGAATTGCCCCTGGAATTGCTCCTACAAAAACAGCCAAAGGTGTAATTGCTTTTAATGGTGTATAAGCACTTGTGTATAAGAAAATAGATACGGCACCAAACAAAGCACATTTAGGATTTATCGAATATAAAATTCCAATTCCAGCAATTGTAAATAATACAGCAATAATCATTGCCGTTGTTACAGACATTCTTTTTGAAGGTAATGGACGATTTTTTGTTCGCTCCATTAATGCATCTATATCTTTTTCAATCACTTGATTAAAAGCATTAGATGCTCCTACCATAAAAAAACCTCCTATAGCTAAAAGCAATATAGTGGTATAGTTGATTTTATCAGCGCCCAATAAATATCCTGTAATTGATGTAAAAACTACACTTACAGACAAACCTACCTTAGTAATCTGTTTAAAATCAGAAAATAATACTTTTAAAGATGTTTTATCTTGTATTGTTGAAACAGTACTCACCTTGTTATTTAAATAATTTATGCAAAGATATTTCTTTCTTATAGAACGACCATACTTTTTAAAATTAATTAAAAAAAATTAAAATCTTTTTTTGTAATTCAAAAAAGGATGTTATATTTGCACCCGCATTCGCAGTAATGCACGTTCTTTAAAATAATTTTGACTACGCGAAAGTAGCTCAGGGGTAGAGCATCACCTTGCCAAGGTGGGGGTCGCGGGTTCAAATCCCGTCTTTCGCTCTTAACCTTTTAAAAGAGATTATGCTGAAGTGGTGGAATTGGTAGACACGTTGGACTTAAAATCCAATGGACTGTAATGTCCGTGCGGGTTCAAGTCCCGCCTTCAGTACCAAGCCTCACTTTAATTAGTGAGGCTTAATTTTAAAAGTAGTCAAAAAGCATATAGCATATTATTATGCTGAAGTGGTGGAATTGGTAGACACGTTGGACTTAAAATCCAATGGACTGTAATGTCCGTGCGGGTTCAAGTCCCGCCTTCAGTACAAAACCTTAGCATTTATTTGTTAAGGTTTTTTTGTTTTATAATTCTACACTATTTTTTGTAATGTACTAATTAATTACTCGTCTAAATCACCAGTTAAAAACAATATGTAAAATGCGAAAATTATTTTTAGTACTTAGTATTTCTTTTTTTTTAAGTTCATATAGTCAAACAGCCCTTTTTAATTCATTATTAAAAACACATGTTGACAGTAAAGGATATGTGAATTACACAGCATTCAAAAAAGACGAATCTAAACTACAAACCTATCTAGATTATTTAGCAAAAACCTCTCCTCAAAAAAATTGGTCAGCTTCAAAAACTAAAGCTTTTTGGATAAACGCCTATAATGCCTATACTATTAAATTAATTTTAGAGAATTACCCCTTAAAAAGTATTTTAAAAGTTAAGAGGAAAGGTAAAGACGCCTGGAATATAAAATTTGCCAAAGTTGGTAATAAAACATACACATTAAATCATATTGAACATAAAATATTACGTAAACAATTTAACGATCCAAAAATTCATGTTGGAGTAAATTGTGCATCTGGTTCTTGTCCTCAACTAGGAAATTTTGCTTTTACAGAAAGTAATTATGAGAGTAAAACTACTGAATTGATGAAGAAGTTTATTAACGATCCTAAACGAAATAAAATATCTGAAAAGAAAATTCATCTATCTAAAATTTTTGAATGGTTCAAGGAAGACTTCACTAAAAATGGAAGCTTAGTTGATTTTTTAAACAAATACTCAAGAATAAAAATTAGTAACAATGCTAAAGTTAGTCATTTACAATATGATTGGAATTTAAATGAGAAATAGCATTGTCCACAACAAAAGTAATTGCGAAAACAATTTGTATTTTTACTTTTCAACAAAAAATAATTAAATTAATGTCTAAAACATATTACGACCCAGCTGACTTACGAAAGTTTGGTAAAATAACGGAATGGAATGAAGAACTTGGTACAAAATTCTTTGACTATTACGGTAAAGTATTTGAAGAAGGAGCACTAACCGCACGTGAAAAGAGCTTAATAGCCCTAGCTGTTGCTCATACTGAACAATGCCCTTATTGTATTGATGCCTATACTAAAGATGGACTACAAAGAGGGGTTACCAAAGAAGAAATGATGGAAGCTATTCACGTTGGTGCTGCTATTAAAAGTGGTGCAACATTGGTACATGGAGTTCAAATGATGAACAAAGTGAACAAATTAGAAATGTAAAGTTTCTTTAAAATTACCTCGAACATAGTTATTCATTAATGCCATGGGGCTCAACTGGGTTCGTCCTCACAAAATTTTAAAAGAATGATTAAAAAATCACTTTTAGCAAGAAATAATGATCTAGCAAATACACAACGTCAAATAGAAATTTTGTCAAATGGAATTTTTAAAGATGAATTACCAACTTTTGCTAAAAAAATTAAAGAAACAAATCAATTTCCTCTTCGTCCAAAAAGATTGGAGATATTACAAATAAACTTAGGGTACATGTGTAATCAAGTATGTGCTCATTGTCATGTTGATGCGGGTCCTGATCGAAAAGAAATAATGACAACAGAAACGATGCTTCAATGTTTAAAAGTGATTAAAACTACTGGGGCTCATACTTTAGATTTAACTGGAGGAGCTCCTGAAATGAATCCGAACTTTAGATGGTTTGTAGAAGAAGCCGCAAAAGCTGGAATTAAAGATTTCATTGTTCGCTCAAACTTAACAATCATAAGAGCTAATAAAAAATATCACGATTTACCTGAGTTTTTCAAAAAACATAATGTTCATGTTGTTAGCTCCATGCCACATTGGACACGTGGAAAAACTGATAAACAACGTGGTAATGGTGTTTTTGATAAATCTATCAAAGCTTTACAAGAATTAAACGCTGTTGGGTATGGAATTGAAAATACAGGATTAAAACTAGATCTTGTTTACAATCCTTCTGGCGCTTTTTTACCTGGAGACCAAGCATCTATGGAAAAAGATTTTAAAAAAGCATTATTTGATGATTTCTCTATAACCTTTAATAGTTTATTTGCCATTACTAATTTACCTATTAGTCGTTTTTTAGATTATTTAATTGCGTCTGAAAACTATGAAGATTACATGCATGCTTTAGTTGAAGCATACAACCCAATAGCCGTAGAAAATGTAATGTGCACCAATACATTATCTATTAGCTGGGATGGATATTTATATGATTGTGATTTTAATCAAATGCTTAATTTAAAAGTAGCTAGTAAAGTGAAGCATATTTCTGCGTACAACGAAGAACTACTTCAAGATAGAAATATTATTATAAATCAACATTGTTATGGATGTACTGCTGGGTCTGGGAGTAGTTGTCAGGGTACAGTAGCCTAATAAAATAATCTGATAAGTTATTGATATAAAATGAAAAATTTAGTTTACGTATATCTATTTTGTATAGTTTGTTCAGTGAACGCTCAAAAAAACCTAAACCAGTTATTAAAAAAATTTAATACTGAAACCATCCCATATATCACAAGTAACAGTTTAGAAAAACTAATACAGCAATCTATTACTTCTACTCAAAGCAACGATAAAATTATTTTACTAGATTCTAGGGAACCTGAAGAATTTGAAATAAGTCATATTAATAATTCTATCTGTGTTGGATACAATCATTTCAACATGAAAGAAACTATCAAAAAACTTCCCACTAATAAAAACACGAAAATCATAGTTTATTGTTCATTAGGAATAAGATCAGAGGATATTGCTGAAAAGTTAAAAAAAGCAGGTTATACAAATATTTATAATCTTTATGGCGGTATTTTTGATTGGAAAAACCAAGGGAAAACAGTTGTAAACAAACAACAAAAGACAACTGAAAAAGTGCATGCTTTTAATAAAGAATGGGGAAAATGGCTTGTAAAAGGAGATAAAGTATATTAAAAATACTGCCCTATTCCAAATACAATCCCTTTAGTTGCATTTTTAGTTAATCCGTATCCATAATCTATTCTAAAAATAGCATTGAATATTTTTTTATTAATAAATCGCAACCCTACACCCGAATACACCTTAATATTTTCACTTTGGTAAAAATCACTTAATCTTCCTCCAGGTAATCTCCAAGAACCAACATCAGTAAACGCATTCCCTTGTAAAACGAACCATTTTTTCTCAAAAAGAGTATATCTATACTCTGTATTCCAAACAATACTTCCAGTACCTCTATCAACTAAAATACCTACACCTCTCAAATTAACATTATTATCTAATGCAAATGGAGCAAAAGGACTTTTTAAATTCGAAGACAACCCTACTCGTAAACGATTTGCCCAGTTTCCTTTTTTACCCAATCGTTTAAAATAAAACAAATCGTTCCAAGCAACTAAAAAATCATCTTGGTATGTATTCTTACTAGTAACATATTGGCCATAAAACTGGCTTTTAAAACCATCTATATAATGATAATGATAATCTAAATTATCATAGGTATATACCAGTTTAAGCAGTTTTTTATTAATATTTAGTTTTTGAGGGACATTACTTGCTGTATGACCACTCAAATAATTATACCTTTCTTTAAAAAAGGTTATTCCAAACTGAACATTATTCTTAAAATTTATTTGATACAGAGCTAAGATTTCGTAGGAAATATTTTGATATTTATAGTTTGCAGATTTATTATCAAAATACAAAGGCTCTTCGCTACTCCAATTTTGATGGTTTATAGCCAATCCAAAATATTTCGAAAACAATGTAGGAGCTTTAATATTTATACCATAGGAGTTAAATCCATTTTGTTGATAAAACGCACCAATTGTTATGTTTCTACCCAAAAAATTATAATCATACAGTCCTAACTTATAGGCTAATCTTTTGTTGGTCGTTGTCCATAAATTTACTTCAGGTATTACTGTAAAATTCTCCTCGATATGTATAAAAACATTGTAGTAATTTTCATGTGAGTGAAAAACTTGAAAATATGCATGAGAAACTGCTGGCAACCTTTTTAAGCGAATGATATCTTTTTCTATTTTTAAAGAATCTAGCACCTCTCCCTTCTTAATATCTAAAAGCTTTAAAACCGTTTCTTTTTTAGTTTTTTTTACACCTTTTACTTTTACATCAACGACCATTTTTTCTTGTGAAAACGATGAAAACGAAAAAAATAAAACTACTAAAACCGTGTACAATTTTTCCATTATTTACCTATAAATTGATTTTGAATTACCAAATTCACCCAATTATCTTCACTCACTCCCATCATTGTAAAATGGTATTCTTTATTTTTTATTAAAGTTGGTGGTATTTCCCTAGTTACGTTTAATACCACATTATCTAATTTATAATATTGAAACCATTTATCATAAGTATATGTTCCCGATAATAAATTTTTATCTGAATTTGTTACTACTTGAAAATAGATAACATTTTCTTTTGTTTTTCCGTCTTCCCAAGAAAACATTGGCATTAACGAAGTGTCTGTATCTATTGACACACTACTAGACCATTCAGTGGCTTTGGATATATTTTTTAGCTTTATTGGATTTGAAATATGTATCTTATTATTAGACTCATAAGTTACTATACTCCAAACTTCATTGTTACTTTCACGAATGAACCTTTGTAAATATCCATTAAACACATCTTCTTTTTCTAATGAAACCTTTTTATATAATGTAAAATCATTTTTATCTAAATGTATACTTTCAGTTTCAAAATACTGAATATTTGTTGCTCCTAATATAGGGTAGTAAAAAATATAAGAAATATTAGAATTGATTTTATCACTAGCAGCACAAGCAATAACTTCATCTGTGGTTAAATGTTTCTTTTCTGTCATATACCCCTGTAATGTATCTATCGATAATTCATTTTTTGAGCACGACAGAAAAATGAACATTGAGAAAAAAAATATTATTTTAATGTTGTTCATACGCTTTTTTAATTACTTGTTCAGCAGGCTTATTTTGTGGAGTAAATCTATTATTGTTACCCCCTCCTACTTTAGCATGATTATGAAACCACTTCCATAAAAACCCACCAGCAAACCAAGTCTCATTCCAAAACTGTTGATAAATTACTTCTAAGGCATTACTTTGATTTTTTAAATCTACGTCACCTTCTATCCTATCTGAATTCCATGGCTCTTTACCCGTGTAGTTAACACTTCTATAGCCAAACTCTGTAAACAAAACAGGCTTATTCGCCATCTCACTAACGGTAATTATATTATTTTTATGCAATTGCCATCCTTTAACAAAATCTTGAATTGACGGTGATTTTTTTGTACTTAAGGGGAAGTAAGCATCAATCCCTATAAAATCAATACTACTCCAAAATGGTACTCTATTAAACTCATCCCAATTAGCTGCGTACGTTAGTTTTCCCTTGTAAACTTTTTTTATTTTAAGAATTAGTTCACTCCAATAATCAGGTCGGTTTTCAACGAATTTTTCTAGCTCGGTACCAATACATAGTATTTCAGCATTTATTTTTTGAGCTAACTTTGCATATGTTATAATAAATTCTGAGTAAGAATTCTCTAAAATTCTCCAGTTTTCTTCTGAGTTCATTTTTATAAAGCCTGTATATTCTCCTCTCCAAACCCAAATTTGAGGCTTCAACATTATTTTAATTTTGTTCTTCCTAAATTCATGTGAATATTGTTCTATTCCTTTTTCTGTTTCACCAAACCATTGTCTTGAAGAATTGAATGTAATTTTAGGTGAATTCAAATCTTTAATAAAACCAAAAGGCATCAACGCAACATAATTCGCCAACACCTTCTTTATAGGTATAATATGATCTTGATTAATTTTGTTTGGAGAAGCGACAAAACTAATTCCATTTATTTTTTTTGTTTGACTATTACAAAACCAATTAAAAAAAATAACAATTACTATAATGAGCCATTTATTTTTCATACCTCCAATTTACATTTTTTCCATTAAAACAAAGCTCTTAGTCCAATATTAAAACTTTGACCTAACCCAGTATTTTCTCCTCTTACAAACTTGCTATATAACACCTCTAAGTTAAGTACTTTAGACAATTGATATTTACCTCCAAAACCTAAAGCCGTATAATTTTGTGTAAAATCACCAAAGCGTTGAGCATGCTGGGCAAAAACTAACACAGTAGATTCATCAGAAGGAAAATAACTTAAAAAAGCACCTGGAACTACCATAAAAGTATTATTTGCAAAACTCTTCTCCTCTCCAAAATTATATTCAGTATTTAATTCGGTAAACACTTGCCATTTACCACTATCAAATGTGTAATCATAAAAAAATCTGTTTTGAAAAGTCCAGGCTGTTTGATCTAAAAAAACTCCGTTTCCATCAGATTCATCAGTAACTAAAGGAATATGTAATGCAGACTGAATAGAGAAATTTCCTACACTTTTAAATGGTTGAAACTTTATTGCTGGAGCAATTGATGTTATTCCCTTTCTATCAGTATTTGAATCTTCTAAACTAAAAACAGATAAAGCTTGACGACCTCCAATTGTATTTGAACGGAACTCAACAATAGCTCCTATATTTATCCTATTATTATTAGAAACACCAGTAAATGCTTCTACAGTAGAAGTAAAATAATTTTCTCTAGGTTTGTCAGCTGTAATAGTATTAAAATTACCTTCTGTTTCTGTATATAAATTATTAAAAAATTTTATATCCCACTGCCCTTTATCTAATAATCTTGATGGTGTATACGTTTGAATATTACTTTTTGAATTTTTATCTTCTTCTTGTGCAAAAGATTGAAAACCTATTAATATTAAAGCAAATAACAAATATTTGATTCTATTTTTCATTATAAATTATTTTAATTAAAGCTTAGGTCGATAAAAACAAAACCTACTTACACCTCCCTTCTTTTATTTATACTGATTCTAAATTCATCAATCAGATTAAGTTCTTAACTTTAAGTGCGACCTAATTTGCAAATCAGCTTAAATATGGAACATGTTGTAATTATTGGTAATGGTATTTCTGGTGTAACTGCTGCTAGACATATCAGAAAGTTATCCAACAAACAGATTACTATCATATCTGCAGAATCAGATTTCTTTTTTTCAAGAACCGCATTAATGTATGTTTACATGGGACATATGAAGTTTGAGCACACTCAACCTTACGAACCTTGGTTTTGGAAAAAAAATAACATCAATTTAAAAAAAGGATTCGTTTCTAAGGTACATTCATCTAATAATGAAATTGAACTAAAAGATGGTGAAATCATTAATTACGACACCTTAATCATTGCAACTGGCTCTAAACCTAACAAATTTGGTTGGCCCGGACAAGATGCTAAAGGAGTTATGGGGATGTATCATAAACAAGACCTAGAAAAGCTAGAAAAATATGCTCCTGATAATGTAACGTGTAAAAGAGCAGTAATTGTAGGTGGTGGTTTAATTGGTATTGAACTAGCAGAAATGCTTCACAGCAGAAAAATTCCAGTTACATTTCTTGTTCGTGAAAATAGTTTTTGGAGTTCAGTTTTACCAAAGGAAGAATCTACAATGATTAATAATGAAATTATTGAGAACCATATAGATTTACGTCTAGGTGTAAACTTAAAAGAAATTAGAACTGATAAAAATGGGAAAGCTACTTCTATTATTATTGCTGAAACTGGCGAAGAAATTTCTTGTGATGTAGTTGGTTTAACAGCCGGAGTATCTCCAAATATTGACTTTATAAAAAATTCTGAAATAGTAGTTGGACGTGGAATAAAGGTCAATCGTTTTTTAGAAACAAATATTTCAAATATATATGCTATTGGAGATTGTGCCGAACAACATGAAGCTATTGGACAAAGACGCCCTATCGAAGCAGTTTGGTATACTGGAAGAATGATGGGAGAAACAGTTGCTCAAACAATTTGTGGTAATCGCATAGAATACAAACCTGGACATTGGTTTAATTCAGCCAAGTTTATTGATATTGAATATCAAACTTATGGTTGGGTTTGGGCAGAACCTAAGAAAAATGAGAGTCGTTTTTACTGGGAGCATGAAAGTGGTAAGAAGTGCATTCATATAAGTTTTGACAAGAACACGAATGAATTTATTGGTATTAACACCTTTGGTATTAGAATGCGGCACGAGTTTTTTGATAGAATTTTAACTGGCAAAAAATCTGTTAACTACGTCCTTGAACATTTAGCCGATGCCAATTTTGATCCTGAATTTTACAAATTACATGAAAACGAAATTGTAGCTAAATACAACAAAGAGAACAACACCAATATTCAACTAAAAAAGAAAAGCTGGAAACGAATTTTTAGCAGAGCTTAAAATATGAAAACAATAAAACATATAGGTTTACTTCTATTTTTAATAGGGTTAATCATTTTTACAGGAACTATATTTACTGGTTTTTTTAGCTTTACTGAATCAGAATTAAACTCTTTTATTAGTGATAAAGGTTATAAAAGTGAAGTTATAAAGAAGGAACTCAGTAATGCTATTGTTACAAATGAGGATTTAAATATTTTTGAATTTTCTAGTCGAGTTAGAAGAGCTTACAAAAAATCTAATGATTATTACGACCAATTAATTTTAAAATATGATTCAGAAAAAAACTGGACAAAAAAAGGAGAACAATATCAATATAAAATATATGGAAAACCTCATACGTTAAGTTATGAGTTAGCAAAAAAAGCAGGTACAGGGTTTATAAGAAACAATGTTGGTTTACTTTGGCTACTTACTTTTGGGTTAGGCATTATAGGAGCTCTTTTATTTATACTTCCTAACTTTATTCTTTTAGGAAATAAAGGAATTAAAAACAATAACATTTACTTAGAATCATCTACTAATAAGGGTTGGATTGCATGGGGAGTACTTATTTATCTTGTATCATTTTATTTGCTACTATACTTCTTTCCAGATTATGTTGTTAATTGGACTTATATTTTAGATCCTATTAGTAAATTTCTTAATGGAGGTCCAGCTAGTCAATGGTTCGTATATGGCTTCTTGTATTGTATCATTATGCTTGTTATGGCAGTAAGGATGTATATTAAATATAGGCATAACAAATATCAAATTATAAGAACAACATCTGTTTTATTTTTTCAAATTGTATTTGCTTTTTTAATTCCTGAAATAATGACTAGCCTTAATATGCCTGGGTATGATTTCAAAAATGCGTTTCCGTTAGACTATGATTTTTTCTTTGAATGGAATCTAGATAGTTTAACCAGTAGCGGATCTATAGGTCTATTTATTTTAGTGTGGGGAATATTACTTACATTGGTAATTGTTCCTGTAATGGTTTATTTCTTTGGAAAAAGATGGTACTGTTCTTGGGTTTGTGGCTGTGGTGGTTTAGCTGAAACTTTAGGGGATCCATACAGGCAACATTCAAACAAAAGCATGAATGCTTGGAAACTTGAGCGCTGGCTAATTCATTCTGTTTTAGTATTTTCTTTAATAATGACAGTCGTTACCATATACTGTTATTTTACAGGTACGCAATCCTTTTTAGGCTTAAAATCTCAATGGATCAAAGACACCTATAGCTTTTTAATTGGTGCATGGTTTGCTGGTGTTATAGGAACTGGATTTTATCCAATTTTTGGTAATAGAGTTTGGTGTCGTTTCGGCTGTCCTTTAGCAGCTTATATGGGATTGGTACAACGTTTTAAATCTCGTTTTAGAATTACAACTAATGGAGGTCAGTGTATTTCTTGTGGTAATTGTTCAACATACTGTGAGCAAGGAATAGATGTGCGTTCATATGCCCAAAAAGGAGAAAACATAGTTAGAGCAAGTTGTGTAGGCTGTGGTATTTGTTCAGCGGTATGCCCTAGAGGTGTTTTAAAACTTGAGAATGGTCCTGAGAATGGTCGTATTAACCCTACAGAAGTTTTATTAGGTAATGATGTAGATTTAATGAAACTAGTTAATGAAAGATAAACAATCAAACTCTATTTCGATTCTGTCATATAAAAAAAGGCTTTTCATATTCATACTATTTTTTTCATTAACATCTATAGCAAGTGCCCAAAAAAAATATTCTAGAAACTATTATAACAATGGAAATTTAAAGGAAGAAGGTTGGTTATCTAATAATAAAAAAGTAGATTTTTGGAAATTTTATTATAAAAATGGTGTTTTAAAAAAACAAGGTCATTTTAAAGATAATTTTCCAGTAAAGTATTGGTACTTTTACCGAAAAAATTCATCAAAGGAAAAAGAGGGACATTTTATAAAAGGTAAACAAAATAAATGGTGGTTGTATTACGATAAAAAAGGAACTATCAACCATAAATGCCAGCTTAAAAACGACAAAAAGCATGGGTATTGTTTAGTTTATAAAAAAAAGGAACTAATAAAGGCTGTCAGGTTTAAAGATGGTAAAAAAGTAAATGAATGGACTGATTTCTCTTCCTTTAAAGAAGAAAATAATTTGACAGATTTAAAATAAAAAATGAATCAACTAATAAAAGTTATTATTCCTGCGTATAATGAACAAGATTCAATAGCTAGCGTTATTAAAGACATTCCTTCTGTAGTAGATGAAATTATTGTTGTGAGCAATAACTCAACAGACAACACTGAAATAAATGCTAAAAAAGCCGGCGCTACAGTATTGTTAGAAAGTAGAAGAGGATACGGGTACGCTTGCTTAAAAGGCATGGAACACATTTCTAATCAACTAATAAAACCTTCGATTGTTGTTTTTCTTGATGGAGACTACTCTGACTATCCAGAACAACTTACAGAAGTCATTGCCCCCATCATAAATGACAACATTGATTTTGTAATAGGATCACGAGTAAAACGACTACGTGAACAAGGTTCTATGACTCCTCAACAAGTTTTTGGTAATTGGTTAGCTACTTTTCTAATGAAACTTTTTTTTGGTGCAAAATTCACCGACCTTGGTCCTTTCAGAGCTATCAAATACGAAAAACTACTAAACTTAAAAATGGAAGATAAAACATATGGTTGGACAGTAGAAATGCAATTAAAAGCTCTAAAACAAAAATTATCCTATGTTGAAGTTCCTATGAAATATCGAAATCGTATTGGTACTTCTAAGGTTTCAGGAACAGTAAAAGGTAGTATATTAGCTGGCTTTAAAATTTTAGGTTGGATATTTAAATACAGTTTTAAATAATGATTTTACAATACACAATAATTACATTATATACAGTATCATTGGTTCTTATTTTAATGTATGCATTAGCACAATTAAACTTACTCTTTAATTACTTAAAAGCTAGAAAAAAGGAAGACAACTCTCCTAAGCTTGATTTAAGTAACCCTAATGAAGTTCCTTTTATCACCATACAACTTCCAGTGTATAATGAATTATATGTAATGGAACGTTTACTAGATAATATTGCAAAAATTAAATATCCTCTCGAAAAGCTAGAAATACAAGTATTAGATGATTCAACAGATGAATCAGTAATTTCTACAGAAAATCATATCAAAGAGCTTCAAAAAACAGGACTAGATATCCAACACATAAGAAGAGAAAATAGGTATGGTTTTAAAGCTGGCGCCTTAAAAGAAGGTTTAAAAATTGCAAAAGGAGAATTCATTGCAATTTTTGACGCGGACTTTTTACCTAAACCTTGTTGGCTTGAAAATACAGTTCCTTTTTTTAAAAACCCAAAAATAGGAGTAGTACAAACTCGTTGGGGACATATAAATAGAAACTATTCTACTTTAACAAAAATTCAAGCTTTTGCTTTAGATGCACATTTTACGCTAGAACAAGTTGGTAGAAATAGTCAAGGGCATTTTATCAATTTTAATGGTACTGCTGGTATATGGCGTAAAGAATGTATTTATGATGCTGGAAATTGGGAAGGAGATACTTTAACTGAAGATTTAGATTTGAGTTACAGAGCTCAATTAAAAAAATGGAAATTTAAGTATTTAGAAAATGTTGAAACCCCTGCTGAACTTCCTGTTATTATTAGTGCAGCTCGTTCTCAACAATTTAGATGGAATAAAGGTGGAGCTGAAAACTTTCAAAAGATGTTAAAAAGGATTATTGTAAGTAAAAATATTTCTTTCAAAACTAAAGTTCATGGTGTATTACATTTATTAAATAGCTCGATGTTTACTTGTATATTTTTAGTTGCAGTTCTAAGTATTCCTATGCTATATATAAAAAATGAATATGCACATTTAAGAATTTATTTTTTAGTAATGAGCTTTTTTGTTGTAAGTACCATCATATTTTTTATATGTTATTGGTTTATGTATAAGAAAACTTATGGAACTGGCTTTTATAATTTTATAAAATATATAGGAGCTTTCTTTTCATTCTTTTCTATCGCAATGGGCTTTTCTTTACATAATACTATCGCTGTTTTTGAGGGGCATTTTGGTAAAAAAAGTGAATTTGTAAGAACTCCAAAGTTTAATATCAAATCACTTAAAGATAATTGGAAAAACAATAAATATATACGCGCTACAATTTCGCCTAACGTTATTATTGAAGGGCTACTAGCTCTTTATTTTGCTTTTGGAATGTATAGTGCCTTTATAGTAGGTGATCAGGGTGGTGATTTTGGTTTATTTCCATTTCATCTAATGTTATTTATTGGCTTCAGCTATGTGTTTTTTAAATCGATTTTTTCTAAAGCATAAATGTGGAGTAATAAAAAATATAGCCTAATATCTGTAACAGTTTTTACATTAATATTATATTTTTTATTTGCATATTCCCTAGAAAGAACATCATTTTACACATTGCTTTTTTTATGGATTGGCTTATTTAGTTCATTCTATTATTTATATAGAAGTAATAAAACGAATTTCACTTTTTTAGTTGTTATTTCTGTATTATTTAGGTTTGTTTTTTTATTTTCAACTCCAAATTTATCTCAAGATTTTTATCGTTTTATTTGGGATGGGCGAATGCTTTTAGAAGGTTTTAATCCATACTTATCATTGCCTGAAACATTTATTGAACAAAAAAACTACCCTATTAACCAGGCTGTAGAATTATACAACGGCATGGGAGCAATGAATGGAAGTCATTATACAAATTATCCCCCCATTAACCAACTGTGTTTCTTTATTGCTGCTCTCATTGATAATAAGAGTATTACAGGCTCCATAATTGTAATGCGATTACTTATAATTCTAGCTGATATAGGTATTTTATTTTATGGTAAAAAATTATTAGAAAAACTACAATTACAAAAATCAACTATTTTTTTATACTTATTAAATCCTTTCGTAATTGTTGAATTAACTGGAAACTTACATTTTGAACCCGTAATGTTATTCTTTTTAGTGTGGGGTTTGTATAAATTATTTCAAAAAAAATGGGTTCTAAGTGGTGTTTTAATTGCTTGTTCAATATCAGTTAAATTAATTCCTTTATTATTTTTACCTATATTTTATCAGTTTTTCATAAAAAAAGAAACCAGTATTCTTAAAGGACTAAAAAAACTAGTTGCTTTCTATCTTATAATATTCGTGACTATATTTCTATTTTTTCTTCCATTTTTTTCATCAACATTAATTAGCAACTACAGTAAATCAGTAGGGCTGTGGTTTAAAAATTTTGAGTTTAATGCTAGTATTTATTACTTAGCAAGAGAAATAGGATTTTTATTTAGAGGCTATAATGAAATAGCCATTATAGGTAAAATAATGCCTGTTTTAACAGTTATTTTTTTAGGTATAGTTAGTTTTTACAAAAAAAACAACTCAATGAAGCAAATAATACTTTCAATGTTATTTGGTTTATCTTTTTATTATTTTACAACAACAACAATGCATCCATGGTATTTAGCCACTCTTATTATACTTTCAGTATTTACAAAATATCGTTTCCCCATTGTTTGGAGTTTAGTAATCTTTTTGAGTTATCAAGCTTATGCTAATATCCCTTGGAAAGAGAATTTATGGGTTATTAGCTTACAATATTCAGTTGTATACGGTTTTTTAATTTATGAAGTATTTTTAAAAAACAAACCCACTCAAAAATTGAGTGGGAAAAATTGCTATGAAAAAGAAAAAGAAAGTGGTTTTATAAACCACTAGCCAAATATATAAATATTTTTTTTTTTCACAAAACTTTTTTAAAAAAAACAAAAAAATATGAATGAAGGTATCCTTCTAGTTAACTTTACTAACTACTTCTTTGTTTTTCATATACTTAATACCAGACTCAACACACTGAGCAATTCCATTTTCATCAAATATTAAACGATGACCAAATTCACTAACCCAACCAATTTGTTGAGAAGGGTTCCCAACAACTAAAGCATAGGGTAGTACATTTTTGGTTACGACCGCTCCCGCGCCAATAAAAGCATATTCTCCAATCGTATTACCACAAACTATTGTAGCATTTGCTCCAATACTTGCACCTTTTTTAACTATTGTTTCTTTAAATTCATTTTTCCTCTTTATTGCACTTCTTGGATTTATTACATTTGTAAAAACCATAGAAGGTCCTAAGAAAACATCATCTTCACAAAATACTCCTGTATATATAGAAACATTATTTTGCACTTTAACATTGTTTCCTAAAACTACTTTTGGTGAAACTACTACATTTTGCCCAATGTTACAGTCAGCTCCTATAATACAATCAGGCATAATATGACTAAAGTGCCAAATTTTGGTTCTTTCACCAATAACACATCCCTCATCAATAATAGATGTTTCATGTGAAAAAAAATTTTTTGTTGTACCCATATCTACAAAAATAAAAAACTCAACTTAAAAAGTTGAGCTTTTAAAATTATTCTACCATAAATGTTATGGGTAATGTATATTTTACTTTTACTGGCACATTGTTTTGTTTACCGGGTGTAAATTGGGGAATTTTTTTTACTAATTGTACAACTTCTTTTTTCAGTTTTGTATGAGGTGCTCTTATATTTAAATCTATAATATTTCCTTGTTTATCGATTACAAATTGAGTTGATATCCTATACTTACCTGATCTCATACCTAAATCTTGTGCTATTTCTGAATTGAAATATCGCTGTACATGCTGTCTTATTTTTCTTTCCAAGCACTTTCTACCTTCTTGTTCATTTAATCCTTCACAACCTCTATATACAGGCGCATTTTGCAAATTACGCATAGTTATAGGGTCATCATTTGTATTAATTATTTCCCCCTCATCAGCCTCAGGTAAATTTGAAATATCAATTTTAGAATCACTATCGGTTGCTGGCAAATCAACAATATTTTTTATTACTTCATCATTATCAATTTTTTCAATTTTTGTTATATCTAAGGTTATCTTCTTTTGGGGAGATGTTTTAGCTACTGTTTTCTTTACTTTCTTAATAAATACTTGAGGTAATTCATCTATTGAATAATCCTTAGAAATTTCTTCTCCCAAAGTAATAGGAAAGTTTTCATTTTGTTTTGTTTCATATTCCAATACGAAGTATACAATAGATAGAGTAAGTACTAACCCTAACTGCATAAATATTGTTGAGAATTTCTCTAATTGCTTTCTAGGCATTTTTTTTGGCATTTTCATAGTTAAATATTTAATTTTTAATATTTTATCATAAACAAGAAACGTGCCAATAAAAAAAGCAACTCTAATTAGAGTTGCTTTTTTTATTTAAAAGAGTATGTGTACTATTCTACATTAAAAGTAATTGGTAAAGTATATCCAACTCTAACTGGTCTTCCTCTTTGTTTACCTGGTAACATTTTAGGTAATTTTTTTGCTATTCGAATTGCCTCTTTTTTTAATCTTGGATGAGGAGCTCTAGCATTTATTTGTTCAATATCACCTGTTTTACCTATTTTGAAAACTAGATAAATTTTCTTTTTCCCTGGCGCTAAACCTAATTCATTTGCTAATTCAGCATCAAAATAACGTTGAACATGTTTCTGCATTTTCTTGTTTAAACATGCTTTCTTTTGAGCTTTTGTACCAGAACACCCTGGAAATACAGGTACATCTTCAATGATTGAAAAAGGTACAT
Organism: Tenacibaculum sp. nBUS_03; assembly: GCF_051201695.1. GTDB lineage: Bacteria > Bacteroidota > Bacteroidia > Flavobacteriales > Flavobacteriaceae > Polaribacter. The sequence goes on along the minus strand of NZ_CP179214.1, from coordinate 2,776,436 downwards.
CTTCTACTACTTCTTCTTCTTCTTCAGCCTCTTCAAAATCATCAACTTCAACTGCTTCAGATTCATCAGTTTCAGTATTATCAATTACAGTTTCTTCAATTTCTTTTTCATCCTCTACAATCTCAATTTTTTCAGGAGCTGGTGGTGGTGGTGTCTTTTGAGGTGGTTTTGGTGCTTCAGGTTGAATTTCAATAGTTTCTTCTTCAATTTCCGATGCCATGTTAGCACTACCTAAATCACCATATTCTTTATCGTATGTTTTATTTTCAATTGCTACATAAGTAACAAATAAAGCTAAAACCAAACCTAGCTGCATAAACAACTTACTATAATTCTCTAAGTTTGATTTTGGATTTTTTTTGATTTCCATCCTTTCTGTTTTTTTAATAGTTCGCTAATTTAATTAATTTATTTCAACTTATACAAGCTAATTTACCAAATAGTGTCTTTTTTGTAAAAAAAGATACTAAATAATGTAAATGCCAAAAGAACTCCTACTGAATTAGCTATTATATCATAATAGTCTCCAGTTCTATATGTCGTAATTGTAGTTTGTAAAACCTCAATAATTATGCCGTAAAAAAAACAACAAATAGACACAATGTATGTTTGATATTTCGTTTTAACTAAAGCTAATAACCAAAAAAAAGTAAGAAATAAATAAGCAATAGCATGTTCTATCTTGTCAATATTGCTTATTGAGATTGGTTGCTTTCCTAGCTTTATTAAACTAAGAATAGCGATACTTATAGTAATAAATATCGCTATTATGATTCTATTTTTCTTATCCTTGAATAAGTTCTTGATAAGCCTCAGCACTTAATAATCCTTCCAATTGTGATTCATCTGATATTTTTATTTTAATCATCCAACCTTTTCCGTAAGGGTCAGTGTTTACTAACTCAGGTTCATCTTCTAAACCTTCATTGAACTCTGTAACCTCTCCTGACAAAGGCATGAATAAATCAGAAACCGTTTTTACTGCCTCTACGGATCCAAAAACCTCTTCTATTTCTAATGTGTCATCTAAAGAATCTACATCTACATAAACGATGTCTCCTAATTCTCCTTGCGCAAAGTCTGTAATACCAATAGTTGCTATTTCTCCTTCAACTTTAACCCATTCATGGTCTTTAGTGTATTTTAATTCTGATGGAATGTTCATTGTATTGTTATTTTATATTTTTGTTTGTTTTTAATTTCCTAAATTATAGACTAAATTAATACCAGCATTAATTGATTGCCTAGGGAAAGTCGTTGAAACAGCATAATCAAACGTTTGGTGATTGTAATAAAACGAAGCTGTTAAATTTCTGCTTAAATTATAATCTGCTAAGAATTTTATTCCAAACAACCTTTCTCCTCCTGTTACTTGATTATTTTCTTTATCAACACTTCTAATTAATGTTAAATTGTCTCTTAATGATATATCTGCTCTAAAATTAATATCTCCTTTTAACGTTTCCTTCTTACCCGTAAACTTGGTTACAAATTTAACATCTCTTATCTTATATCCAAATCCAAACACATATTCTGTACCATTTATATCAGTTATTGTATTATTATTAAAATTTAGAGTTAAACTTCTATCTCTTCTAATTTCACCTTTAAATGATAATGAGTTTTTCATTCTAAAATCAACCTTGATTAATGGTGAAAATTCATCTATTAAAGTTGCCGACGAAATTAATAATTCTGGATGATAATTACCAGATGTATTTGTTTTAACTGACTTTGGTCCTTCGTACTGTAAGTTATTCGTATAGTTACCTATTGTGTATGATGATTTATACCCATGAGATACTGTAAATGATGAGAATGTTTTTTTAAACCATTTAAACTTCATTAATCCATTATAACGCAGTGTCCAATTAGGAATAGGTATATTTTTAAAGATTCCAGTGCTTATAGAATTAGGACTATTACCAGAATAAGCAGCTAAAAAAGCTGGTAACATAACCTGTTGACCACTTTCTTTAAACCCACCAATTGGTTGATCGTCTGTAGCTAATCTATTAGCAATTGTAGCTCTATAATTTAAAAAGTTTTGATATAACACTTCATTATTAGTAAACATAGTGCCTAACATAAAATGACTAATACTATAATTTCCTGTTTCAAAAGCTTTAATGGCTGGGTTTTGTTCAAAACCACCATTACCATCAGAAATTATATCTAATTGCTGTGTAATATTACTAGTTTGAATTCTATTTCCTCTAAAATCGATTGTTAAACTTTTTAATGGCTTTACTGAAATAGTATAATCTAGTTTTTTATTACTAGTTAGTCCATAATTTTTATTGTAATAATCTTCCCCTGGAATACTTCTAATAATCCAATTATTATCAATCGCTGTTCTTAAAATATCCGTTTGACTACCAAATACAAATCCAAATGTTGGTGCTAGTCCACCATCAAAATTATTTCTTCCTAAGAAGCCTACTGATGGCTTATACCCCTGTAATAAAGTTCCGTTATTTTGACTATAGTTAATTTTAGCTCTCTTTACCGACGTTAAAACATCATATAATCCCTTTAATGCCTTTTGTCCGAAACCAGCATTCTTTTTTAGCTTTCGTTTTTGGGCAACTTGCTTACTCCCTAATTTTAAAGATCCTTTTTTAACTGGCGCTTGCTTAGCTCCTCTGATTAATAATTTATCTAACTTCAATACCTTATAAAACTTACCAAAATCTATAGAAGTATTTAAATTATGTGTATTTGCATTTTGAATCATGTTTCCAACTTTGTCTACATAACTTTGTGAAGAAGCCCTCCAATCAAAATCAGCTGTGTAACCATAATCAGCAGAGATAAAGCTTAAATAAGGAAGTTTATTAATAGGAACTTTATACGTTGCATTTAGCTTTTGGTGATAATTATTAGGTCGACCAATATTAAAAAACTTATCATATATTTCTAAATCTTCATCTCTACCAAAAGAATCATAAATATAGTTGTTTGCCGCATTAAAATTCAATTTTAATGATTTTGTTAAATCAAAGCCAATGGTATAATCCCAATCAAAAACAAAATTACGTTGCTTAAGTTCAGGTTGAGGTGACAAACCTTGTATTAAGTTTCTAGATTGTTGAGCACTATAATTTCTATTAATTCTTGAATTTACAGCAACATTTTTAGGAACAGGATTAATGTTTAAATCTTTAATAAATCGTAAATATCTATTACTAAACATTTTTGATTTTTTGAAAGGCTCAAGCACCCAAGGTTTAAAGTTAAAATTATAACTAGCACCAGCCATCACATTTTGATTTACATACTTTTGAATATTATAATCTTTGTGAAATTCTTCATTAAAAGAATATGAGACTGAAAAATTTTCTACGTCATAAAATTTTTGTTTTTTCTTACTTTCAGGATTCCTATTCTTTTTAACATTAATAAAACTTATACTTTTTCTTCTAGTATAATCTTGAGAATTTTTACTGTTTGGGTTTTTATCTAATGCATCTTCTAATTTTATGTCTTGAAATTGTGGATCATACTTGGGGTCTCTAAATTCCTCTCCATAACTATAGCTCATAGGTATTTGCATGTTCCATTTTTTTGGCATCATTTTTCCTACCTGAATATTTGTTGCTACATTATATTGTTTAACTTCTTCAATACTTCTTTGCTGCACTCTATCTTCAACATTTCCAAATCCAATTGTAGACATTCGTCCACCTATTGATACGTCAGCAACATCAGCAAAATTAGCATCTGCATTTAAAACAGCAGCCCATCCTCCTTTATTATCGAAACCAACAGCTCGTAATTCATTAAACCAAACCTCAATTGTTTTGGGTACAGCAGAATTATTTTTCACCCCTAACATTACTGTTCGGATTTGTGCTAACGTTGGGTTACCTTTTACTGATATTTTTAAACCATTTGAACTTACTCCTGAGAAAACATCAATTAAAGAACCCGTTCTTTCCAGTTTAAGGTTTGCTAACTCTTCTAATAGAATATCTAAATTATTTTCTACTGGCCATACTTTATCTGACTCAGGAGTTCCAGTAGTACTGGAATAAATTAATGGTTTTTCAATTTCGTAATAATTTTCATTTAAATCTGTTCCTAAACGAATAATAGCAACGCTTTCAGTATTTTCTCCTTGTTTTGCTATTCTATTTGGATCTTCAGCATGTAAAAACATTCGTAGATTTTTATATCTACGCATATCTATACTTATATTTTTATAAATAGTTCTAAGTGAATCAGCAGGTAAATCAGAAACTTTTAATGTAACCGATTGCTCATTTTGGCGCTGAACTCTATTTGTTCCTTGTAGCTGCTCTCTTTCTATACCTGGTGGTAAAGCATACTTATCGCTATTCTGTTCTATATTAACAATTCCTATTTCAAATTTATTAATTTCACTATCAGGAACGTTTTTCGTATACCTTCTCCAATCACTTCGTACCAACTCTAACTCTCCAAAACGCAATACAATCGGTATTCTAAATTGGGTAATAAACATCCTTACAAAACGAATACTATTAAAATCAGTAATTCCATTTATTCGAGTACCTCCTTTTACAGGAATTCTAAATTGATACCACCTAGTTGTTCTCGACTGACCATTCGATAAAGTAACTGTACTATTTTTCACATCGACTATATGATTAAAGCCTACCCCTTTATCTAGCTCTGTTTTGTTTAAAGGTATTTCGTATTCAAAATAACTATTAACAGGATTCATCGTTTGATCCTTATTAATATCTTCAGTATCTGGATATGTAGTTGATGATGTGGGATATGCTTCGGTTGACTGCCCTGATGTAGGCGAATTCCCTTGCGTATTATTATAATTCTTGTATCGAGTTAAAATAGACGCATTAATAGCGTCTAGTTCGCTACCTCTAAAAAACTGAAAGTTATCTCCTGATGGATCTGACAATTTTCTATATTCTAGAGGAAATGGAGTTGGTCTACCATTAATAGGATCTTCAGAAATACCAACTTTTTTTTCATCAAGGTCACTTAAACCATCCAGTCCAACATCCTGATTTTTCCTAGCATTTTCATCTGAGGCAAAAGCATATAATATCGAAGGATTAATTGGTGTATATCCCCAAACTGATTCTCTAACATTACTTCCTGCTGTTTTAATACCATCTTCAGGTAATCCGTTTTCATACTGTTTACTACCATCACGTAAAATATCTTCAGAGATATTTCCTAAATTTATCAATAGTTTACCATGATTAATAGCATCTTTTGGATTAACACCTGCAGGTAAACCTTCTGCTTCTGTGATTGAATAATTTTCATAAGGGTCCATCAACCAAAACTGAATATATTCAACATTTGCTTGTTCAAAATTGTTTGTTGTTAAAGGACGCATAATACCCCCCCAACTTTCTTCAGGTTTTTTAAGAGTTACCTTATTATTTGCTGCGTCGATATCAACTTCAGTTGCATTGGTATTAAAATTATAAGGCCCTCTTTCATTAGGATAGTAGGCTAAATCTAATGTTCGTACTAAATCTTGTTGCGTTATATCTAAATCTAAATCAAATAGTTCTTCAAATCTAACTTGACGAACCTCATCTCTTGACAATTCATTTTCATTAATATTACTTGGTCTATTAGTACTTCCATAAAAAAGTTGATCTACATTATACCAAGCTATCTTAGCCCTCTTATTATTGTAAGCTAAGTTATTCACCACTTTCCCTTCAGTTTCTAATCCTTGTGATTCTGGAGTACTAGCCAAAAACCATTGCTGAGGAGAATTTAAATTAATAGGAATTTGTGATGCTTCAAAATCATCTAAATATGAAGTAGCTGTTCCATTTACATCGATACCACTTGGTGATCCTGGTAATAAATACGCCATATCTCCTCTTACTGATATTTTGGAAGGCACATCAGTTTCTACAAACGGTAATTTATTAGCTAACTTAGTAAAGTAAGGGACTTCTGATGAATAGTCAAAATTTAAACCAATCATTGTGTTATCAATTGGTTCTCCTCCAAAATTCACTTTTGGAGTAATAGGTTTTTCACTAACATTCAAAAAAGTACCACCAATAGTAAAATCTTCAGAAAAACGATGTTCAACATCTATACCAATAAATGTTTTTCTTTGTTGGTTAAAAAAAGTATTATTTTCAACAGTGGCATTAATTGGAGTACCAGATGCCTCAAGACCTGGGTCTAAAACTTGCACCCTTCCTAATTGATAATCTACAACATAATCAATTCCTTCAACTAATTGTCTTCCTCCAGCAGTAACTTTAACTGAACCTCTAGGAATATTAAATGCGCCTAATGAAATTCCTCTACTTGACTCTGATTTAAAATACCCTTTTAAAAAGTACTTATCTTTATTCTGAAATTCATTTTTTGCTTGAATTTTAGTTGTTAAGTATAAATCTTTGAATAAATATTTATCTTTATCTGCTCCTACTAATTTTGAATCTAAATATGATTGTTCTCCAAAAGGTTCAGGATCAGGAAAAATAATATATCCTTTTTGAGAATTTACAGTCGCTCCTTCTATAAAGTCGAAAAAACCATCACCTCCAGGAACTTCATACTGACTTTGATCTAACCTATCAATATGCATAACCTGCATTAAGGGAGTTTCTTTTATGCTTGAACTACTTGCATTTTGCAGTGTATTTTGCAATGTACCTGTTTGATCATCACGGTACAATAGATCAAAACGAAAACCTTGTTGTTGCAATGGGTATGCTCCTATTGCATATACATTTTTCATCATTAACCTCCATGTAGGAAATGATTCATTTACATTAGTAATTGGATTTTTTCTAACCGTTGTTAAGATTTCACTTCTTAACAACTTTACTACCAAATTTGCAGGAGCAACGACTCCATCATTTGAAAATTCACCTACTTTAAAAACTGTTTCATTATTTGATGCTCCTACCACAGTATATTCATAAGCAACTGCTAATACCTCACCATCATTTAGTCTTCTATTTAGTGATATAAATCCTAATTGCGGATGCAGTTTATATTCATTATCCTGAAGTTTACGCGCATTTTGCAAATACGAAAAGTCAGTTCCTTGTGAAGCTTTTTGTGGTGCTACAACTCCATCTAAAGTGCTTGTCATGGTCGCAATATCTCTAAGACCACTAGTATTTGTTAACAACCCTCCAAATTCATTAACTCCATTATAAGGTATTACATTACCATTAACAGTAACTAAACTAGGACTATTATCTACTTCAGTTTTAACTTTATTATCATCTTTAGATTCACCTAAGTCGGCAAGGGCAACGATACTTCTAAAGTCAGTAACACTTTGTGTTCTATTTGTAACCCACACTTCTACCCTAGTTATATTTATAGAACTATTTATTAAAGGATATTGTTTAAGTGCATCCTTGTAGTTTTCTCTAAAATATTGTGATAAAAAGAAGTGACGATCATTATCATAATCAGAAGCTCTTAATTCAAACTCTTCAATGGTAGCTCCACCTTCAGCTACTACAGTTTTTGATTGAGAGTTTTGTTGAGAAAACGCTGCAGTAACACGAGTTTTTCCAAATTGCAATTCAGCTTTTACACCAAATAAAGCTTGAGCTCCATTTATTAATGAATTTTTAATAGGCATACTAATATTACCCGCATCAATACCTTGAATAACATCGTCTTCAGTAGGAGTATATTCTAATTTAATAAGGTTTTGAAAATCAAAAGTAGATTGAGTATCATAGTTAGCAGTAACTTTTAATCGTTTTCCTACTCTGGCTTGTAAACTTGCACTTATTTGTTGGTCAAAATCAAAAGTAAAACTACTTTGATTATCAATTGAAATTTGTGGATTTTCATTATTCTGATAAACCCCTCCTAATTTTATATTTACTTGTCCTCTAGGAATAACTTCAACTTCATTTCCTCCAAAAACAGATTCAAAAAACTTTGAGTTTACATAATACTTTGGCAACAAGTTTTTTCTAGCATTTTTATTTCCTTTTTTTCTTGAACTGGTTGCATCAACCTTTTCTTTAAAGTAGTCTTTCATATCGTTTTTTAAACGATACTTTTTATATTCTCTAGGAGTCATAAAAACAGGAGTTCCAATATAATAATCTCCAATTTTTTCAACTATCACAAACTTATTTATAGCTTTATCGTATCTAACTATAAACTGCGTAGGATTATTTAAAAAAAGCTTTCCTTTTTGATTAAACTTAAAATTATATTTAAGTGGAATAACTGTATCTTTTTTTAGTGCTTGTTTATTATTGTTCGCAATACTTTGTGAAAACGAAACAACACTTACTAGTAAAGTAAGTGTTGTAAATAATTTATTCATAAATGTCTTTCTCAACTCTATTATAAGTTTTTTAACGCCTGTTTTATAAGCTCTTCTACGGTAGCTTCAGGTGTTACTTTTAATATATTATTAACTACTTTATCTGCTTGTTTTCTAGCAAATCCTAATACCTCTAAAGCAGATAACGCTTCTTCTTTGTTTGTATTGTTTTGTTTTACTGAAACTTCATCTAAATCAAAGGTTTTTAGAATTTTATCTTTCAAATCAACAATAACTCTTTGTGCAGTTTTAACACCAATCCCTTTCACCGATTGAATTAATTTCACGTCTTCAGAAGCTATTGCTTGTTGAATTTCTTCAGAAGTCATAGAAGAAAGCATAGTTCTAGCTGTACTAGGTCCCAACCCCAGATACTGAAACCAATAATCTAAAAATTTCTCGTTCAGTTTTATTGATGAATCCAAACAATGTATGCGCATCTTCTCTGATTGATAAATGCGTGTATAACACGATATTTTCATTTTCTGGTAATAAAGAAAATGTATTTAAAGAGATATGTAATAAATATCCAACCCCATTACAATCTACTACCACATAGGTTGGGTTTTTCTCTACAAGTCTTCCTCTAATTTGTGTTATCATCCATTAATTTTTTGCGTTGTCTAAAGTAGAAAAAATATTTATCTTTAAGAACACTCATTTTCAAGGTTTTTCACCCTGTTTTTATATTGTTTTTTGTAGTGATTTATTTTGAGCATCAACCACAGCAACTGCAGCCATATTAACCATTTCATCTACACTTGCTCCTAATTGTAATATATGAACCGGTTTACTCATACCTAGTAAAATTGGACCAACAGACTCAACTCCATCAACCTGTTTCATTAACTTATACGTAATATTAGCTGCATCTAAATTTGGAAAAATCAATACGTTAACTCTTTTCCCATTTAGTTTAGAAAACGGAAACTCTTTTGCTAGCAAATCAGGATTTAACGCAAAGTCTGCTTGTAACTCACCATCAACCACCACATTTGGATAATTTCTATGAATATAAGAAACAGCTTCTCTAATTTTGGCAGAACTTTCTGACTTAGACGATCCAAAATTTGAAAAACCTAACATAGCTACATTTGGTTTCATTCCAAACATTTTTGCTAAAGTTGAAGTTAATTGTGTAATTTTTGCTAAATCTTTGGCTGTAGGATTAATGTTAATGGTTGTATCAGCTAAAAACATTGGCCCTTGCTTTGTTAACATTAAGTTTGTAGCAGCTACTCTAGTAACACCTTTGTCTTTTTCTATTAACTCTAATATTGGCCTTACTACAGATGAATAAGGTCTTGAATACCCAGTGATTAAAGCATCAGCTTCACCACTATTTACCATCATAGCTGCAAAATAATTACGCTCACGCATTAATTTTTTAGCTTCAAAAAGTGTTACCCCCTTTCTTTGGCGTGTTTCCCAAAAAAACTCAGCATATCTATTTCTTCTTTCCTCTTCCTCGTCTGTTTTTGGATCAATAATCTGAACGTCATCAGTAAAGCCAAGTTCCTCTTTTAACTCTAAAATAACCTCTTTCCTTCCTAGTAAAATTGGAATACCTATTTTTTCTTCATAAACCCTTTGAGCTGCCTTCAATACATCTAGGTGATCAGCTTCAGAAAACACAACTCTTTTTGGACTTTTCTTAGCCCTATTATGAAGTAATCTTATTTCTTTACTTCCTGTACCTGACCTATCCATCAATTCTTCTCTATACTTCTCCCAATCTTCAATAGGCTCTTTAGCTACTCCTGAGTCCATAGCTGCTTTTGCTATTGCAGGAGGAATTTCATAAATCAATCTTGGATCAAAAGGCTTTGGTATTATATAATCTTTTCCAAAAGAAAGACTTATTTCATCATATACAATATTCACTTGTTCAGGCACCGATTTTTTAGCCAAATCGGCAAGTGCATGAACGGCGGCCATTTTCATTTCTTCATTAATTTTTGAAGCCCTTACATCTAAAGCTCCTCTAAAAATAAATGGAAATCCTAAAACATTATTAACTTGATTAGGGTGATCTGACCTTCCAGTAGCCATAATAATATCTTTTCTTGTAGCAACAGCCACATCATACGAAATTTCAGGAACTGGATTAGCCATAGCAAATACAATAGGGTTCTTTGCCATTGACAGCAGCATTTCTGGGCTAACTACATTACCTTTAGAAAGACCTATAAAAACATCTGCATTATTCATTGCTTCTTCTAAAGTGTTTAAATCTTTATGTGTTGCAAATTCAGCTTTCTGCGATGTAAGGTTCGTTCTATCATCTCTTATTACACCTTTACTGTCGCACATTATTACATTTTCCCTTTTAGCACCTAGTGCTAAATATAGACGCGTACAAGATATCGCTGCTGCTCCTGCTCCGTTTACTACAATTTTAACCTCTGAAATATCTTTTCCATTAATTTCTAAAGCATTTTTTAATGCAGCTGCAGAAATAATAGCTGTACCATGCTGGTCATCATGCATTACAGGAATATCAAGCTCTTCTTTTAACCTTCTTTCTATCTCAAAAGCTTCAGGAGCCTTAATATCTTCAAGGTTAATACCTCCAAAAGTAGGTGCAATTGCTTTTACTGTTTCTATAAATTTATCTACATCAGTTGCATCAACTTCAATATCAAATACGTCAATATCAGCAAAAATTTTAAATAATAATCCTTTTCCTTCCATTACTGGTTTTGATGCATCAGGGCCAATATCTCCTAATCCTAAAACCGCTGTTCCATTTGATATTACAGCTACTAAATTTCCTTTAGCAGTATATTTATATACATTGTCTTTATCTTTAGCTATTTCTAAACAAGGCTCAGCAACTCCTGGTGAGTAAGCCAAAGATAGATCGTGTTGAGTTGCATACTTTTTAGTAGGAACTACTGATATTTTCCCTGGTTTTGGTTTTGCATGATATAATAAAGCTTCTCGTCGTTTTCTAGATTCGCTCATAATAATGTTGTTTGTATTAACCTACAAATATACATTTTGTTATGTTGTAAAAACAATTTAAAAACTGATAAAAGTCATATTTATTTATTCTTTATTATAAGAATTTTGTGGTAATCAAATAAAAAAACTAAATCATGGAAACTCCCCCAAAACAAATTATTAACGAAGAGGTTAAATGGAACAAAACCAAAACAATTGTTAGTAAAACTGATGTGCATGGAACCATTTTATATGCTAATGATGTTTTTACTCAAGCTTGTGAATATAGCGCCATTGAATTAATTGGCGAACCTCATAACATAATTAGACACCCAGACATGCCTAAAATAACTTTTAAAGTTTTGTGGCAGGCGTTAAAAAAAGGTGAAAACTTTCATGCTATTGTTAAAAACCTAACTAGAACAGGAAGATATTATTGGGTAATTACTGATTTTATAGTTGATAAAGATGAAAGTGGTAAAATCATTGGTTATACCGGTCGAAGAAAGGCTGTTCCAGATGGTGTCATCAAAAAAATTGAACCATTATACAAAACCCTTCTTGACATAGAGAAGTTAAAAGGTGAAAAGGTAAGTGAATTATATTTTGAAGGATATTTAAAGGAGGAAGTTGGTAAAAGTTATAATGAATTTGTAGTTGACCTATTTAAAGAGGAAAGCGAGAAAGAACAATACAATACCCCAGCAAATGAAAGCAAATTAAAAAAAGGCTTAAATTGGTTTTTTTTCGGTGACTTTTTATAGCAAAATACCCCCTTCTGAACATAAAAAACAAGAGCTTTTTTTTCTTTAGAATTAAAGGTACTTTGTGTATTTGTTTTGTTATTTTTGTTTATATCTTATAAATATTTTAATAATGAAAATGTCCCCCACGCGAGCTAAAATAATTGATGAAGAAGTAAAATGGGATAAAACCCAAACAATCATTAGTAAAACGGATATTCATGGTACTATTTTATACATGAATGATACTTTTGAGAAAGCTTCCGAATACAACAAAATTGAATTAATTGGCGAACCCCATAACATTATTCGTCACCCTGACATGCCCAAAGTAATATTTAAAGTATTATGGGATGCTTTAAAAAAAGGCAAAAACTTCCATGCTATTGTCAAAAACTTAACCAGAACTGGAAGATACTATTGGGTAATTACCGATTTTATCGTTGACAAAAATGAAAACGATGAAGTCGTTGGTTATACTGGTAGAAGAAAAGCTGTTCCTGATAGTGTTATTGAAAAAATTGAACCATTGTATAAAACACTTTTAGAAATAGAAAAAGTAAAAGGAGAAAAATCCAGTGAATTATACTTTGACGCTTTTCTAAAAGAGGAAACAAAAAAAACATACGATGAATTTGTAATCGATTTATTTCAAAACGAACTAAAACCGCCTGCAAACTCAGAAGGTGAAAATGAGAACAAAGAAAACAAACTTAAAAAAAGTTTAAACTGGTTTTTCTTTGGTGATTTTTTATAAAAAATCAATATAATAAAACCCCCAAAAAAATATTTTTTTGGGGGTTTTATTATTAAATATAAGATTGAAAATTATGCCTTTTAATCTTTAACTACTTCTATCAAACTTTGATCTTGATCAATTTCCCAAACATTAAAAACACCATCGCCATCAAAATCTACGATAGCGGTAGCCCTTGCTTTAAATGAATTAGTAGTAGCTTCTATAATTTGATATGGAAACTAACTAGAGCATATGAAACCTTTAACTTGTATAACAGTAAAAAAGGGGCAGTTAATAAATATTATAAATTGTATAAATGAACCTTTAGTCATGAAAAAAGCAACTTTATTTTTCTTGTAGTAAGTATTTCAATTATGATTTTTTTCTCTTTTTGTTATAGTAATGTAAGTCTTTCAAATATAAGAAAAATAGGAATCACAGGAGTAATTAATCATATAATCTATGATTCTAAAAAAGTTTTATCAATTTTTGTTAGAGGTCAAAAATATTATCTAGCTAAATTCAGTAAAAAAATAGTAAAATATTAAAATTACATTCTAAAGGTAATAACGGATATGTTAATCCTAAAGATTTTGAATTAAAATACTAATTACTCCGCTCTAGCCAGCTTATAACTAATATTTTATATTGGTAAAAACACTTATTAAGTCATAAAATGATGTATGTTATAACTTTTTGATATAATATTATCTTATGAATTAGTTTTTAGATAAAAAAAAATCAATGTCATTGCGATAGAGGAACGAAAGAAGCGATCTATTAAATAGCTAGCAGATTACTTAATTACACGATGTTCCATTCGTAATGACGAACTTTTTAAGATTACTGGTAAAAACAGACCCTTATTAAAAATATAAAAACTGCCTGAAAAGAAATCTTTTCAGGCAGTCCTTAACGTGCAATTAGATTAATTATACTGTTGTTAACTTATCAACAGTTGATGCAGTAACCTCAATAGGACCTTCTCCTTTATACGTCATTTTTCCAGTAAGAGTTTGTCCTTCATTATTAGAAGAAACTTTTAACTCTACCGCTCTTTGATTTTCTCTTGCTCCAATAATGAAGTATCCAGCTGAATGCCAAGGACCACCCCATTTATTTTGCACACTGTAAACATTACCCATAACGAATGTTGCTTCCAAATCAATTGGTCCTTCTCCTTCATAAGTCATTGTACCAGTAAAAGTTTGCCCCTCGTCATTAGACTTTATATCTAATGCAATTGGTTGTTGCTTATCACGTGAGCCTAAAACAAAAACTCCTCCAGGGTTCCATGGAGAATTTGGTCCTCCCCACTGGTTTTGTACCTCAAAAGCGCTACCTGCAGTTTCCTTACCTTGGAAAACAATAGGTCCTTCTCCTTCATAAGTAACTTCTCCTTTTAAATCTTTGGTATTTTCTACAGCACTTACTTTTAATGCTACTACATTTTGACCATCTCTGGCTCCAATAACCCAATTTCCACCATCGTTCCAAGTATTAGACCATTCATTTTCTACCTTGTAATTGTTTCCGGCAACTTGTACCCCTTTAAATCCAATAGGGCCTTCACCTTTGTAGGTTATAGTTCCAGTAAGAGTTTTACCACCATCAGTTGAATTGATATTGATATCCACTAATTCTTGATTACTTCTTGAACCTAAAACAAAGATTCCACCTTGTTGCAATGGAGAATCTCCCCATTTGTTTTGAACTTGATAAATAGACATTTTTAACGATTTTTGGTTAATAATTAATGTAAAATATCTGTAATTAAACAGAAATTAAATTTTAAATTTTAATTACTTATACTTGTAATCTTCCATAAAATTAAACACAATTAACAAGAAAAACAATCCGTTTATAAAACCTAAAACAGCCTGAAAAAAAGAGGGCAAGAATTCTACCTACAAGAAAAAACATATTTAAACAACTGCTTTTCAAGCGTTTAAATATTTAAAAATAACCAAACACTGAACATCAAAAACGAAGCACTCAGTAATATCCCTTATCAACATTTCAGTGGTATCACTTATAAAAAATCGTTCAAATTTGATAAAATTTGAATAGAAAATTAACTGTTAAGCAAAAAAACTTACACAACCACATCTATCTTGTTATCAGTAATTTGCAATGATTATAAATATAATTCCTGTAGAAATTTGTGAAGTGATGTTTATTCTTAATAAAAGTACTTTAAAAGATGAATTGTTATTATTGTTTTACTAATTATTGCAACCACTAATAAACAGAAACGGTTACAAAAAACATCCCTAAAAATAAAAGAACTATCAGAATAAAAACTAAACCATACATTGTGCAACACTTTGAAAAAAAAGCACATAACAACCCCTAAACACAGTAAAATAAAGGTATAGGAAATTACCGAGAAAACTCTACGAACTTTGAAATTGGTTAGGTATCCTTTAAAAAAGAAATATTTCGTTGTAAACCACTAAACTTAGTTCTTTTTACTGCCGATTTTTTAAACACTTTACTAAACGTTTCTTGCGTTAATTCTTGCCAATCCCGTTGTGTCATTTCTAATAAATTTTCTTGAGGAGAAAATAATGGCTCGGCATGGGGTTTTGAAAAACGATTCCACGGGCATACGTCTTGGCAAATATCACAACCAAACATCCAATTTTCAGTTTTTTCTTTAAATGCAGAAGGAATAGCATCTTTTAATTCAATTGTTAAGTATGAAATACACTTACTACCATCAACCGTATTATTTGGCAAAATAGCTTGTGTAGGGCATGCGTCAATACATCGAGTGCACGATCCGCAATGATCTGTAGTAAATGGGTAGTCATACGTCAGCTCTAAATCAATAATTAATTCAGCCAAAAAAAAGAACGACCCTTGTTGCTTTTGTATTAATAAAGAATGTTTGCCATTCCAACCCAAGCCAGCTTTTTCTGCCCAAGCACGTTCTAAAACAGGAGCAGAATCAACAAAACATCTCCCAGACACCTCTCCTATCTCATCATGTATTAACTGTAGTAGTATTTTTAACTTCTCTTTTATTACATGATGATAATCTTGCCCGTAAGCATATTTTGAAATTTTATAGCTTTCTTTTGGTTGAACTTCTTCCGGAAAGTAATTATAGGTTAATGATATTACAGATTTTGCGCCTTCAACCAATAATGTTGGGTCTAATCGTTTATCAAAATAATTTTCCATGTACTTCATTTCACCATGAAAATCATTTTTTAACCACTCTTCTAAACGAGGTGCTTCTTTTTCTAAAAATTCAGCTTTTGCAATACCACATTCTAAAAACCCTAGTTTCTTTGCTTGGGCTTTTATAAAATTAGAATATTGCTCTTTTTTACTCATTTAATGTATGTTTTCAAAAGCAAAATTACCAAAACTTTTATTTTTATAGTTTTCTTAGCCATATGTTAACAAATAAATACTGAACTTTGCGTGTTAGTAATATATACTTTAAAATATTTCATCTATGAAAAAAGTTTATAAAATATTGATTGGCTTTGTTTTAGTCATTTTCATTTTATTAGTAAGCATTCCTTTATTATTTCAAGATAAGATTCTTGGCTTGGTTAAAGAAACTGTAAACAACAATATAAATGCTAAAGTTGATTTTTCTGATGGAAGTCTGAGTTTACTCAGAAATTTCCCAAATGCATCTGTTACACTTTCTAATGTTTCTGTTATTAATCATACACCATTTAAAGGTGATACTTTACTATATGCTAAAGACATTGTTTTAAAACTGAAACTTACTGAACTTTTTAAAGCTTCTTCTGACCAATTAAACATAAAATCTTTTACTATTGACGATGCTTTGGTAAACGTATTGGTTAACGAAAATGGAAACGCAAATTACGATATTGCAAAAGCTTCTGCCGAGGCTAAAGTTAATAAAGAAGCTTCAAAAGAAAATGAACCCTCTACTTTTGGATTATCAATTGATGGCTATAGTATTAGTAACACTTCAATTAAATACAACGACAAAAAGGGAAAAATGGTTCTTTTATTGAACGACTTTAATCATAGTGGCTATGGTGATTTTTCTCAATCAAGTTCAGAATTAACTACCAAAACCACGTCTACTATTTCATTTGGAATGGACAATGTTTACTACGCTAAAAACCAAAAGATATCCTTGGATGCCATTCTGGGAATGGATTTAGTAAATAAGAAGTTTTCATTTTTAAAAAATGAAGCTAAATTAAATAACCTGCCTCTTGTTTTTAATGGATTTGTTCAGATAAATGATAAGAGCCAAGAAGTAAATATTGATTTTAAAACTCCCTCATCTGACTTTAAAAACTTTTTAGGTTTACTACCTGAGGTTTATGCTAAAAATATAGCTAATGTTAAAACTTCAGGGAACTTTAGTGTAGCCGGAAAAGTATTTGGAACCATTGATGAAAAAAACATTCCAAAACTTGATATTGCAGTACATGCTAAAAACGCCTCCTTTAAATACCCTGACTTACCTAAAAGTGTTCGAAACATAAATATCAATACGCAATTAAAGAATACTACTGGAAAAGTTAAAAACACGTTTATTAGTATTGATAACCTTTCTTTTAAAATTGATGAAGATATTTTCTCTGGAAACGGTAGTTTATATAACCTAACAACAAATCCATTTATAAAAGCAAATTTAAAAGGAACTTTAAACTTAGCCAATATTAACAAAGCCTACCCTGTTGATTTAAAAAATGAACTAAGTGGTATATTAAAAGCAAATTTACACACCAGTTTTGACGTTAATGCTATTAAAAAGAACATTGTTAAACGTATTAAAAATGATGGTACTATTGAAGTAAGTGATTTTGTTTTTTCTTCAAAAGACATTGTAAACCCTCTTGAGATAAAGAACACTAAAATTAATTTTAATCCGAGTGTAATTTCACTAACAAAGTTTGATGCTAAAACTGGGAAAAGTGATATGAGTGCTACTGGAAAAATTAATAACCTTCTTGGTTTTTTACTTTCAAATAAAAAACTACAAGGTACATTTAATGTAAAATCTAACAATTTTTATGTAAGTGATTTCATGCAAAAAAATGCAGATACATCTACTAAAAATGAAACTTCCAAAGAAGAAACAGAGACCAAAGAAAATTCAACACAAGAAACATTAAAAATACCTGCTTTTTTAGATTGTAAAGTTTTAGCAGATGCAAAAACCGTTCATTATGACAACCTTACTTTAAAAAATGTAAAAGGAACTTTATGGTTAAAGGATGAAAAAGCCATTTTACAAAATGTAAACGCAGGGATTTTTAACGGACAAATAGCATTAAATGGGGAAGTAAACACCCAAAAGAAACAGCCTACTTTTGCTATGAAATTAGGAGTTAAATCATTTGATATTTCTCAATCGTTTACAAGCATGGATTTATTAAAATCATTAAGTCCAATTGCTGGCGCTATGAACGGAAAATTAAATTCAGACATTAATTTAAGTGGTAGTTTAAATAAAGATTTCACTCCTAATTTAACTTCAGTTTCAGGGAAAGCTTTAGCTCAACTTTTAACCACTAAAATTAACCCTGAAAGTTCAAAAGCCCTCAGTTTACTAAATAATAAATTATCATTTATAGATTTAACAAAACTAGATGTATCTGATATTAAAACGAATTTGTCTTTTAAACAAGGAAAAGTGGCAGTAGCTCCTTTTAATTTAAAATATAAAGATATTGGCATTAAAATAGGCGGTAGTCATGGGTTTGATCAGAGCATGAATTATAACGTTACTTTAGATGTTCCTGCAAAATATTTAGGTAGTGAAGTATCTGGATTATTATCAAAATTAAGTGCTAAAGACCAAAACATAACAGTACCAGTTACCGCTACTATTACTGGGAACATGACATCTCCAAGTGTTAGCACTGATTTATCTTCATCAGTTTCAAAATTAAGTCAAAAATTAATTCAACAACAAAAAGACAACTTAGTTAATAACACCTTAGGGAATTTATTAGGAAACTCTAAAAAAGACACCACCAAAACCTCAACAAATACTAAAGATGCAGCCGTTAATAAGGTAAAAGATGTTCTAGGAGGTTTATTTGGTAAAAAGAAGAAAGAAAAGAAAAAGAAATAACTACAATAGTATTCTTTAATCAACAATACCTGAAGGTTTCCTACTTAATTTAGGAAACCTTTTTTCTTTGTCATTAATTTATACTATACATTTTTAGCCCTTAAAATTTTACACTAAAAAAAATAATCCTTTAGGCAACCAATTATAAAAAATATGTGTCTATCTTTTTAAGATTTCTTTGTAACATCTTTAACATTTTGTAGTCATATTACTGATTTTATATCTGTTAAGTTTGTTACCTCACTAATATTAAACCCGAATTATGAAGAAAATAACTACTTTTATTTTTTTACTCTCCTCTTTTATTAGCTTTTCTCAGGTAAAAGGTAAAATTACTGATACAAAAGGAAAGTCACTTCCTTTTGTTAGTGTTTATTTAGAAAACAGTATTGCTGGAACTACTACAAACAACAATGGTGACTATAATTTAAAAATTGAAAAGCCAGGGAATTACACTATCTTATTTCAATTTCTAGGTTATAAAACAGCAAAAAAAAGCATAACAATAAATAAATTACCTTTTGTTCTTAACGTTACACTTCAAGAAGAACAAGTTTCTTTAGATGAAGTTCAAATTAATTCAAAAGAAAATCCAGCAAATGCGATTATTAGAAATACTATTGCTAATAAAAACAAGAATACTGATAAGCTTGGTAAATACACTTCAGACTTTTATTCTCGAGGAGTGTTTAAAATTAAAAATGCGCCTAAAAAAATTTTAGGCCAAGAAGTTGGAGACTTAGGAGGTGGTTTAGATTCTACACGTAGTGGGATTATATACCTTTCGGAAACTATTTCAAAAATATCATATCAAAAAAAACCAAAAAAATTTAAAGAACACATAGTAGCCTCTAAGGTTTCTGGTCAAGATAATGGTATAAGTTTTAACCAAGCCGATGAAGTAAACTTTGATTTTTATAAAAACTCATTTAATTTAGCTGGAAAACAAATGATTTCTCCAATAGCTGATGGGGCTTTTGGATATTACAAATACAAGTTAACAGGTGTATTTTACAATAAAAATGGTAAGCTCGTTAACAAAATTGAATTAATACCTAAAAGAAAAAATGATCCTGTTTTAAATGGTTTTCTTTATATTGTAGAAGATGATTGGTCTGTATACGGTGCTGATGTTAGCGTTACTGGCGCTCAAGTTGGTGTACCAATTATTAAAAGTTTACATATTAAACAAAACTACAACTATGTACCTTCTATAAAGGCTTGGGCTTTGATAACCCAAACTATAGATTTTAATGCTGGTATATTTGGGAGTAACTTTAATGGTCGCTTTTCTGCTGCATACTCAAACTACAATTTCACCCCTAATTTTAGTGGCAATTCATTCACAAATGAAGTACTAACATTTGCTGAAAATGCAACTAAAAAAGATACTGCTTATTGGAATACTAAAAGACCTGTTAGTTTAACTACTGAAGAGGTTTCTGATTACAAATTAAAAGATAGCATTAGTGTTATTAGAAAGTCTAAAAAATATTTAGACTCTATTGATCGTAAATCAAATAAATTTAAACCTCTTAATATTCTTACAGGGTATAATTATAATAACACGTTCAATAAGTGGTCAGTTAATTTATCTTCTCCCTTAGGAGACTTAAATTTTAATACTGTTCAAGGATACAACTCAAGTTTAGGCTTGAATTATAATAAACGTTTAAACAAAACAGGTAAAAGGTTTAGTACAGGTGTTGCTGTTAATTATGGGTTTTCCGATAAAAAAGTTAGACCTACTGGGTATTTCTCATACAAATGGAATAACACTTCTCGTCCTATTCTAAATATCTCTGGAGGAATAACTACAAGTCAATTTAATGCTAAAAATCCTATTTCTAAACTTTGGAACACTATAAGTTCTACAATATTTGAAAGAAACTACATGAAGATTTATGAAAAATCTTTTGCAAAAGTATCTTTTTCTCAAGAAGTAATTAATGGGCTACGTCTAAATTCAAGTCTTGAATTTGCGGATAGAAAGCCTTTATTTAATACCACAAATTCTGTAATATTCCCAAGAAAGAACATAGAATACACCTCTAACAACCCTATTGAACCGTCTAACTTTAGTAGTTCTTTTACACCTCATCAAATGTGGTCATTTAATTTAGGTGCTTCTATACAATTTGGTCAAAAATATTGGTCATATCCTAACAGAAAAATAAATATTGGTAACAAAAGATATCCTTCAGTATACATTGGGTATAAGAAGAATTTTGGCTCTGGAAATAGTAATTGGAATTCAGATGTTATTTACTCACAATTATACCAAAACATCGGTCTTGGTATTTGGGGACGATTTAAGTACAAAATTAAAGGTGGAATCTTTTTAGAAAAGAAAGATATTCCGTTTATGGATTATGCTCACTTTAATGGAAATAGATTATTAATAGCCCCAAATAGCAATTATTTAAATGGATTTTTGGCGTTACCTTATTATCAATTAAGTACAAATGATAAATACGGTGAATTGCACGCTGAACAAAATTTTAAAGGTGCTCTTTTAAGTAAAGTTCCGCTTTTAAATCGATTAAACTTTCATTTAGTTGCAGGAGCTAAAGGTTTATTTACCGGTGGAAACAAACCCTACTCTGAGTTCTCGTTAGGTTTAGATAATATTGGTTTTGGAAAATGGCGTTTTCTACGTGTAGATTTTGTACGTTCTAATTTTAATGGACAAAAAGAGAATAGAGTTCTTTTTGGAATTAAATTATAATTTGTATCCTACACCAAATAATATAATTCTAGGCATTATGTATGTTCTAGTATCAGAAATTAGATAGTCTGAAAAACTATTGCTCTGTTTAAATGTTTCATCTGTTAAATTTTGAGCAGTAATTTTAAAATTCCAAGGGCTATCTTCTTTCTGATAAAATAAAGATGCATTTGTTATACTATACCTATTACTTTGGTCTACTGTTTGATTTTTATAATTGTAATAACTATAATCAAAAGTCAACTTAAATGCATTTAAAAAATCATAATCAATATCTACGTATGGTTCATTTGCACTAAATTTTGATGTAATATTGCTTGACTTATAAGTTCCTATACTTTTTCTAAATCCTATATTTATTAAAGGTAATTTATCAAATAAAGTTTCTAACCCTATATCAAAAGAATAATTATTACTTTCATTTTTTACTATAACGTTGTTTATATCCTGTATATAGTTAGAGTTTATATAATCCCCTGAAAGCTTATATCTTATTTTTTTTATTCTTTTTTCAAAAAAAACAGCAGCATTCCAATTTTCACTAGGATTAAGTAACAAATCTTGTGTTAAAAACCTATCTACAGTTTTAGATGCATTTAAATTGTCAAGAAATGCAACTCTGGTAGTATAACCTTTTACTTTTTTTGTGTAATTTATATTAGCATTAAAAAAAAGTCCTTTATAAAAGCTAAAACGATGGTAATTTAAATTTACTGAATGGTATAATTCATTTTCTAAATTTTCATTCCCCTTGAAAACAGAATTATACGATTGCAAATAGAATCGATTTGCTAATTTAGAAACATCCATAAAAGTAGTTTTTAAATTATACCTTACTGTTATTCCTTTTGATTTATTAAAATCTATTTTCATTAAAAAATCAGGTAGTAAATTCCATTTACTCCTTTTAATAATATGTTCTTGAACCACACTCCAATTATATTTATGCAAATAAACTCCTTGTTTAAAGGTAAAAATCCCTGTTTTAAATTTATAATGTGTCCCTAAAAATAAATCATGAAAACTGTATTGAGTATCATTTCCAAAATTGTTAGTACTAAAGTTATTTGTTACTTCATTAGTTAGCAACTGAAAATCATCCGTAAAAAACTGTTGTTTTTGATACGTATTTCCAATGGTTGTATAAATATGATTATTGCGGTTTAACACCCAAAAATCTTTAAAAATAGTAGTGAAATTATATTGCTTAGTCTTTCGTAATTGATTAATATTTAACTCTCTTAAATTATTTAAAACTGGAACTATGCCATTTAAAATTGGCTGGTTAGTATTCCATGAAGAGTTCAATATATTATTATCAAATAAAAAATTAGCTGTAGCAGAATATGTATGTTTTCTATTCCCTTTTTTATGCCATTCTACATTTTGATTAAAATTTGAAACGCCACTTTTTTTTTCAACTTCAATTCTATTATCTATAGCATTAACAATAGAAGAAATACCATTATCTTTATTGTTATCAGAATTTTTAAACTGAGTTTTAAAAAACCACTGTTCCTTATTATTAGGTGTATAATCAAAAGTAAACTTACCAATACCTAAAGTATTTATAGCTTTTGTACTAATATTTTGTAACTCTTGAAAACCTGCATATTCATTTTTATTTACTATCCGACTACTAGTATTTGTATAAGAAAAAATAACAAAACCAGAAAGATCCAATTTACTTGATACAACATTACTAATATTCAAAGCCCCAAAATGCTCTTTACTTTTTATAACATCAGTATTCTCTAAAAATTGTGAAAGATCTCCACCTTTCCAATCAAAACCACTATTAAACAAAGCATTAGAGCCGCCTTGAAAACTCATATAATCTTTAAAGGTGAATGTTTTTTTAGCAATATTATTAGAACTACTTATGAAATTCACATTAGTTTTTGGAGCATAATAAAACAGGTTAGCATTGCTTTTGTAATACTCTTCATTTCCTTTTCCTGCTTCTACATCTCCAAAAACGAAACGTTTCTTACCTTCTTTTAACTTTATATTAATTGCTAATTTATTTGAGTCAGTTAATCCTCTCAAAAAAGCAACTTCATTATAATTATCTATGGCCTCCACTTTAGCAACAACATCAGCAGGTATATTTTCAATTGCCAATTTTGTGTTTCCTCCAAAGAAAGGTTTACCATCTACCAACATTTTGGTAACTTTTTTTCCTTTAACGGTTACTACTCCATTTTTGTTTATTTGAATTCCTGGTAATTTTTTAAGTATATTTTTAAGTTTACGCTCTTTACCATTTATAAATTTTTGAGTGTTGTAAATGGTTGTATCTCCTTTAACAGTAACAGGAAGCTCTATAACAACCTCTTCTAACTTATTTTTAGCCTCTTTTAAAATAATGCTTTTTTGAATGTTTTTATTTGATAGAATTACAAAAGATGCCTTTTTATAACCAATATAACTAACATCAATCGTATAGTTAACATTAGTTTTTAACTCTAAACGATACCTTCCTTTTTCATCAGTAACTGAAAAACTCATGTTTTTAGTCACGTCTCTAGGTTTTGCAATAACATTTGCATAAAGCAATGGGCTTCCCAAACTATCTTTCACAATTCCTTTTAATTCAAAATTCTGCGTAAAAACTGTTACTGAAAAGGTTAATAAAATTATTGAAAAAACGTGCTTAATCATTCCTTTAGAAAAGTTATTTTTTATAATTATAAAAGTCAGGAAATGCTTTTATTAATAAACTTTTAAACTCCTTTTTTGTAACTTCTTTTCCCTTAAGCTCTCTAATTTTTATTTTATTTTTTGAATTAAATACAATTTTTTTAGCCTTAAAAGTTATTGTTGATTTTTCTAACTCTAATATCAATCCTGGTAAACCATAAAATTCAGCAGGTCCGTACCCAAGTGGTATTTCATTAGTATACCATGCTATTGGTTTTTTAATCTTGTTTTTAGAGTTTGATTGAATCGCTTTATAACACAAATAACCTCCAATATATTTTGTTTCTTGTGTTAACTCCCAAATAGGTTTCTCATTTTCTACTACATAACACGCTTCTAAAATTTCACAGTTTTCTTGTTTGTTTTTTTGAAGCAATAAAGATGTATGGTAAAAGTTATTACCTCCAGCATCATTCTTAATAAAACTAACTCCTTTTACTCCTTCATTTTTTACACTTTCATTAATATCATAATTTGAAATCATATTTGAAAATAATAAAACTCCTTCTATTTCTCTAGAATTCAAAACCATTTTTTTTAAAGTAGTTATTACCTCTTGATTAAGTTTTCGTTTACTCTTCTTAACTCTTTCATTTATTTTTTCAATAGTTAAATTTAAATTAATACCATAAACAATTTCACCTTCTTGAGAAAACAAGGAAGCACTTACAATAAATAATAATAGGATTAAATACTTCATAAGTCTATTTAACTATAATCATAACTAAATTTACATTTAATTCAACCTAGTAAGTTTAAAATCATTTTTTATAATTATAAAAGTCGGGAAAAGCTTTTCTTAATAAACTTTTGAATTCTTTTTTCGTAACTTCTTTTCCTTTTGGTTCTCTGACTTTTATTTTCTTTTTAGAGTTAAGAATAATTGTTTTAGCTTTAAAGAGTATAGGGAACGAATCAACCTCCAATATCATACCTGGCAAACCATAGTAATTAACAGGACCAAAGCCTAATGGTATTTCATTAGTATACCATGCTATTGTTTTTTTATTTTTTTTGTTTGAATTAGTTTGAATTGCTTTATAACATAAATAACTACCAATTATTTTTGTTTGTTGTGTTAATTCCCAAATTGGTTTTTCATTTTCTATAACATAACATTCTCCTAGTGTATTGCAATCTTCTTTTTGATTTTTTTGAGGAAATAATGATGTAAAATAAATTTTATTTCCTCCCGCCATATTCTTTAATAATGACACCTCTAATTTTACTCTAGTTTCTAAAGCATCAAATAATTCATAATTAGACTTTAATTTAGAAAATACTAAAACCCCTTCGACTTCAGTTGAATTTCTAATCATGCTTTTTAAAGCTAATGTTACTTTATCATCTACTTTTGCTTGCTTATTTTTATTATTTAACTCATTTACTTCTTCAATAGTTAAATTTAATTTTGCTCCGTACACAATGCTACTTTCTCCTTGAGAAAACAAATTAGTATTTACAAAAAATACTAATAGTATTAAATATCTCATATTTTAAAATTCTAAAACTCTTCGAGTAATAAAAACATTACTCGAAGAGTATATTAATTACTCATACCCCATACAGTCTTTATAATAAATCATAAAGACACTAACATCAGGTTCTTGATTAAGCTTATACGCAAATGCATAAGCCTCTTTTATTGCTGCTCTTTTACAATGTACGTGAGCGCCATCTTCAGCTGAGTTTTGAGACAAAAGAATCTCATCTTTCTCAAAAGAACTTGTTGCATTTAAAATACTTCCAGCAACAAAAAATAAAGCTACTGTTAAAAATACTTTTTTCATTTTATTAATTTTTAATTTAGTTAATTATTACTCCATTCTTAAAATGGCAAACATCATAACTCATTTTTGAGTATGTAAAAAATCTTAAAATAAAAAAGAAAATGTGCGCAATTATTTTTAAAATCACCTCCTTTTTTCTAGCTAGCTAATTTTATAAAAACTTGATCAAACTTTTTATAAAATTTCATCAAACATAAATAAAATAATACACAAAAACAATTACCTATATTTTAACAGCTTAAGTAAAAACATTTTTTAAAATTTGTTTCTAAAAAATTAAAGAGAAGATGAATTATGAAAAAAATTAAACTCATTCTACTATTTCAAAGAAAATTCATTTTTTCTTCCGTACTACTTTCATTAATTATTTGGTATGCCTTAATAAACATGTTTAAAGAAATTTTCGATATTACACTATCTCCTGCAATTTCTTTCTTAACAATTACCTTCTTATTTTCCACAGTAAATATTGCCTTTCACTACTTTTATTACGAGTTATCGAGCAACGATGACTATTTTTTTTATTTCAACTCTGGCTTAAACAAAACGAAACTATGGGTTTCTACAATCTGTGTTAATTGTTTAGCAACTTTAATAGCTTACTTATGGATTATTTACATGTAGATAGCATCTCTAAAAGCTATAATACTAAAGTTATACTTAGTAACTTATTTATTTCATGTAGAACTGGTGATATTATTGGATTATTAGGCAGAAATGGCTCAGGAAAATCGACACTCTTAAAAATAATTTTTGGTATTGAAAAAGCTAATTTCAAGTTTCAAAAAGTAAATGACATAATCATTCAAAAACAATGTGAAACTTCTCGTTGGATTAATTATTTACCCCAAGATAACTTTTTACCTAATAATTATAAAATAAAAACACTAATCAATATTTTTTGCAATCAAGAAAATATACAAGATTTACATAAAAACGATTTTATTAAGCCCTTTTTAAACTATAAAAGTCAGGAACTCTCTGGTGGAGAAAAAAGAATTATTGAAATTTTAATTATTTTAAATACAAAATCAAAATTTGTATTACTTGATGAACCCTTTAATGGGATTTCTCCCATAAGTATAGAAGCTATAAAAGAAATGATTCAGAAGAAGTCTAAATCAAAAGGAATTATATTAACAGATCATGACTATGAAAATGTTATAGACATCTCTACAAATGTAAAGCTTTTACATAATTGCTCCTTATTTGACATTAAAAACAAAGAACAACTTAAAAAGTTAGGTTATATAATTTAGCGCAAAAAAGATTTTCTAACAACTCATTGTAAAATTTTCTTTATCCCACTTTATTTCCCAAGACTTCTTCATTTCATTAGGAATGGTAGATTTTTGCATACCTCTTCGTTGCTTTTTTATAGTATGAAAAATAGTTTATTCATTTTTTTTATCTTCATCCTCACCAACTATTCCTAGTCGTTTAGCTCTTTCTTCCCAATTTTTTCTAGCAAAGCTTTGTAAATCTTCAACATTATCGCTTTCATCCATAATCTCAAATCCTAACAACGTTTCTATTACATCTTCTTGAGTAACTAAACCGCTTACCGAACCAAATTCATCTACAACTAAAGCCAAATGTTCTCTTTGCTCTATAAGTTTGTCAAATAAGTTAGGAATAGATAAGTCTCTGTCAGCAATAATAATATCTCTTTTAATACTTTTTAAAGGCTCACTTCCTTTGTTATTAATTAATGAAAGCAACAATTGATCTTTTAAAAAATAACCTGTAATAGTATCAGGGTTTTCAGAATACACAGGTATTCTAGAAAAACGTAATGCTTTGTGTTCATCAAAAAACGATTGTATTGTTTGATTTTCATCAGCTGATTTTAAAACAGTACGTGGCGTCATAATATGCTTTGCTTGCACTTCTTTAAAACCTAACATATTACGTATCACATTACTTTCATTTTCATGAAAAACACCTTCTTGTTCAGCTATATCAGTCATAGCAGTAAAATCTTCTCTACTCAGAACACTTGATCCATGAGCTCCTTTACCTCCAATCAATTTCGTTGTTAACTGTAAAACCCATAGTATCCCAGTCCATTTTAAAGGAAAAATAAACCATTTTAATGTTGTAGTTGTAAAACCAGCTAACCCTTTCCAATAAGTTGCACCAATGGTTTTAGGTATAATTTCAGAAACAACTAAAATCAATATTGTCATAATTGTAGAAACAATTCCTACCATATTAACGCCCAAAATCTCAAATTTATACGGTAATTGTTCAGCTTGCACACCTACTAAAATAGCACCTACAGTATGTGCAATGGTATTTAACGTTAAAATTGTAATTAGTGGCTTATCTACATCTTTTTTTAAAGCTTCTAATCCTTCAGCATATGCTTTTCCTTCTTTCTTTTTTACGTTAACAAAAGTTGGTGTAACGCTTAATAAAACAGCTTCTAAAATTGAACATAGAAAAGAAACCAGAATAGATAAAGTTGCAAAGATTATTAATAAAGTCATGTTATAATTTTTTTGCTAATTTAAATAAAAAAGACTGCCTATTATAGACAGTCTTCATTCAAATAATTATAAATTGGTTTTAATTGTTTTCTAAGGCTGCTTTTAAAACCTCGTAAGCCTCATTAGCCTTAGACATTTTTGCATACTCTAAAGCGGTATACCCTCTATTTGATTTTGTAGTTAACTTAGCTCCATTTTTAATTAAAAGCTTAAGTATTTTTACTTTATTATATCTGGCAGCAAACATTACAGGGGTTAACCCCATAGATTTTCTATTAATATTTGTTCCGTTATTAATAAAAGCTTTTACACTTTCATAATTTCCTTGTTTTATCATTTCGCAAAATGTACTAAGTTTTATGTACTCAATAGAGTTTTTTATTGGTGCCTCTACTGTATTAGACGCTTTAATTGTGTTAGCAGATACAAGAACGATTAATGCTGTAAAAAATATTTTTTTCATGAGATTATTTTTAAATGATGTTTCTTATAAGACTTCATTTTAATAGAAGTGTTTCAGTAACTCACACATCTTAACATTTATTTAGCAGTAACTCTTAAAATTTCGTGAAAAACAAAATTTTATTTTTCAATTAATTTTTAATAATTTAACAATCAATAATTTAAACAATCAACTAATGAGTAAAAAATCAATTTATTTATTAGGTATTCTGCTAACCATTATTGTTGGATCAATTTTATATTGGTATTTATGTTGTACTGTTTGCTATGCTGAAAAATGTACTAGTCCTACACAAAAAGAACAACAAACAAGTAATGGAGAAGTAAGTAAACCTAAAATTAAGCACCCAACTTTGCTACCTTTAAGTATTAAAGATACGAACGGAAACTTTGCGTATGAAATCAATGAAAATTTCAATTTCAACACCTCTAATTTTTCCATTCATGATTCTGTATCTAGTTCTTTAAACAATGGGATTTCAATGATTAAAGAATATTTAGACTCAAATAAAAACAAGCAACTTAACATTACTGGTTATTATATGGATAACGAAGTTAACAATTCAGCATTTCCTAACTTAGGATTGGCTCGAGCTAACTCAGTTAAAAATTATATGGTTTCTCAAAACATTTCGTCAAAAATAATTAACACGTATGGAAAATTAAATAACGACATAGTTCCTGACGCCAACAATGTTTTATTTGGCCCTTTACAACTTGATATTTTCACAAAAACTGATAAAAATTTAAGAAATGATAAAGATGAAGCTTTGAAAAAAGCTTGTGAAATCATTAAAGAAAACCCTTTGCTTATATACTTTAAAACAGGGCAATCAAGTATTAATTTAACCCCCCAACAACGACAAAAATTTGCAGATATATCTAAGTGTGTTGATAAATTAGATGTTACAATTCAAGTAACTGGCCATTCAGATAATACAGGAAATAAGGATAGAAATATGAAGCTAGGTTTACAAAGAGCTAACTCCATAAAAACATATTTAATTAAAAATGGAATTTCATCTCAAAAAATAACTGCTACTTCTAAAGGTCAAAACAACCCTATTTCAGATAATACAACTGAAGAGGGCAAAGCAAAAAACAGAAGAATTGAAGTAACTATTAATTAAAATAATCATAAAAATTTAAAACATGACTTTATTAGCAAACCCTATACCTTGTTGGTTAATTCCATTATTAGTTGGTGCCATTTGTGCTTTTCTAGGATATTTATTAGGAACCAGTAAAAAAAGCAACAATAATACACTGAATGATAAAATAGCAAAATTAGAAGCTGACTTAGCAACTTGTTCAAAATCAAAATCCACATTACAAACAAACTTAGATATTTGCACTAAAAACGCTCTAAATTTAGAAACTAGTTTAAAAACTGCAAAAGCAAACATCTCATCTTCCTTAACAAACAACGCAGCGGATAATATAGTTCCTTTTAATCCTGCTGATGCAAAGGCTGCTTTTGGTAAAAAAGTAAAGCAAGACGATTTAAAAGTAGTAGAAGGAATAGGTCCAAAAATTGAAGGTCTTTTTCATAATTTCGGAATTAAAACTTGGAAATCTTTAAGTGAAGCATCAATAGAAAAATGCCAAGAAGTACTTAAAAGTGGAGGAGACAGGTACAAAATACACAAACCTGGAACCTGGCCAAAACAAGCTCTACTTGCTTATGAAGGCAAATGGAAAGAACTAAAGGAATGGCAGGATAAACTTGATGGTGGCAAATAATAAAAATAAATTTTCTTTAAACAATAAAACCTTGATTTTATCAAGGTTTTATTGTTTAACTGTTTATTAACAAACAAAAAAAAATATTTTGTTTTAAATTAACAATTATTGATATAAAAACATTATTATAATGTTTTTTTAGTGTTTTTTTGTTTTTTTAGCAATATAAACACCTTTTTATTAAAAAACCATGAAACCTTCAATTAAAACAATTCTTCTTTTAGCCTTATCCATTTTGGGAATAAGCTGTCAAAAAAAATCAACAAGAAATATAGTTAAAAAAAAATCAACTAATACTTTTACAAAGTATGTAAATCCATTTATTGGAACCAGTAAAATGGGGCATGTATTCCCTGGTGCTACAGCACCTTTTGGAATGGTACAATTGAGTCCACAAACGAATTTTGCTCCCATGTTTCAGAAAGATGGCTCCTACAATAAAGAAACGTATGAATACTGCGCTGGTTATCAATATAAAGATTCTACCATAATTGGTTTCGCACATACCAATTTTAGCGGTACTGGCCATGCGGACCTGGGGGATTTCTTAGTAATGCCTACAACTGGTAAATTAAATCTACATCCTGTTTCTTCCGAAGACGGCCAAAAAGGATTTTATTCCACCTTTTCGCATGCCAATGAAAGCGCCTCTCCCGGCTACTATAAAGTAGACCTAAATACTTATAATATAAAAGCAGAGTTAACGGCATCCGAACGCGTAGGGTTTCATCAATATACGTTTCCAAAATCAGAAAACTCGCATATTATTTTAGACATGGTGTATAATGTATACCATCATAAGAATAAAAATGTTTGGACATTTATTCGTGTTGAAAACGATAGCTTAGTAACCGGTTACAGGCAAACAAAAGGATGGGCAAGAACCAAAAAAGTATTCTTTGCAATGCAATTCTCCAAACCGTTCCAAAGCTATGGCCATAAAAAATACGATCGTGAAACCTATGATGGCTTTTATAGAAGGTTCAAACAAAACGAAAATTTCCCGGAGATGGCAGGAAAAGATATCCGGGCATATTTTAATTTCGATACCGAAGAAGGTGAAAAAATAAAAGTCAAATTTGCACTCTCCTCTGTTAGTACCAATGGCGCTCTAAAAAACTTGGAAGCCGAAATTCCTCATTGGAACTTTGAACAAACGAAATCAGAAACAGAGAATAAATGGAATAATGAACTACGTAAAATCGATATAGAAACTATTTCTGAAAAAGACAAAACTACCTTTTACACTGCCTTATACCACACCAGTTTATCTCCCATACTCTACGAAGATGTAGATGGGCAATATCGAGGATTGGACCAAAATATTCATACCTCTAATGGTTTTACCAACTATACTATTTTTTCTTTATGGGATACCTACAGAGCACTGCACCCGTTATACAACTTAACACAACCAAAAAGAAACAACGACATGATCAAGTCTATGCTGGCACATCAAGAACAAAGTGTACATAAGATGTTACCTATATGGAGTCATTATGCCAATGAAAACTGGTGTATGATTGGATACCATGCCACCTCCGTGATCGCAGACGCACTAGCTAAAAATGTTGGAGATTTTGATGTGAATCGCGCCTTGAACGCAGCAACGAATACCGCGACTGTTCGATATTTTGATGGCATAGGAGATTATATTGATTATCACTATGTGCCTGACGACAAAAGCCATAGTTCCGTTTCTAAAACTTTAGAGTATGCCTATAACGACTGGTGTATCGCTCAAATTGCAAAAAAAGCAAACAACCAATCTATCGAAAAAGAATATCTCGAGAGAGCAAGCTATTATAAAAATGTTTACGACCCATCTATTGGTTTTATGCGACCACGATTATCCAATGGGAAATTTAGAGAAAAATTTGACCCTATGGATACGCATGGACAGGGATTTATTGAAGGAAATGCATGGAATTATGGATTGTATGTACCACAAAATATAGACACCATGATTGCTATGATGGGAGGCAAGGAAAAGTTTAGTAAACAACTAGACCAATTGTTCACCACAGAAATAGAAGATAAGTACATCGCACAACATGAAGACATTACACGGGATGGTATCATAGGAAACTACGTACACGGAAACGAACCTGGACATCATATTCCATACCTTTATAACTGGACAGGGCATCCAGAGAAAACACAAGAACGCGTTCGTATGATCCTAAAATCCATGTATGCCGATACGGTAGAAGGATTATGTGGAAATGATGATGCTGGACAAATGAGTGCATGGTATATCTTTAGTAGTTTAGGATTTTATCCTGTAACTCCTGGCTCCTCTGATTATGCTATTGGAAGTCCAAATATTTTAAAAGCTACCCTGTATTTAGAAAATGGAAAAACATTAGATATTCGTACTAGTAATCAAAGTGAGGAAAATACATTAGTAAAAAGCGTTACGGTCAATGGAAAAAAACTGGATAACTGGCTGTTACCGCATAATGCCATTGCAAATGGTGGTGAAATCCTATTTGAAATGACGCATAAATAAATTAAAAACCCCCATGTAAAAGTGAGGATTTTTAATTTACTTTTGTTTCTAGACCAAATTTTAAATTATGAAAATTATTGACCTGTCCAAACCTATTCAATTCAACAAACAAGATCCATGGTTTATGCGGGTCAAGATTAAACATAAACCGCACAAGAAAGCCAAGTGGTTGATTCGAATACTAGGACTACCCTTCCGACTATTCCCTAAAAACTTTTCGGGTTGGGCAGACGATACAATCCAAAAAATGGGAGTGCATTCTACTACCCATATCGATGCGCCTTGGCACTACGCTCCTACTACCAATGGTAAAAAATCAAAAACTATTGATGAAATTCCTTTAGAATGGTGCTTCGGTGAGGGAATCGTTATTGACATGAAACATAAAGCTGATTTTGATCCTATCTCCATTCCAGATATCACTAAATTCTTAGAGGAAAACAAACTAGAGCTACAACCAAATATGATTGTTCTTATAAAAACTGGAAGAGACAAGTATAATGGTACGAAAGACTTTCACAAAAAAGGAACAGGAATGAGTGCTGCTGCCACAGAATGGTTGATTGATCGCGGAATTAAAGTGATGGGGATTGATTCTTGGGGTTGGGATTTACCACTTCCGTATCTCATTGAAAAAGCAAAAGAAACAAACAATTCCGAATTATTTTGGGAAGCGCATTTGGTCGGAAAAAACAAGGAGTACTGTCATATGGAACAGCTAGTTAACCTAGACGCACTGCCATTAACAGGATTTAAAATTGCCGTATTCCCACTGAAAATTGTGGGCGCCTCAGCAGCACCAGCAAGAGTTGTAGCACTTTTAGATTAAACTTTTACAAAAAAAAAGGGTCTTACTACTATGGAAGTAAGACATATACAACACTTATACAACAGAATTGGTTTTGGTATTACACCAAATAAGCTGGAAGAATTGACCTCTATTCCCAAAGAAAAGGTGGTCCAATCTATTCTTCTATCTTCTAAAAATTTCACCCCCTTAACCATTGACACTTCCTTTTTAACGCAACTCCGCCCATCGGATGTAAAAAAGAAGAGCAAAAGAAAGGAACTGATGAAAATCAGTAGAAAAAAAATTCGAGAATTAAATGCTGCTTGGATCCATAGATTAGCTAATCCTTCTGAACTTTTAAGGGAAAAAATGACCTTGTTTTGGGCTAATCATTTTGTTTGTGAAAGCAAAAATATTCTCTTCACCCAGCAATATAATAATATGTTGCGAAGGTATGCACTTGGCGATTTTCGAGCTTTTGTAAAAGCGATGTCGAAAGACCCCGCCATGCTTACCTACCTCAACAACAAACAAAATAAAAAGAGAAAACCCAATGAGAATTTTGCAAGAGAGTTACTAGAACTCTTTACTATGGGGCAAGGAAATTATACCGAAACAGACATACAAGAAAGTGCTAGAGCTTTTACTGGATACAACCATAATTTAAAGGGTGAATTTACCTTACGCAAAAAACATCACGATTACGGAACGAAAACTTTTTTTGGAAAAACTGGCAATTTCAATGGAGACGAAATCATCGATATTATATTAAGTCAGAAACAATGTGCAACCTATATCTGTTCGAAAATTTACCGTTATTTTGTAAATCCTGAAATTAATAAAAGCCATATCGATGAAATGACAGCGGTTTTCTTTTCAAAATATGATATAGAAGAACTCATGCGTTTTATACTAGAATCGAATTGGTTTTACGACAAAAAAAATATAGGAGCAAAGATCAAATCTCCAATAGAACTTATTATTGGTATTCATAATACGGTACCTTTTTCTGTAGTAAAACAAAAACACCAATTGCTTATACAAAAACTATTAGGGCAAACTTTATTAAAACCACCTAATGTTGCAGGGTGGAAAGGAGGCAAAACTTGGATAGACAGCAATACTATTGTAACCCGACTGCGACTCCCTTCTATCTTACTAAATAATGCCGAAATTTCCTATTCGGAGCTAGGTGGATTGAAAGACAATATCAAAAACTACAGCTCCGACAGACTGCGAAAAAAAGCATTCATAAAAAGTAATCCTAATTGGAAAATCTTTAGGGATAATTATGGCAATGGCACTACCGAAGCGTTTATAAAAAATATACTCTCCGGACCTATTAACGCTGGAACGCTTCAACTAATTAGCAAAAACACTTCCTTGTCTAAACAAGACTTATGTGTACAATTAATGTCCTTACCGGAATATCAACTTTGTTAAAAAAATAAAAGATGGATAGAAGAAAATTTTTACAAAGAACTTCCTTAGCAACTGGAGGAATGTTTTTTATACCGCAATTTATTCGTGCGTACGAACAAAATGCTAAGGCAATTTTTAATGCGAAAAAAATAGTAATTATTCAATTGAAAGGTGGAAATGACGGCTTAAATACGGTAGTTCCATTCACTAATGATATTTATTTCAATAAACGTCAAAAAATTGGAATTCGTAAAAACCAGCTGCTCCAACTTAACGACGAAGTAGGTTTACATAAAAGTTTAATGCCTCTCCAATCCTTATACGACAAAGGTTATCTAAGCATTATAAATGGCGTGGGATATCCAAATCCAAATCGATCGCATTTCCGTTCTACAGATATTTGGCAAACGGCAAGTGATAGCAACGAGTACCTTCAGAGTGGATGGATTGGTAGATATCTAGACGCTACCAAATCCAAACCTTTTGCTGCGATTGAAGTAGACGAAAGTTTGTCTCTAATGCTGAAAGGGGAGCAACAAAATGGTTTAGCCATTACGAACCCTAAACTTTTTTACCAATCTATCAAACAACCTTTTTTCAAGGACGTTTTAGAACATTACAACACAAAACATTTGAATGAACACAATTTAGGATATTTATACAACACTATGATTGATGCGAAGTCGTCTGCTGCCTATATTTATGAAAAGAGTCAAACAAAAGCATCTAAAATGACCTATCCAAATAATGTGTTTGGAAAACAGTTGAAAACCATTGCAGAATTCATCAACTCTGGCTTGGAAACCCAAGTTTACTATGCCGCCCTCAGCGGATTTGACACCCATGCAAACCAAATGAATAGACAAGCTCGTTTATTAGATATGTATGCTAAATCTATCCAAGTTTTTGTAGAGGATTTAGAGAAGTCTAACGCATTAGAAGACGTTCTCATCCTTACCTTTTCTGAATTCGGAAGAAGAGTAGAACAAAACGCTGCTAATGGCACTGATCATGGTACTGCTAATAATGTATTCGTCATTGGAAAAAACTTGAAAAAACAGGGAATGTATAACCCTGTGGCCGACTTATCCAACCTTGATAATAATGGAGATCTAAATTACAGTATTGATTTTAGAGAAGTATACGCTACTATTTTAGATAAATGGCTAGGCGTTAACGACAGCAAAATCTTACAAAAAAAATTCTCTAAATTGAATTTTATTTAAATTTTTAGTCTTCTTGTATTATCGAAATTATAAACGAGGTAGGCGATAATTTTATGCTAATTATATTTTACCTTTCGAATAATTCGAAGTGCCTCCTTATATTTAATATAGGTAGACTTATCCTCTAAGTCTCGAATGTAGTTTTTTGCCTTCTTTAATTGTTCAGAAGCTTTAAAAAAACCATTTAAATGACAAATTAAAAAGGATGTAGGGAGCTTTAAAACATCTGTTTTCTCAGTTAAAGTTAAAGAAATTCCTTTTTCAATTTTTGAGACGATACTATTATTAATATTATAAATATGATATAATATTTTTTTATTAAATTGAGGTGGTTCAAACAAAAACTCTGTAGCAATATCGTGTATTCCATTATCTTTAAAGTGAATAATTGTTTTCTCTAATGGATACCTTTTTTCACTAGTATCTATGCCTAATAAAATATATTCAGTTATAATAAATGAATGCTCGTTGTAAGAAATTTGAACATCGTCTAAATCAGAAAAAAATAATCGTACTTGCTCATTGACCAACTCTATATCTACTCTTGAGAAATATACTTCTTTATTGATTAGCGTTTCTTTACCAGCCCAGCACAACACAAACTGCTCTTTAAACACCTTATATTGAGGATTGTATTCTTTTTTATGCTTTTTAAAGAAATCAAAAACACCATTCAATGTTAGCTCTATGTTATTTCTAGCATTTTTTTCAATAGCTTCAACAACAGGTTTATTGGTATTTTTGAGTTCAAAAAAACCTTCAACAGGTATTGAATTACTTCCCCTTCTATAAAAAACAGCTCCTTTTGGGTACTTCCATGCTATTTTTTTTAATGATGACATTTCATTATTAGGGTATATAGTAACTAATCCTACTACTTTATAGCGAGGTAATCTAGGGAATGGTACGTTTTCATATTCAATTTTTGGCGGATTATTTAAATAGGCATTCACTAAATTTTGAATTTTACTATCATCAAAAAAATCAACACCAATAATTTTATTTTTCTCATCTTCTACTCCTATAACTATGTATGAATTGTTATGTGGATTAGAATTAGAAAGTGCACAAACATGCTTTATAAACTTAGCCTTACCTTCTCTTGAGCTTAATGAAAGTTGTTGCTTCTTATCATAAAAGCTATTTTCATCATTCTTAGAAAGTAAGTTCTTAATTAAAAGCCGTTTATTAATCACTTTTACTAGTTTTTATTTAAAACTGTGGCACTCGCTTGAGCTGTAGGATACACTATTAAGTCCTCAATATTAACATGATAAGGTCTAGTTACAACAAAATGAATAATATCCGCAATATCTTCAGCTTGCAAAGCTTTATACCCCTGATAAACAGTTTTAGCTTTATTAGTATCACCTTTAAATCGCACCTCTGAAAACTCTGTTTCAACCAAACCAGGATGTATAGCGCATACACGAATATTATGCTTGTTTAAATCTAAACGCATTCCTTTATTTAAAGCATTTACAGCAAATTTTGACGCACAATACACATTGCCATTAGGATACACTTCCTTTCCTGCGATAGAGCCTATATTCACAATAAACCCATCATTACGTTCAACCATTTGAGGAATGATCGCTTTTGAAACATATAATAAACCTTTTACATTACCGTCAATCATAGCATCCCAATCTTCAATACTCCCCTCCTGGATAGAATGCAATCCATGCGCATTTCCAGCATTATTAATAAGGATATCTATTTTCTTATAGTCATCCGGTAAACTATTAATCGCTTCTTCTACTTGATTTTTAAAACGAACATCAAATTGTAATGTATGTACTTTGGTATACTTTGACAGTTCGTTTTGAAGAATTTTTAACTTCTCATTACGCCTTCCACAAAGAATCAAGTTTATATTGTTTTTAGCAAAAAACACAGCTGTTGCTTTTCCTATTCCGGATGTAGCACCTGTTATAAAAGCAGTTTTTTTCATTTTTTGTAATTTTTATAAAGATAATTTTTTTATGTAAACGAAGGGATATAAAAAACAAAAAAACCGCCCCTACCGGAGCGGTTTATTTCAATTGGTTATTAAAAATAACCAACCAAAAATCAACTAACCAAACTTTATTTTAAAACCATTCTTTGAACAGTTTGTCTTTTTATCTTAGTACGTTTTCTCCCACTGTTCCTTACAACTGCTTTCGTACCTCTTTTCTTTTCTCCTTTTAAATATTGTACAAATCCTCTTCCAGAAAATGTATACCTTGTTTTAGATCTCCAATGATATAAAGACACTGTTTCATCATTTATAACGCTTAAATCAAATTTCTCAGTATCTCCACCATCATAATTAAGTGTTAAAACTTTAAGATCATTATAGCCAATAACATCAGCTACTTCATAACTTCCGATGAAATCCCAACTTATGTTATCAATATTTGTGCCAAACATGTCATGTGAAGAATAAAAAGTCACATCATTTTCTGGTGTAAATTGCAAAAAATGTTCTTTATCAAATACATTTGGGGTTCCTCCTTCTGTATCAGTTCTTTCCCAAGCTATATATTCTTGTAAAAAATATTCTATATTCTCATAAAACAACTTATTATAATCAAAGTTGTTAACCTGGTACCCCACCAAATAATAACTAACATTTTGTGACAAATAATTAATTTTTATTTCATTTTCAGATAATTGAATCACTTCAAAATCATAATTTCCATCTAAGCTATGACTTGTTTCAAGGATGTTATTAAAAACATTATATCTACCAACTGAGATTCCAAGTCCATTTCCTGTTTTCCCTATATCTGCAATATTATTATTTGCATACATTCTTCCGTTTAAAAATGATACTGTGAAAGCTTTTGATATAAAAGGAACATCACCACGTCCTTCTGTTTTGTGATAATCAATGTACCATAAATCGTAACTAGAAATAAACTCATTTAATGAAACGGTATCATCTATAAATTCATCATTTACAATAACACATGAGGTTATTGTTGTTCCTGCTATTATTAATAGTAAAAGTAATTTTATACGTTTCATAAGCACTAATTATTATGGTTATGCTTAAGCATTTCCAAATTTTATGCCAAAAACAATTTTTACTTTCTAGGCTAGAATTTAATGTATACAAATTATAACAAAA
Organism: Tenacibaculum sp. nBUS_03; assembly: GCF_051201695.1. Classification (GTDB taxonomy): domain Bacteria; phylum Bacteroidota; class Bacteroidia; order Flavobacteriales; family Flavobacteriaceae; genus Polaribacter. The sequence continues at coordinate 2,736,629 of NZ_CP179214.1, read as the reverse complement.
AAAGACTGTCTAAAAAGACAGTCTTTAAATATTGTTTTTCTATTTGTTTAGAAATTATAGTTCACTCCTAAACCAAAAACTTCTCTTGTTTGAAAACCTTCGTATGCATTATCGTCATAGATTGTTTGTAGCGCTAAATTAGCAGAAAGATATTTATTGATTTTCATTACAACGTTAACTGTGTAGTCAATATCAATATTTTTAGCTTCATCTAAATAATTACTATATAAATTTAAAATGTTTTCAACAGATACATTTTCCATTATATTTATCTTATAATATCCATTTATTGACGCTCCAAGTTCATATCTAGTAGTTTCTCCAGACTTAACACCAAAGTAACTAACCCCCGCAGGTAAACCGGTAGTAAATTGTTTATCAACAACAATTAACTTTGAAGTTGCTGGTGCAATATTAACTTTTAGATTATCCGATTTTTTCCATAGCATACCTGGTCCAAACTGAAAATAAGCAGGAGAAAAGAAGTGAGATTGCTGAACATCTCCAGCATAAGTTGAAGACATTTGAGTTTTAAAATTAAAAAAAGCAGAATAGAACCAATTACCTGAAGCTTTTTTACCGGCTAAAGAGTTAAGCTCTAAACGGTCATCTGTTTTTTTAGCTCCTTCATTTTTTATTTTTGTTAACCCATAAGAAGCAATAATTTTATTATCCCAAGTCCAATCTCCCTTAACATAATTGAAATCGTAATTTATCCCTAATGTTCCCGAGATATTATTCACTCCACCAGCTAACCAATTATTAAATGCAGACTGATTGAATAAAAAGGAAATGTTCCCTCCTTTTTTCCAACCTTCTTTTGGTTCTTCTTTTTTTTCTTGAGCGTTAACTATTAACGCTCCAAATAAAATGGCGATAGTTACTATTTTTTTCATCACTTTTAAAATATTTTAAATTTTAAGTGTATAAAAATACACCTTTACTTTTACTTAAGACAAGCTTATTTTATAAAAGTCACCTTTTATGAAAAATATAATTTAAGCCTAAACCAAACACTTGTTTAAACTGTATTTTACTAGATGCATTGTCATCTATTACAGCGTGAAAACCTAAATTCATAGAAAGATACTCATTTACCTTAATAAAAAACCTCATTTGGTAATCAATATCAATGTTTTGAGGGCTATTTAAATAATCAGAGTAAACAGTTAAAATATTCTCCATTTGTACATCCTGCATAACATCAAACTTAAAATATGCAGATAAATCAAACCCTAAACTAAAACTTGAATTATCTCCTAGAGGCACACCATACTTTCCTGAAAACTCGTCAGAAACAAAGGTAAACCTTGACGTAGCTGGCGCTATATTTATTTTTTGATTATCTGATTTTTTCCACAACATACCTGGTCCAAAACTCCAATAAGCAGGTGATAAAAAATCTGAAATAGGTAACTTGGGTGTCTTTTTATAATCGTATCCTCTTGAATATTGAGTTTTAAAATTGCTTAAAAAAGAAAAAAACCAATAATTATTTGCCTTCAACCCCAAAAGAGAATTATATTCAAAACGGTCACCTGTTTTTCTTATTCCTTGACCATCTACATAACTTAATCCATAAATTGAAGTAACTTTATTATCCCAACGCCAATTACTTTTCTTGTAATTAAAGTCATAATTTATAGCAACATTTCCAGCAATAGTATTGCTACCACCAGCAACCCAATTAGAGAATGTAGATTGATTAAACAAAAAAACGAGCTTACCTGTTACATCCCATTTTTTTGAAATACTATCTTTTTTTTCCTGAGAAAGACTAATTAATGAACAACTAATTAATAACGTAAAAAGAATTTTCTTCATTTTACAATTGCTTTACAAATAAGATTAATTATTTTCTTTTAAATAAAGGTACTGTTGAACATGCTTCACCAAACATAATGGTTTTTGCTGTAGGTTGAATTTTTTCAATTAGCAAAGTATATGCAGAAGGGGGGATAGGTTTATTAGCACACCCTTTAATTATTACAGGCTTATCTTTAAAACTACTAACATCAAGTTCATTTATTATTCTTTGATACAAAACAGTTTCAAGTAGCTCTAAATTACCAATTACTACTTTTTTAGCATAAAGCGACAATTCAGTAGTTAACAACAAATATGCCCAAGAAGGAATGATAGCATCTGAACTACAAATTAAAGCAACATAAGAATTTTCATATTGAGACCAATCATGATTTTTAACATTCTGCCTAAAGTCTTTTTCTTTTAAAATTAACTCTTGAAAAAGCCAATCTTTAATATCAAAAACAACCCTAGCACCTTTTGGGTAATAATCTTCTAAATCAACAGTAATAAGTTTACTATTTGCTACTCTATTTACAATTTCTTCAGCCATTTGTATACTTATAAGAGTCCTAACTCTAACTTTGCTTCTTCACTCATCATATCTTGAGTCCAAGTAGGGTCAAAAGTGATTTCTACTTCACAATTGTTAATTTCTTTTAACGTTTTCACTTTTTCTTCTACCTCTACTGGTAAAGTTTCAGCTACGGGACAATTAGGAGATGTTAACGTCATTAAAATTTTTGCATCATTTTCATCTGAAATAAAAACATCATAAATCAATCCTAATTCATAAATATCTACAGGGATTTCAGGATCAAAAATTGTTTTTATTACGCGTACTATTTTATCTCCTAAATCTTCTAAATTCTCTTCTGTCATAATTTAGTATTTTAGTTTGTCAGTTTAGTTTGTTGAGCTATCGCATACATTTTTATTTGCTTAACCATAGATACTAAGCCATTTGCCCTTGTTGGACTTAAATGCTCTTTCAGTCCAATTTCATCGATAAAGCCAGTATCAGCTTCTATGATAGCTTTAGGTGTTTGGTTTGAAAAAACTCTTAACAATAATGCCACAATACCTTTGGTTAAAATAGCATCACTATCAGCAGTAAAAGTAACAATATCTCCTTTTAAGTTAGAATGTAACCATACTTTAGATTGACATCCTTTTATTAGATTCTCTTCTAATTTGTAGGTATCATCAATTAAAGCTAATGATTTACCTAACTCAATAATATATTCATAACGTTCCATCCAGTCTTCAAACATTAAGAACTCATCAATAATTTCTTCTTGTATTTCTTTGATAGTCATTTTTTAAAACTATTTTTGCACAGTCAAATACTGGTTTTGTATTAAAAATGCAAAATTACGACAAAAAAGGCATTTTTATGTCTTTAAAAAATAAAGTGAATATAATTATTAATTTTTGTTAGGTATCATTATAAAATCTGACTTAAAAAAGTAAAAGTTCTTTCCTCTTGGAAAGGTTAAATTAAACTTATGAGTAAATTATTAGCGGTAGGTACTGTAGCTTTTGATGCTATTGAAACACCTTTTGGTAAAACAGATAAAATTTTAGGAGGGTCAGGAACATTTGTAAGTTTGGCTGCTGCTCAATTTGGCGTTGAAACTGGAGTGGTTTCTGTCGTTGGTGGCGATTTCCCTGAATCATATTTAACTATGATGAAGAATAAAGGAATTAATACCGATGGAATAGAGATTATTAAAGATGGTAAAACGTTTTTTTGGAGTGGTAAGTACCATAATGACATGAATTCTCGTGATACTCTTATTACTGAATTAAATGTTTTAGAACATTTTAAACCAGTAGTTCCCGAAGTTTTCAAAGATTCAGAAATTGTAATGTTAGGTAACTTACACCCATTAACTCAAGCTTCTGTTCTAGATCAAATGAATAAAAGACCAAATTTAGTAGTTTTAGATACTATGAACTTTTGGATGGATATTGCTTTAAATGATTTACACGAAGTTTTAAAGCGTGTTGATGTAATTACTATTAATGATGAAGAAGCTAGACAATTAAGTGGTGAATATTCTTTAGTAAATGCAGCTAATAAAATTCATGAAATGGGACCTAAATATGTGGTAATTAAAAAAGGAGAACACGGAGCCCTTTTATTTAATGAGGGGAAAATGTTTTTTGCCCCTGCTTTACCCTTAGCTGAAGTTTTTGACCCAACTGGTGCTGGTGATACTTTTGCTGGTGGTTTTTGTGGTTTTTTAGCAAAAACTGAAGATATTTCGTTTGAGAATATGAAAAATGCCATTATTTATGGTTCAAACTTAGCTTCTTTTTGTGTTGAAAAGTTTGGAACCCAACGAATGGAAGAACTTACGAAAGACGAAGTTCAAGAACGCTTACAAGCGTTTAAAGAGTTAACGCAATTTGACATAGAATTATCATAATATACAAGTCCGCAGATAAACTGCGGATTTTTTTATACATAACAACACTAACAAACACAACTAATAAACACTTTTATAAATGAGCGACGCTTTAAAACATGAATGTGGGATTGCCATGGTAAGGCTATTAAAACCTTTAGAATACTACAAGGAAAAATACGGTACCGCATTTTATGGAGTTAATAAAATGTATTTGCTTATGGAAAAGCAGCATAATCGTGGTCAAGACGGAGCTGGAATGGCAAGTATCAAATTCAATGTAGAACCAGGAACAAGATATATTAGTAGAGTTCGCTCAAATAAATCGCAACCAATACAAGATATTTTTGGTCAAGTCAATGAACGAATCAATGGAATTTTTGAAAAAAATCCTGATAAAATTGATGATGTTCAATGGCAAGAAGAAAATATGCCATATATAGGAAATTTATTTTTAGGTCATGTTCGTTATGGTACTTTTGGAGGGAATAGTATTGAAAATGTTCACCCTTTTCTTCGTCAAAGTAACTGGAGACACCAAAGTTTAATTGTTGCTGGTAATTTTAATATGACGAACTCTAAACAATTAATGAAAGAATTAATTGATTTAGGGCAACATCCAAAAGAATCTACCGATACTGTAACAGTAATGGAAAAAATAGGCCACTTCTTGGAGGACGAAGTTTCTGACACATACCTAAAAGCTAAAGATGTTGGTTTAAACAAAAAAGATGCTTCTCCATATATTGAAGAGCACCTAGACATACAACGCATTTTAAAACGTTCATCAAGAAATTGGGATGGAGGATATGCAATGGCTGGTTTATTAGGACATGGTGATGCATTTGTTTTAAGAGACCCTGCAGCTATAAGACCTGCTTTTTATTATCAAGATGATGAAGTAGTAGTAGTTGCTTCTGAACGCCCAGTAATTCAAACAGTTTTCAACGTTCAAATTGATAAAATCAAAGAAATTGACAGAGGTCATGCTTTGATTATTAAGAAAAACGGAAAAACTACAATGGCTCCTATTCTTGAACAAAGACCTAAAAAAGCATGCTCTTTTGAGCGTATTTATTTTTCTAGAGGTAGCGATGCTAGTATTTATGAAGAGCGAAAAAATTTAGGGAAATTTGTGTTTCCTGAAGTATTAAAATCTATCAATAATGATATAAAAAATACCGTTTTTTCTTATATACCCAATACAGCTGAAACCTCTTTTTTTGGAATGATGGAAGCTGCTGAAGATGTATTAAATCAACAAAAAACAGATGCTATTTTAGCAGGTGGTGGTAAACTATCAAAAGAAAAAGTTATTGAAATTTTATCTTCTCGTCCGCGATTTGAAAAAATAGCGATTAAAGACGCTAAGCTAAGAACTTTTATTACAGATGATAGTAGTAGAGACGACCTAGTTGCTCATGTATATGATGTTACCTATGGAGTTGTAAAGCCTACTGATAATTTAGTTATTATAGACGATAGCATTGTTCGTGGAACGACCTTAAAGAAAAGTATTATTAAAATATTAGACAGGCTACAACCTAAAAAAATTGTAATTGTGTCTTCTGCTCCACAAATTCGCTATCCTGATTGTTATGGTATAGACATGGCAAGAATAGGTGATTTTATAGCTTTTAAAGCCGCTTTAGAGCTACTTAAAGAGACAAACCAATACCATATAGTATATGATGTGTATCAGAAGTGTATAGAGCAACAAAACAATGTTGATAAAGATATTGTTAATTATGTAAAAGAGGTGTACGCTCCTTTTACTGACGAACAAATTTCTGCAAAAATAGCAGAGATGCTTAAAACTCCAGAAATTAAATCAAGTGTTGAAGTTATTTATCAACCCGTTAGTAAATTACACAAAGCATGCCCAGAAAACTTAGGTGATTGGTACTTTACAGGAGATTACCCTACTGATGGAGGTCATAGAGTTGTAAACCAAGCTTTTATTAATTTTTATGAAGGAAATGATAAAAGAGCTTATTAAACACTACTCTATTATTCTTATCAATTATTAAAAAACAAAAAAGCTAGATATATAAAAATATCTAGCTTTTTCATTGTTTAATGATTAATTGGTTACCTTTTATTTTTTTTGCAAAACGTATTTAGTTCCGTTAAACTCTACATTCATTACAAACACATCATCTCCGGGTTTCCAAACATTATAAGAAACTGCTAATTTTTGACCTTTTTTATGGTCAGGGAAATTATTTAATAAAATCTTACTTATTTTAGCCAATCTTACCATTACTGTTTCTTCATCATATCCTTCTCTTATATCAAAATTACTAAAACCATTACCTACTAAAGCATAATCAGCATCTGTTAAAGTATATTCAATTACATCATCTTGTAATTTAATTTTAGATGTTTTATCTGTAGAAGTAATCGGGGAATTATCTTTTGAAAAAGTTTTTGTAGTGCTAGTTAAAATACAAAATAACACTATCAAAAAACCAAATAAATTATTACTCTTAATCATCTTTTGTTAAATTTTAATTGGGCACAAATTTACTAAATTTATGTATATATAAAAACCACCTCATATGAGGTGGTTTTAAATTTTATTTAATTAGTAATTAAATTAAAATGTATATTTAAGTCCAATGTTCCAAGTTCTTCCTAAACCAAAGTATACTCTATTTCTGGTATTTACACCTCTCCATGTTGTATCACCCACTTTAGCTTCAGTATTAGTATCAGACTCAGAAATATAAAGTTCATCAGTTAAATTACTAATGTTAAATCTTACTCCTACAGATGAACTATTTCTAAATTTAAACTTATAAGATAAACCTGTATCTATTAACGAATAACCGGGTAAACTAATAGTTTGCCTATTCTTAGCCTCCAATATATCAGCAGCAGATGCATTATTCTGTACTCCAAATGATTCTGGATCTATTCCTCCACCATATAAATCACCTACATAGAAATTGCTAATATCAAACTTTAATCCTTCCATTATTTTGTAGTCAAATCCCAGCCTAAATGTCGTTTGAGGTGCATCTCCAACTTTTTTCCCATCTAAATATAATGTATTTACTTGTTGTGTTCCTCCTACTAAAATAGGGTCATTATTTTGATCAAAATACGTTGCAGTAACATCAGCTCCATACTCATAATTAGCTATTGATCCCATTAAATTAATAGTTAAAGGTCCAAAGTTAGCAGTAGCATCTATTTCCATTCCCATATGAATCTGTTCTACTCCTTGTAAATTAGCTGTTCCTCTAACTTCATTAGAAAGTCCTCTATTAAAAGTTACTGCACTACTAAAAAAACGATCTTTCCATGAAGTTCTATATAGATTTACATTTACCTTATAATTTTCATGTCTAAATCCATAACCAACTTCTAGACCTAAAACTTTCTCATTAGTTAAGCCTTCATTTACATCATTATTAGTTCTATTAGGGAAAACAGCATCGAAATTAGGTTGCTTTAAATAATACCCCCCATTTACAAATACATTATGCATTTCGTTTATATTCCAGTTAACTCCACCTTTAATATTACCTCCCCAAAGGTTTTGCCAGTCAGAAGTTTGATTTGGATCAGAATCTAAATAATTAAAGTAATCAATTCTTTGAAATCCTTGACGTGAAACAGCACCTTGAATAAATGCAGATATATCATCCTTTTTATACTCTAATTGAGAAAAAGCTCCTAACCAATTAACCTTTCCTTCATTATAATAATCAATTTTTTGTTCGTCATCGACGCTTTTAAATACATTCCAAACATTACCTATTGATGCCTCATTAGTTTGCGTAATAACGGTTCCTAAAGCATTAATATTATCATTATCTATATATGCGTCAGCCCCTAATAAATCTACTAGCCTTCTGTAGTGAATCCCTTTATAAGTCCTTAAATCAACCCCAAAATCAAAAGTTAACTCTTCACTTAATTCAGTATTAAAATTAGAAATTATACCAAACCAGTTATGTGAGTTCACAGATGATCTTTGAGAAATACCATTCTCAGAACCTCTTGTCCATGATTTGTCTCCAGGAAAATGTTGACCAGGATTATTGTTACCGTTAATATACTTACCATTAATAGAGGTTGGCCCACCTGCATCACCTGAATAAACATCTCTAGTCCCTATATCAGCAACCGTATCCCCGGAATTATAAGCTATTATATCATCAAAACGATATAACCCATTACTGTCTCTAAGTTGAAAAAATTGCTTCCCTCTAATTCTACCTATTGCACCAACTGATCCACCTCTTCCTAAAGAAGCATATAAAACAGAAGAAATTTTAGATTTATCATTTAAATTCCAATCCCAATTTAAAGATGCTATAGGTTTATGATAAAAGTTCCCTCCAAAAGTTTCTTCTTTACCATTTCTATATCCCCAATCAGAATTATATCTTCTATTAGGCTCATTACTATTTCCACCATATTTAATATAATCATTTATTGAAGGTGCAAATCCACGTCCATTATGTCTTTGTGGAGCACCAGTAATTGTAAACTGAAAATCATGATTATCATTTTTATATCCTAATGCTAAATAATAACTATACCCTTCAAAACTTGTTCCATCAACATAACCATCTCCATTAGTTCTTCCAAATAAAGCTGAAACAGACATTCCATTTTCTAAGACACCCGTATTGTAAGACACAGTTGTCTTTAACCGATTATCATTCCCTAATCCAACATAAACTCTTCCTCCCTCTTTCTTATCAGAAGATCTAGTTAATACATTGATAGTTCCACCGACTGATGAAATTGCTAATTTAGATGAACCCAAACCTCTTTGAACTTGCATAGCAGAGGTAACATCTGATAAACCAGCCCAATTAGACCAATACACCCAACCATTTTCCATATCATTTACAGGCATACCATTAATCATTACAGCCGTGTTACTCTGATCAAATCCTCTAATATTAATTCTAGCATCTCCAAAACCACCACCTTGTTTTGTTGCATAAACAGAAGGAGTTGTGTTTAATATTTCTGGAAACTCTTTAGACCCTAATTTTTCTTGAATTTCTTCAGCTCTAATAGTAGAAACTGCTACTGGAGTCTCTCTATCTTTTGCAACATCAATTACACCTGTAATAATTACTTCTCCTAGTACATTAGATGGTTCTAATTGAATTTGGCCTAAGTTAGTTTTAGCAGATGTGAAAGATACATTTTTAGTATCATAACCAACAAAAGAAACCACTACTACTCCTGAATTTGATTTTGAACTCAATGTAAACTTACCATTGAAATCAGTTCCAACTCCATTTGTAGTTCCTTTAACTAGAACATTTGCTCCTGGTAATGGCTCCCCCATTTCGTCAACCACAACACCAGTAATCTTGGTTTGTCCTATAACTGTAGCAGTTATAAAAAACAAAGCCACAAGTAATACATTTTTAATTTTTTTCATTATCTAATCTAATTTGTTATTAAATGCTTGGCAAAATTCCTTATTTTTAATTTTACCAATATTAACTTAACGTTAACATTTTTTAAGATAACTTAAAATAAATCACTTATTTTCAATGATTAGAAACAATTTTTGCTAACAAAATTTTAACTATTTAGTATTTTTTCTGTTAATTCCTTACCTAATTCAACACCAAACTGATCATAAGAGTAAATATTCCACAAAACACCCTGTGTAAATACTTTATGCTCATACATAGAAATTAACATTCCTAAGGCTTCAGGTGTAAGCTTCTTAAACACAATGGTATTCGATTGTTTATTCCCTTTAAACACTTTATATGGAAGTAACTTGTTAACTTTTTCAAATTCTCCTCTAGTTTTTAATTCTAAATGCACTTCTTCTTTTGTTTTTCCAAAAGATAATGCTTCTGTTTGCGCATAAAGGTTAGCCATTAATTTTTTATGATGATTCACTAATCCATTTAAAGACTCTTCAAAGCCTATAAAATCCGAAGGAACAGATTTTGTACCTTGATGTAACAACTGCATAAATGCATGTTGCATATTAGTTCCTGTTCCACCCCACACTATCGTCCCAGTTTCATAAGTAACCTCTTCACCATTTCTATCTACCTCTTTACCATTACTTTCCATAATAGCTTGCTCAAGATATTCTGGTAATTTATTTAAATATTGGGAGTACACAAAAACGCCTTCAGTATCACAACCAAAAAAATTGTTATACCAAACACTCAGCAATGCTAAGATTACAGGTATATTTTTATCAAAATCAGCTTCTCTAAAATGAATATCCATTTTTTCAGCACCATTTAATAAGCGCTTAAAATTATCGAACCCAACAGATAAACTTATAGATAAACCAACAGCTGACCATAGAGAAAAACGCCCTCCTACCCATTTCCACATAGGGAAAACATTTTTCTTATCTATTCCAAAGTTTAATACTGCCTCAATGTTTGATGACACAGCTACAAAATGCTTAGCTACATCAAAAACAGTTGCTGACTTTAAAAACCAATCTCTTATAGTATTCGCATTAGTAATGGTTTCTTTTGTACTAAATGATTTTGAAACAACTATAAATAAAGTTGTTTCGGGATTTAAAGTTTTTAATATTTCAAAAACATGGTCTCCATCAACATTCGATACAAAATGCGTATTTAATTTATTTTTATAAAACTTTAGCCCTTCAACAACCATTTTTGGACCTAAATCTGAGCCCCCTACACCTATGTTAACAATATCAGTTATCGCCTTACCTGTATACCCTTTCCACTTTCCTGAAATGACCTTATTACTAAAGGCTTTAATTTTTCTTAATACAGTTTGAACTGCAGGTTTTACATCTTTGCCATCAACATAAACGGAATCATTACAATTACTTCTTAACAACGTATGAAGCACTGGCCTATCTTCAGTTACATTAATCTTATCACCCGTGTAATATTTTTCTATAGCATCCTTCAAGTCTACCTCATCCGCTAAAGAAATAAGTTTACTTAGAGTTTCTTTTGTTATATGATTTTTAGAAAAATCTACAGACAATTCATCAAGACATATAGAAAAGTTTTCTTTTCTATTTTTATCCTCCTTAAACAACTTTCTAAGTTGATAACTCTTAGCTTCTCCGAAGTGCTTTTGTAATTTCGCCCAGGCTTCAGTTTGGGTTGGATTAATATTTTTTAATGGCATAATTACTTGGTAGCTAATGTTTCTTGTTCAGTAAAAACAGGAAATGTTTTAATCGAAAAAGGAACACTGTCTAACTGTTTTTTTAAGGGTTCTATAAATTTAAAATATCTTGGTTTAATACTATCTTTTAAAGGTTTTGCTGAAGGTAATTTTTCGCGAAATGGATCAACTTGTCTACCGTTTTTCCAAAAACGATAACATACGTGTGGGCCACTCGTATTGCCAGTCATGCCTACTAACCCTATTATATCACCTTGTTTTACATAATCACCAACTTTCACCATTCTTCTTTTCATATGTAAGTACTGCGTACTATAGGTACTATTATGCTTCACCTTAACATAATTACCATTCCCTCCTCTTCTTGCCGATTTTACAACGGTTCCACTAGCTGTTGTCATTATTGGAGTGCCATATGGCGCAGCAAAATCAGTTCCTCTATGAGGTCTAACCCTTCCATAAAGCGCTATTTTTCTTCTTAAATTATATCGTGAAGATATCCTATACTGAAACTTTATGGGTGACTTTAAAAAAGTGCTTCTTAACATATTTCCTTTTTCATCGTAAAATTCAGCTACATTTTTTATCGAATCAGCCACAAACTTATAGGCATATAAATCTTCTCCTTTATGTTTAAACAAACCTGCTTTTACTTCTCCATAGCCAACAAATACAGTATCGTTAATAAATTTCTCTTCATAAATAAGTTTAAATTTATCTCCTTTCTGTAATCTATAAAAGTCTAATGTCCAGGCATAAATATCAGCTACCGTGTTAGTCAATGTAGGCTTTAAGCCTAAACTATCCATAGTTACAGATAAATTTGAATAAATTTCTCCTGCAATTTCTTTCTCTACAACTTTAACTTTCTTTTTATGTTTAATAGCCGAAATTATAGAATCTTTAAAATTAATAATCGTAGCATTAACTTTATCATGCTTATATATAAACACTTGGGCTTTTTTTAACGAATCTTTTGATGTTAGTATTGTATAAGGCTTTCCAGACCTAACCCTTCTTACATCAAAAGTTTCTTTAATTTTAGTAGCTATTTTATTTATTTTAGGATACATCACATGATGTCTATCTAAAATAAGTCCAAAACTATCTCCTTTTTTAATTGTGTCGTGCACAACATTATAATTATCTATATTAAACCCGTACAACAATATAGGTTTTGGTTTTTCAATTACTTTAGTTTCTACGATTCGCTTTTGTTCATCTTTTTTACAAGAAAACAAAAAAGAAAATAACATCAGTAAAATAGTGCTTTTTTTCAAGGAAGTTGTTTTTAATTGCCTAATCTCGCAAAAATACAAATATTTATAGTTGTATTTAACACTTTAACAATACTTAAACAACATATAAAATTAATCTACTATTATTTCGAATGGATTAGCCAAGCCTCTATAAGCTTCTAATTCTGCTCTAAGTGACCCAACTGCTAAGGATGCTTTCATTTTAATTGGCACTTTATTATCATCAGCAGTAATCCATACTGTAACGCTTTCTTGTGCTTTAAAAACCCTGCCAGCCTGAACTAGCGGTCTAAATTTCTGTGTCTTGACTTTCCCGAATTTAGTTTTTAAAATTTCATAACCTAAAAATCGAAGTTTGAAAGGATAACTCTTATCATCAAAAAACATATCTACATTAATTTCTTCTCCTTTTTTCATCTTCTTAGTATCGTAACTTCTTAGAAAATAAAATGTAGAAATCATATCTTGTGGACTCTTAATGGAAATGATACTGTCTTTTTGCTTAATAAAATCTTGTACATAAGCCGTATTATTTTCATAGTTAAAAGATACATTTCTTTTTTTCTTATACCCTCCTTCATTAATATCTCTTTTAAACAAATAAGGCTTCACCTCATCAGCTGTAAAATAGCTTTCATACTTATCTTTTACCTCAAAAAACCAGCTTATCATTCCGGTAGTCCAACCTCTTCCAGTAGCATGAATTACTTTCCTATTCTGCAATTTCTCTTCTTTTAATTCTAACACAGCAGTACCCGCCCTTAAAAAACCACTGTAACTCATTTTGTAACGTAACCACTCTCCTCCTTTAAAAGCCGCAGGTCTTTGTCTTTCTTGGGACGAAATATTTAAAGCTACAAAAAGTAATACTATTAATAGTTTATTTTTTTTCATAATATTCAAACTTATGAAATTTAATAGACAATTACCATTCCAAAAATAAAAAACCATTAATTTGATAAGTTAATGGTTTTTTATTTTTAAAAGGTTCCCCAGTTTTTTAATTCGTCTTCATTCCATAGATAAGGAAAAAATATTCTGCGTTGATATTTTGGATGCATATATTTACGCCAATTACTTCCACCAGTAGCCTCTAAATCTTTATCTCCACCCCCTAAATATTTTCCAGCAGCATTATAATGTGCCATTACCCATTTTACATTTACTGTATAATCATAATGACGCATTGCTTTTATTAACTCTTCATTTTTTTGAACATCTTCTGGCAACTCTTTGAACTTTTTAGACAAGTTACACTGGTTGTAATCTTCCATAAACTCAATAAACTCACCCATATATTTTTTCTCAAAGAGTTTAATCAGTATTGTTTTTTCTCCAGTCTGATGGTTTTTACCAGCAGCTTGCCAATATAAATGCTCAAATGCATTTTTAAAAGATGAATCTCTATCAATGGTCTCTCTATATCGAACATCAATCAAATTAATCAACTCAGTTGAGGCAAACTCTATTTTACGGTATTGTGCACTTTGAAATCCACTAGCAGGAGCTAAGGTGTTTCTAAACTTTAGATACTGATCAACATCCATTCCTTCTCCCATAACGCTAAACGAACTACAAAGCATATCAAAATACCTACTTACTCTCATCAGGTGTTTAGAAAACTTCTCAGCTGTTATTGCTTCTTTGGAAAGAGAAACTTGATCAATTTCCCATAATATCATTTTGAACAACAATTCATTTACTTGATGATACATAATAAAAACCATTTCATCTTTTTCTGTTGTTCTTGGAATTTGCAACCCTAATAAAGCATCTGTTTGAATATAATCCCAATACGTAATAGGTGTACTGTGTAACAAACCTTCTAACATAGTGTTTAAAGGGACACCTAATTTTTCATACTTCTCTTCTAATGCTTTTAATATATCGTCTTTACTCATTTATCTATTTTTAAATTAAAATTTATTTCATGACCTAATCAAAATAAATTTTATGAGAAAGGTGATTTAATATTTTTAAAAATCTTATTCATTTTTTTATAAAAAAGAGAACCAAGAATTTAGAATTTTCATCTTTTTCTTGGTTCTGTTAATCTTAAGATTTATGTTTAGAGCGTTCCTCTTTTTGCCTGTTCTCTCTCTATAGATTCAAACAAAGCTTTAAAGTTACCTGCTCCAAAACCTCTTGCTCCCATTCTTTGAATTATTTCAAAAAACAATGTAGGTCTATCTTCTACTGGTTTTGTAAAAATCTGTAATAAATACCCTTCTTCATCGGCATCAATCATTATTGATAATTTTTGCAGCTCACCAATATCTTCTTTCATCATATCTCTATGTTCACCTAATCTATTAGGAATATCATCGTAATAAGCTTGTGGAGGAGGTGGTAAAAACTCAACACCTCTGGCTTTTAATTGACTTACAGTAGAAATTATATCATCAGTTGCTACTGCAATATGTTGAACTCCCGCACCTTCATAAAAATCTAAATACTCTTCAATTTGAGATCTTTCGCAGCTTTAGCAGGTTCATTAATAGGAAACTTAATACGTCCGTTTCCATTAGACATTACTTTACTCATTAAAGCTGAGTATTCAGTATGAATTTGTTTATCATCAAAAGATAAAAAGTTTTCAAACCCCATAACCTCTTCATACCATTTCACCCAAACATCCATTTGATTCCAACCTACATTACCAACCATGTGATCAATATATTTTAACCCTACTGGCGTTGGATTATAATCTGACTCCCACTTTTTGAAACCAGGCATAAAAGTACCACTGTAATTTTTACGCTCAACAAACATATGAACAGTTTCTCCATAAGTGTAAATTCCAGCTCTTACAACTTCACCGTACTCATCTGTTTCAACAGTTGGTTCCATATATGATTTAGCTCCACGTTTCGTTGTTTCTTCATACGCACTTCTTGCGTCATCTACCCATAGAGCAACTATTTTCACACCATCACCATGCTTTACAATATGATCATTAATAGGTGATTTACTGGTTAATGGAGTTGTTAAAACTAATCGTATTTTGTCTTGAACTAATACATAACTTACCGAATCTGTAGCGCCAGTTTCTAAACCTCTATAGGCTAATGACTGAAAACCAAATGCAGTTTTATAAAAATGTGCTGCTTGTTTTGCATTACCAACATAAAACTCTACATAATCTGTTCCTAACAATGGAAGGAAATCCTGTGCACCTTCAAATATTTTTTCTAAACCGTAGTTTACTGATTTTACTTCTTTTTTACTCATAATAAAACCCCATCCTAACCTTTCTTTGACAGAAAGAAACTCTTAACTGGGAATTAAAAGTCTTTAATTTTTTATTTATTAAACTATAACCTATCTTAAAGAGAAATAGTTTTATTTACCTTATAGCTGATACTAAACTATTTACTCTAACCAAGATTTATAATAATCTTCATCTGCAATTTTCATTGCCTCTTCTGTTACTTGTAATGGTTTAAATGTATCAACCATTACTGCAAGCTCTTCTGTTTCGGTATGACCAATACTTCTTTCAGCTGCTCCTGGGTGTGGGCCATGAGGAATTCCGGCAGGATGTAATGAAATATGACCTTGATCAATATCATTTCTACTCATAAAATCACCATCAACATAATATAGAACCTCATCAGAGTCTATATTACTGTGATTATAAGGTGCAGGAATTGCTTTCGGATGATAATCATATAAGCGTGGTACAAAGCTACAAATCACAAATGCATTGGTTTCAAATGTTTGGTGAACTGGTGGTGGTTGGTGAATTCTACCAGTAATAGGTTCAAAATCATGTATAGAAAATGCATATGGAAAATTATACCCATCATAACCTACAACATCAAATGGATGTGATGCGTATACCATTTCTATAATTTCACCTTGTTTTTTTACTTTAATTAAAAAATCACCTAACTCATTATAAGTTTCTAATTCTTCAGGTCTTCTTATATCTCTTTCACAAAATGGTGAATGCTCTAATAATTGACCAAACCAATTTCTATAACGTTTTGGTGTATACACAGGTGAATATGATTCTACAATAAATAATCTATTATTTTCATCATCGAAATCTAATTTATAAATAACACCTCTAGGAACCACTAGGTAATCTCCATATTTAAAATCAATGTTTCCTAGCATTGTTCGAAGTTTACCTGTACCTTTATGAATAAAAATTACTTCATCTGCATCGGTATTTTTGTAAAAATAATCTTTAGTAGATTCTTTTGGAGCTGATAAAATAATATTACAATCTGAATTTGTTAATACTACTTTTCTACTTTCCAAGTAATCATCTTCAGGAGGAACCTGAAACCCTCTGAAACGATAAGACTGTATGTTATTCGCTTTTGCAATTTTAGGTGCAATAGAATATTGTTTACGAATTTCTTTGACCATTGTTGGTCTATGTTCATGATAACTATTAGTTGACATTCCATCAAAACCAATTGTTCCAAACAATTGTTCGTAATACAAGCTACCATCTTCTTTGCGAAATTGTGTATGGCGTTTTGGTGGAATTTTCCCTAATTTATGATAAAAAGGCATGTTTATTTTAGTTTAAAGATTAATACTTAAATTTTATTGTCTTTAAACCTTATTACTCGGGGTTTCTTTTGATAAGAAACTTTAGAAGTATAAGCAAGTCTTCAAAAGGACTACAAGCCATCATATTTTATAATTCTTCTTACAAATATACAGAATTATATAACTACAAAATATCAGAAAATTCAAAACACCGATTGTTTTTATTTAAATTTAATCTAAATAAGCTTTGTTGTTTCGTTTTTATAGGATATTTTTGCTTGAATTAATTTTTATCAAATCTAAATAAAAACAATGAAAGGAGTAATAACGGCTATATTGCTATTTTTAATAATGGCTAATTCTGTAGCACAAGGGGGATCTAATTCTGTCACAGGAACAGTAGTAGACAACAATAACGAACCACTAATCGGTGTTAATGTTTTAATTAAAGGAACAAAAGACGGAACTCAAACTGATATCGATGGGAAATTCAAGATAAACAGTAATAGCACAAATGATATAACATTAGTTATTTCTTACATAGGTTTTAAAACTAAAACCTTGATAACAAATGCAAATTCAAAAAATTTAAAAATTACAATTTATGAAGGTAATGAATTACTTAATGAAGTAATTGTAGACACCGATAGAAAAAATAAATTTTCGAGAAAAAAATCAGCTTATGTTGCAAAATTACCTTTAAAAAATATTGAAAACGCACAAGTTTACAGTACAGTTACAAATCAATTATTAATTTCTCAATCAGTTATTAGCTTTGAAGAGGCTTTAAAAAATACTACTGGTGTTGAAAAACTATGGTCATCAACTGGAAGAAGTGGAGATGGAGCGGGATATTATTCTATTCGTGGATTTTCTATACAACCTCAACTAGTAAATGGAGTACCTGGAATTACAAATGGGTTTATTAATCCAGATAATGTAGAAAGAATTGAAGTAGTGAAAGGACCATCAGCAACTCTATTTGGAAGCACTGTTACTTCTTATGGTGGTTTAATTAACATCGTTACTAAAAAGCCTTACAAAGGAACTGGAGGAAATATCACTGTTGGGGGTGGTTCATTTGGATTTAAAAAAGTAACTGTTGATTTTAACACAAACCTTGAAGATAATGAAGACATATCGTTACGTTTTAATGCAGGATATCAAACTGAAGACAGTTTTCAAGATGCAGGTTTTAGGAAAGCTTTGTTTTTAGCACCAGCAATCTCTTATAAAGTAAATAATAGACTAACATTAAACTTTAATTATGAACTTTCTTCTACTGACCAAACTAACCAAACATTTTTATTTTTAAATAGAGGGGCTCCTTTAGTTTTTAAAAATTTAAGTGAATTAAATTACGACAGAAACAAATCATTAACTAGTAATGATATTTCTATTAAAAACCCAACACAAAACTTTAGAGGTGAAATTGCATATAAAGTTTCTGACAACTGGTCATCACAAACAATAATAGCGGGTGGTAATGCAAAATCAAAAGGATATTACACCTATTTATATAATCTTCAAGCAAACTTATTTGGCTTATACGCTCAAGAAACTGATGCAGAAACAAATACCCTTGCCTTACAACAAAACTTTACTGGCGATTTTAAATTAGGTTCTGTAAGAAATAGAGTTGTAGTTGGTGTTGATTATTTAAAATCTCAAAACATTGATAATAGCTCTGGCTATAGGGGAATTAATGCAACAACACCACAAGGTCAATTAATCCCAGTTCCACCAGCTTTTGGAATTGCAAACTTACCTACAAACAAAGCTAGTCTTAGTTCAGTATTGGCTAATGTGCCAAGATCAAATACTGATGTTAATCAAAATATTTTTAGTGGTTATGTTTCAGATGTTATAAATATTTTACCTGAACTTTCTATAATGGCAGGAGTTCGTTATGATAGATTTCAATACGATGGTGATGCAAATGACCCTACAGATGACCAGAAAGCATATTCAAAATCTACTTTCTCACCTAAGTTTGGATTTGTTTTACAACCTATCATGAATGAGTTATCAGTATTTGCTAATTACCAAAACGGTTTCTCTTATGTAAACCCTGAAATAGTTCCTATTGATATAACTAATCCAGCCGCAGGTACGAAATTACAATCATACGATCTAGAACAAGCTAACCAATTAGAATTAGGTTTAAAAACAAACTTATTCAATAATAAACTAGAAACTTCTATTAGTTACTATCAAATTACGGTAAAAAATAAAATAATGGGGTTTGGAGCAAGCAAACAACAAGATGGAACCGTTAAAAGTAAAGGTTTTGAACTTGAGTTAAATGCTAACCCTATAAAAGGTTTAAATGTACGTGGTGGGTTTAGTTATAATGATGCTAAGTTAATAAAATCGACTTCAAGACCAGATTTAGTAGGTAAGCGTTTAGCTGAAGCAGGACCTGAAACATCTTATAACTTTTGGGCAGACTATAAATTTCATGAAGGAATTGCTAAAAACTTTGGTTTAGGTTTTGGTATTAATGGTGCAAGTGATTATAATACTATGGTGGACTACCCTACAGCTGGTGATTTCATCCTTCCAGCATACACCATTTTTAATGCTTCAGCATATTACGAACATGATAAATTTAGAGTAAGTATAAAAGCAAATAATTTAACTGATAAAGAATATTATAAGGGCTGGAGTACAGTAACACCTCAAGCTCCAAGAGCTTTCTTAGGTAGTTTTACTTATAAATTTTAGCATATAACCCAATTTTATCAACTAACTAACTTTAAAAGTCCTGGATAATAATTCAGGACTTTTTACTTAAAAAATGATTAAGAAATTAACCCTCGTAAATTGAAACATTGACTCTATCTCATTATAAATCAAAAAATAAACTCATTTTATTTAAATTAAATCTAAATAAAACTTGTTTTTTATTTTTTATAAAATACCTTTGTGGTGTTTTTTTAAAATTAAATAAATCTAAATAAAAACAATGAAAGGAATAATTACCGCCATTTTTACATTTTTTATAATGGCCAATTTAGTAGCACAGGGGAACTCAATTAGTGGTACTGTGATTGATAGTAATAAAGAACCAATAATAGGAGTTACTATTTTAATTGAAGGAACGAATAAAGGAACACAAACTGATTTCGATGGTAAATTTGAAATTAAAAATATTTCATCGAATGATAAAAAACTGGTTCTTTCCTATATTGGGTATAAAACCAAAATAATAGACATCGTTCCTACTAATAATTTAACAATTATATTATATGAAGGAAATGAACTATTACAAGAAATAAAAATAAGTTCAAGAAACAATAAATTTTCTCGTAAAAAAACTGCATATGTATCTAAATTACCTTTAAAAGATATAGAAAACTCTCAGGTTTACTCTACTGTTACATCAGAATTGTTAGAATCTCAAATTATAACAAATTTGGATGATGCTTTAAATAACGCAACTGGGATTAGTAAATTGTGGGAAGCTACAGGAAGAGCACCTGGAGAAGGTACAGGTTATTTTGCCACTCGTGGTTTTGCTACCCAACCACAATTAGTTGATGGTATGCCTGGTTTTACTTTAAGTGCTGTAGACCCTTCATATATAGAAAGAATTGAAGTAGTTAAAGGCCCTTCGGCAACTCTATTTGGAAGCACTGCTACCTCATTAGGTGGTTTAATAAATGTGGTTACAAAAAAACCTTATGAAGGATTTGGCGGTAGCGTTAGTTATACAAGTGGTTCATTTGGGACACATAGAATTTCTGCAGATATTAATACTCCTTTAGCTAAAAATGGGGGGCCATATTTGAGAATAAACACTTCTTATTTAACACAAGATAGCTTTCAAGACGCTGGTTTTAGAAAAACTTTTTTTGTTGCTCCTTCTATTTCTTACAGAGTTAATAACAGACTTAACTTATCTTTTGGATTTGAGTATGCAAGAACAAAGCAAACCAATCCTTCAATGTTATTTGTAAACAGGTTAGGACAACAAAGATTAACTGCAATGTTAACCCCTTTTGGTTTAACTCCAAAGGTTCCAACCAATGTTAACGAATTAAATATTGACCCTAAAAAGTCATATACTTCAAATGATATTTTTTTAACAAGTCCTACTTTTAATACAAGAACAATTATTGATTATAAAATTTCTGATCAATGGACTTCTCAAACAATATTTGCTAGTAGTTATTCAGAGGCCAAAGGCTATTATCAATATAATATAGATGGAGGTGCAGCAGCAATAATGCAACTAGCACCACTTTTATCAGACCCTAGACTAGCAGCAGTTAGCCCAATAATAACTCCAATAATAACTCCAATGCTTGTTGAATCTGCAAGTTTACTAAGCTCTCCGTCATTTACTAGAATCTTTGATAAGCGTGATGCTAATGCTACAAATTATAATTTACAACAAAATTTTATTGGTGATTTTAAATTTGGAGACTTGAGAAACAGATTTGTAGGAGGTTTAGATTTTGTAAGCAGATCACAACATTCAAGAAATCAAAATGGTAATCCAACAATTACAACTACTCCTGGCTTTGCACAACTGTTAGGTTTTTTTAGCAATCCTCAAGCTTCAATTCCATTTCCTTTAGACCCAGCAACTATTGCTGCTTTACAAGCTACTGGTCAACAAATAGGTGCTAGCTTTAATGCGTTTCCATATTTTGATGCGTTTTTAGATGCTCAAGGAAATGTAAAAACTTCAAGTTTTACTCCTAATGCAGTATACTCAACTACGCAAGCAAATTTAGACAACGTGTTCAATACTGTTCCTGTTAGGGATGTAAAAACTAACTCTAAAACTTTTGCTGCATACATTTCAAATGTATTAAATATTACTCCTGAATTAACCGTTAACCTTGGTGCTCGTCTAGATTACTTCGATCAAAATGGTAATGAAGCTGACCCTAAAGATGATTACACTAAACTAACTTTTTCTCCAAAAATAGGAGCTGTTTATCAAATTATTCCAAACAAATTTTCTGTATTTAGCAACTACCAAACAGGGTTTATAAATATAAATCCAGTGATAGAAGCAGATGGAACTACAAAAAACTTTAAACCTTCTGAAGCTAGACAATTTGAAACTGGTGTAAAAACAAACTTATTTAATAACAAATTAAATTTAGGTGTTAGTTATTATCATATAACTGTTAATAATAGAACTACAACGGATCCAAATGCTTTTTTAACAACAAATCAAATAGATATTAAAGAGGTTGTAAGCAAAGGGGTTGAACTGGAGGCTAACTCAAATCCATTTGCTGGTTTGAACATAAGAGCATCGTATTCTTATAACGATAGTGAAATTACAGATGCTAATAGTGAGTTTGCCAAAAGAAATGTTGTTGAACTCTTAGGAAGAAGGCCTGAAGAAGCTGGTCCGTAAAACAACATATAATTTTTGGGCTGATTATAAATTCCAAAAAGGTAGCGCGTTAGAGAACATTGGTTTTGGAGCTGGATTTAATGGTGCTTCTGAACACTTAACAATTAACAATGCTATTTCAGGAACTTTTACATTACCTAGTTATACAATCTTTAATGCTGGTGCATACTATGATGTAAATAAATTTAGAGTAGGTTTAAAAGTTAATAATTTAACCGATAAAACTTATTATAAAGGATGGAGTACTGTTAATGCTCAAGCTTCAAGAGCTTATTTAGGAACATTAACTTATAAATTTTAACTTTTAAACAAACAGTTTATTTGTGTTTTATAAACTAATAATTATTTGAATAATTCTCTCAAAACTCTTAGTCATGACTTATGGCTAAGAGTTTTGTACTTAAACAAGAAAAATGGTAAGTATTTTAATAGCAATTATATTTTTAGGTTGTTCTCTTCTCTACAATACTTCAAAAAACACAACAGTTCTCCTCAATAATAATTTTGGACAAAAATTACGTAACAATCAAAAACTGTCTAAAATACTTGGAAGTAGCTTCTTAGTAATTTCATTGGTATTAACTAGCATGTATTTAGGAATTACAGTTGGAATCTTATTTTGGTTGATTACCTTAATGCTACTTATGAGTTTATTAACACTCATATTCCCTTTAAAATTAATTAGTTATAAATTTATAGTTGCATTGTTTTTAGTTTTATTATTAATCGAATTCGTTTTATAATATGCCGGCAAACCCAAAACATCTCACACCCTCTCCATGGCAACAATTTGCTAAAATATCTTCTGGTATCCTAGGAGGTTATATTGTAACAGCCTTATTTCACATGTGTTTAACTCTATGGCTACCTTATTCAAAGGAAATTTTAATAACATCAATCTACACCCATTTTGTAATTTGGTGTATTTTACTGATTGTTCCTTTTCTTTTTAAAAATGGATGGAAAGCATGGGGCTTATATATCGTTCTTTCATTGATTTTTTATGTATTGTTTCTGATTGGTAATCAACAAAACCCTTTTGTTTAATGAGTCAAAGAAACTACAATGTGTTTTTTAACACACACACAGTAAGTGGAATTGTTATAAGCGTTGCTTTATATATCATTTTTTTTGCTGGTGCTTTTGCTTTATTTAAAGATGAAATAGAGGCCTGGGAAAATGGAAAACATTCTCAAAATATTGCAAGAGAACAAATAAACTACGATTTTTTATTAAAAAAACTTTCAGAAAATTATCATTTAACTAGTAGAGATATTCGTTTTTATTTAGGTCACAAAAGTGATGAAATTTATGTTTTAACTTCACCAGCAAAGGATACTTTAAATATTCCTGAAGAAGCAAAATATCAAAATTATCAATCAATAAATATTCACACAGGTAAAACAGCAACCTATACAGAAAAATATGGATTAGGAGAATTTCTATACCGCTTACACTTCTTTACTCAGATACCAACAATAGGTGTATACTTAGCTGGTTTTGTATCTTTCTTCTTTTTATTTGCTATCGTAACTGGTGTTATTGTTCATTGGAAAAAGATTATTTCTAATTTTTATCAGTTTAATCCAAAGAATATTTTGAAAAAAGTTTGGAACCGATGCTCATACAGCTCTTGGAGTTATAGGCTTACCTTTTCAATTTATGTACGCTGTTACTGGGGCTTACTTTTGTCTAAGTATTCTTGTTTTAATTCCTGCTAACTTCTTGTATCAAGGAAATCAAAAGAAATTAATGGAAGATTTACGCCCTGATCGTAAAGTATATGAATGGATTAAAAAAACTGACAAAAAATTACCTAGCGTAAATGAATTTGTCAAAAGTAACCAAAAACGTTGGAATAATTTCAATCCGGAGTATGTACTTATAAAAAACTACGGAGGGTCAAATATGAAATATATTCTTTTAGGATCTTTAGATACAAAAGAACGCTTTTTAAGTTCTGGTAATGTTATTTATGATTTCGAAACTGGAAACACAACTGTAAATAGAAACCCTTACAATCCTAGATATACAGACGATATTCAGTTATCAGTTGGACGCCTTCATTTTGGAAATTTTGGAGGTCTAACTATCAAAATAATTTATTTCATTTTAGCTTTAATTACTTGTTTTGTAATTATCTCTGGTGTTTTAATATGGATTGAAGCTCGAAATAAAAAAAGTATGAGTTTACGTCAGCGCTTATATACTGCTAAAGTAGGTCATATATACATGGCTATTTGTTTATCCTTATTTCCAGTCATTGCATTATTCTTCTTAATAATTAAAGTTTTACCTGAAGAGTATTTAAGTCAAAAGATGTCAATTTTAAATACCTGGTTCTTTTTAGTATGGCTTCTTAGCACCGTATTTTTCAGATTTAAACGAGATAATTATTTTACCAATAA
This sequence comes from Tenacibaculum sp. nBUS_03, assembly GCF_051201695.1. Taxonomy (GTDB): domain Bacteria; phylum Bacteroidota; class Bacteroidia; order Flavobacteriales; family Flavobacteriaceae; genus Polaribacter. Next base: position 2,711,716 of record NZ_CP179214.1, on the reverse strand, counting down.
AGTTACTTTATTAACTGGGGCAATTTTAAGTTTTTTAATACCTATAGCTAGTGGTATTAAATCCAACAATTGGGTTTGGAATACCTATAATAACAATCAAGTAGACATTCTTACAATTGATTTATTATGGTTTTTTATTGCCATGGTTTCACTCCTAGTATACTTTAAAATAAAACCTAACATTAAGGATAAAAGTGCTTTTTACAAAGCTCCTATAGACTATAAGAACTTAAAAGCTTTAAAAGAGGAAGAAGCTTTAGATAACAAAATTATTCCTCAAAAAAACAACATAAAAAACAAAAAACAAATACCAATGAAAACAAAGATTTCGCTTTTATGGATTTTCATCGCTATCGGATTTATTTTTCATCACATATACGGTTTAGCAACCGTCTTTTTTAATGAATCAGTCTTTATTGAGGGGTCAAACGGAGAAACACCATTTTGGGCTCATCAGTGGCGTATTTTAATGGAAGGATTGGCACTTACCTTTGGATTATTAACTATCGAAGTTTCCAAAAAATGGTTTATACTAACTTCATTTGTTTGGGCTATTATTTTAGGTCTATTTAATGTTTATCACATTATTACTGCTGTTATGTATGAAGCATCAAATATATCAGAAATTTTAATTTTACTCTTATTAGTCATAGCAAATGCCTTTTTGATTAATAATATAAACAAATGGAGAAAAGAAGCTGTTTCATAAACTATTAATACAATGGAAAAAAAGCTCACAAAAGATGATTTAAAAGAAATAGAAAACCAACTTAGTTGTCCTTCTGGCTCAAAAGGTATAGAAGTAGCTGTCTCTATGAATGTTAAAAACATTAGTATGACTAAAGCTTCTATTGATCTTCTAAAGATTGCTAATAATGATGTTATTTTAGAGATTGGTCACGGAAATTGTGGCCATCTTGAGTACCTTTTAAACCAAGCAGCAAACATTCATTATATAGGGTTGGAAATTTCAAAAACAATGAATCAAGAAGCCATACTTAATTCAAATAGCTTAGGTACTTCTATGAATACATCTTTTGAATTATATGATGGAGAAAAACTACCTTTTGAAAACAACTCAATAGATAAAATTTTCACTGTTAACACTATTTATTTTTGGAAAAACCCAAATGTTTTTTTGCAAGAAATTTCAAGAGTTTTAAAGAAAAATGGCGTTTGTATTTTAACTTTTGCTCAAAAGAAATTTATGCAAACCCTTCCATTTGTGAATACAAAATTTAAATTATATTCAACTGAAGACATAATCTTATTAGTAAATAACACACCCTTCAGTATAACTGATACTATACATAAAAAAGAAAACATAAAAAGTAAGGCTGGAGATGATGTAGATAGAGAATATACAATAACTATATTAAAACAATGAAGATGAATAAGAAAGTAGGAATAATTTACGGTTCGGATACTGGAATGACAGAGGAAATTACTCACAACATTGTAGACGAATGGAGTGTTAGTGATATTGAAGTTATAGAAGTTACTAATGTTAGCCATTCAGATTTTGAACGATTTGATTTTTTAATTTTAGGTCTTTCAACTTGGTATGACGGTGATTTACAAAGTGACTGGGAAAGCTATTTTGATGAATTCAAAACAATTGATTTCTCTAATAAAACAATAGCTCTTTTTGGCTTAGGTGATCAATATGGGTATGGAGAATATTTTATAGATGGAGTGGGAATGCTTGCCGAAGTTATTATAGCGAATGGTGGAAATATAATAGGAAAATGGCCAACAAAAGACTATGATTATACTGAATCGAAAGCAGAAATTATAGGAGAGAATTTATTTTATGGTTTAGCTATAGATGAAGACAATGAACCTGAATTAACTCAAGGAAGATTAAAAGAATGGCTTGGTCAACTAGAAAATGAAGCTTTATTAAATTAAGTACTAAATAGCCTCCCCGCCATTCACGTTATAAAAACTTCTTTTTACGTTATAACATAATACAATGTCTGAAATATTTTTGTGCTAATGAAAAAACTCAAAAATATTTCACGTTCTATTCACGAATGGCTGGGACTAACCTCTGGATTAATTGTTTTTATTGTATCCTTATCAGGAACATTATTTATTTTTTGTGATGAAGTTATTGATTTAGCCGCTGGTGATGCCAAATACATAAAATTCAATACTGATCTTACTAAAAAACCATTTACAACTCTTATAACTAATTTTAAAAAAGAATATCCTGATAGGGCTGTTTTATATATTGATGACTATAAAAACCCCTATAAAAGCTTTAGAATTGCATCACATAAAAAGGGGAAAGACTTTTCATACACCTATACAAATCCTTATACTGGGAAATTTATTAAAACATCAAAATCATATTGGGTATTTTTCTTCATCGCTGCCAAAATACACTCTCAAATACTTCTAAATAAAACAGGGCAAACCATTGTTGGTATTTCAACTATTATTTTCTTTTTTGAATTAATTACTGGATTCATACTTTGGTTTCCGAAGCGATGGAATAAAAAGTCTAAACAAGCCTCTTTCAAGATAAAAAAGGGAACAAAATGGAAAAGGAAAATATATGACCTACATAAAGTACTTGGTTTTTATGTTTTAATCCCTGCTTTATTAGTAACAATTACCGGTTTAATTATGTCCTTTAAAATTCTTAATAATGTTACTCAAGAAGTTTTTGGTGGAACTTCAAATGCTCATGAACTAACTGAAAAGTATTATCCTAAATTTGAAAAAGAGAAAATAATGCAACCTATTGATACCATCATTAATAAGTTATATAAAGAAAACTCAAATGTACAACAAATTAGAATTGGATTTCCATATTCCAAAAAACCTACAGCCTACTTCTATAGTATAATAGGAGAAAAAATAGGTTTAAAAACATGGAAAAACGGAAAAATGATTTTAATAAATCGCTATACTGCATCCCCTATTAAATTACCAAAAAAAATACAAAATCATGAAATAATTGAGCAAAACATATTCGATCTACATTGTGGATTTTGGATGGGTATAACTGGTAAAATTATTACATTCTTAGTTGGGATTATTTGTACAAGTTTACCCGTAACGGGATTCGTTTTTTGGTTTAGTAAAAAGCGCAAAAGAAAAACTATAAATTAGTTACTAAAATTTGTTTTTGTTTTAAACTACTTGGTAAGTAATTAAATTTTTTCTTGAAAGCAGCGGTAAAATGTTGAGGATTTTTATATCCAATTGCATAAGCTACCTCTGATACCGTTAAATTTTTTTCGAGTAACATTTTTTTTGCTTTTTCCATTCGTAAGCTACTGATATAAGAAAATATAGGCTCTTTAAACACTAACTTAAATTGTGTTTTTAGTTTATATTGATTAATACCAATTAACTTTGAAAGTTGCTCTATGGTTGGAGGAGTTTTCAAATTAGCTGTAATTATTCTCTCAGCTTCCAATATTTGATTATACTCATTTTTCTTGATTAAGGCAGGCTTACTTTTATTTCTATTTTTTATTTCAGAAAACAGAAAACTAAATATCTCATTAATTTTAGATTCAACATAAACTTGTTTTATATCTTTATCATAAGAGCAGTTAATAATATCGTTAATTATTAACGATAAACTGGCTGGAATGGGCTGGCTATCTTCAAACATTAAAAAAGAAATGTTCCTATTCAATGCAATTCCAAAATCAGTACTAACTTCATCAAAATGCTCCTTAAATATTTTCTTTAAGTAGGCCTCAGTAAAAAATATTTCTACCGACTTTCTTGTATCAGAGTTGTATGATAATGTTCCTTTTACACTTGGTAAAAAGAAAAAGTTATAACATCCTCCTTTAATCTCAATAGATTTTTCCTGATCATTATCTGGTATGTATTGACTATTACCTTCAAGTTCAAAGTGAATTTTAAATAATGGAAAGTCATGTTCTACTTCAATATTTAATGCCGATTTTAATTGTTGATTTCTAAATAAAACCTTAACCTCATTTAATAAAATTTCTTCAATAGTACCTTCTACATAATCAAATTCATTCACCTTTTTTCGCTCCTCAATATGCGCTACATTAGGTTCTTCAGAATAATCTATCACTACAATTTTATTATTAGATTCTCTTATTTTGTATATCGATTTCATACTTCCTTATCACGTTATAAATACTACTAAATACGTTATTCAACCTTTGCCTTATAGCAATATTTTTGCTTTTTGAATTTATTAAATCTAAATAAGACAAAATTACATAAAATGAAACAAAAGATCATAAAACAGAGACTTTTAACAGTTTTTCTAGTACTGTTTATCAACCTCATTAGTGCTCAGGATAAAATGGGTATTATTACAGGAAAAGTTACAACTTCAGATAACATACCAGCAGAGTTTATAAATGTTTTTTTACAGGGAACAAGTTATGGTACTATTACCACTAAAGATGGAAGTTTCACCTTAAAAAAGGTGTTGGAAGGTGAATATACCATTCAATTTTCGTTGATAGGCTTAGAAACCAAATTACAAAAAATTAATGTAACATCAGGAAAAATAACAAACCTAAACACTATTACCTTATCAGAAAACCAAACAAAATTAGATGAAATTGTTATTAATGCGCAACGTTTAAATCAATTTGCTCAAAAGAAAACTGACTATGTAACAAGATTGCCTTTAAAAAACATCAATACACCGCAATCATACTCTATTGTAAGTAATGAATTAATAAAAGAACAAATTAATATTGATTTACCTTCTTCTTTAAAAAGTATTACAGGTGGAGGATATATTGAGGCAAATACAGGTGCCGTTTCAGTATATGCTAGAGGTTTTAGAGGAGATGCACGAGTGAAAAACGGGCTTCTAATGTATCCAAGAGCAAGAACTGTTATTGAAAACCAGAATATTGAACGAATTGAGGTAATTAAAGGCCCATCAGCTGTTAACTATGGATCGGGTTTCTATGGTGGTTTAATTAATTTAGTTTCTAAACAGCCACTTACAGAAAATAAACTTGACGTATCTTATATTTTTGGAAGTTTTAATTTACACCGAGTAACTGCTGACTTTAACAAAAGTGTTGGTAAAAACAATGAATACCGGTTTAGAGTGAATGGTGCCTTCCATAAAGAAAATGAATTTCAAGATAATGGTTCAGAAATACGTAAAAACTTCTTTATAGCTCCATCATTTACTTATGAGCCTTCCGAAAAATTATCAGTAACAATTAATAGTGAATTTTTAAGTAGTACTAGAAATTTAAACTTTGCAAGAGGAATTGGCAATAACGTTACTGCTAAAACTTGGGACGATATAAAATGGGATTTTAATAATACATATACAAATCAAGATGTTGCTGGTGAGATGGACTATGCACTAGTTCAATTAAATGCTAACTATAAATTCACTAAAAACTGGGCTTCAAAAACGGCAATTTCTTACACTGAATTCCATGCGGAAGGACCTTATATTAGATTAAATGCTATCTCTGACACACAAATTCAAAGAGAATTTCTACAATTTTTACCAGAAAAAGGAGGAGCCACTAATATTCGTCAAGACTTTGTAGGAAACTATACTTTTTCAAATATTAAAAACAAAACTCTTATTGGGGTAAGTTATTATTCTGGTTTTTGGAATTATACTCAGAAATTACCGAATGGAAGAGGCTGGTTTATACCAATTGATGTTATTGATGTTAGTTTAAATGAACAAGTACCTGCCATTACAATGAATCAACTAAACGCCATTACCAACTATAGAACTACTTCTGTTGAATCAGGAAACAACACCTTCGCTGGGTACATTAATAATACACTTACAATTAACGAAAAAATTACATTTTTAGCGGGTTTACGTTATGATGACTTCACGAATGACGCTACAATCACTGATACTATTGAGGGAACAGATAGTTATAGCCAAGGTAAATTATCTTATAATTTTGGATTAAGTATTAATCCATTTAACGATCAAGTTTCTATATACGGAAACTATATGAATGGTTTTAATAATGCAGGAACCAGGAAAAAACGAAAACGGAGACACTCAAAACTTCAACCCAGAAGAAGTTAAACAAATGGAAGTCGGTTTAAAATTCAATCTTTTTAATGGCAAATTAAAAAGTACAATGAGTTATTATAATATTGACATTGACAATGCCATATTAAGGTATCGTGGAGCAAATGGAGCATATCAAAAACAAGACGGTAAAGTTGATAGTAATGGTTTTGAATTTGACATCATTGCTAACCCTTTTTCAGGGTTTAACATTGTGGCAGGATATACCTATAACAACGCTAAAAACACGAAATCTTCAGCTATATCTTCAGATGGAAAGCAACTTGTATTAAGTCCAAGAACAGTCGCAAATATTTGGGCTAGTTACAAATTCTCACGCGGAAAAATAAAAGGGTTAGGTATTGGATTTGGTGCAAACCATATGAGTCAAATATTTGAAGCTAGAAGTGTAACTAATGCTTTTTGGGCAAAACCTTTCACAACACTTGATGGTACTATTTTTTATCAAAAAAATCAGTATAGGATAGGAGTAAAATTAAACAATATTACTGATAAGAAATATTATAATGGATATGGGATACCACAACGTCCTTTTAACGCAGTTGTTGCATTGACATATAAGCTATAACTATATCATTTTATTATTAAGCATACTGATAACCAAAACATAAGTTATCAGTATGTTTTTTTATTTTTCAAAAAAATAAAGTGATACATTAAGCCAACTAAAACACTTCCTCCTACTATATTACCAAGTAAAACAGGAATAAGATTCTTAAACATCCCAGAAACACTTAGTTCTCTTGTTATCACATCTACCGATACAGAACTATCAAGTAACAAGCCCATAGGAATGATAAATAAATTTGCTATGCTATGCTCAAAACCAGCAGCTACAAATAATGTTATAGGAAATACAATCGCCAATATCTTATCAGTAACAGTTTTACCACCCATAGCCATCCAAACTCCTAAACATACTAAAATATTGCATAATAAGCCTCTAAAAAAAGCAGTGGTAAAAGACAAAGAACATTTAGCTTCAGCCATTTTTACATAGGTCTCTGCAATGGCATTATGATTCATTTCAAAATGGCCAGAAAAATAAATCATTACCACCAAGCTTAGTGCTCCTATCATGTTACTAAAAAAAATAATGATCCAATTTCTAACCATCTGTTTTGTAGTAACTCGTTTTTCAGCCCATGCTATGGCAATTAAATTATTTCCTGTAAAAAGCTCTGCACCTGCAACAACAACTAATATAAGTCCAAGAGAGAAAACAAATCCTCCAAAAATTTGTTTAGTAGCAAAACTATAGGTTTCATCAGCTTTAACTATTGTATAAAACAAAGCACCTAAACCGATGAAGGCTCCTGCTAATATTCCTAGTAAAAAACTAGTTATAAATGGTTTTTTTACTTTTTTTACACTTGAGTTTAGTGTTTCTTTAACTATTTCCTCTGGGGCAAATGCTTTCGTAGACATATTTGAATTTTTTAGCTCTCAGGAGCCAGTTCAACTTCTAACCCATCTAAATCAGGTGTCATTTGTATTTGACATCCTAAACGGCTATTATCTTCTACATCAAAGGCTTCAGCTAACATTGCATCTTCATCATCAGTCATTTCAGGTAATTCATGTTCTGATTTCACATAACATTGACACGAAGCACACATGGCCATACCTCCACAAATACCTATGGTACCTTCTGGAGCTAACTCATATGAACGAACAACTTCCATTAAATTCATTGCCATATCAGTAGGTGCTATAACTTCATGAGTTACTCCTTCTCTATCAGTAATTTTAATTTTTATATCCTGAGTATCCATTCTTAATTGTATATCATTGTATTCCAAAAAGTGTAAATAAAGTAGTTAAAGCAACTACTATTATTAAAAAATAAAAAATTGCTTTTACCCAAATTGAAGTACTCTCTCTCTGTAAATAATTTCGTTCTGAAGTTATATCTTGTAAAAGAATCTCTTTTAAATCGTATGTAGAGCCACATACGTATAATTTAATTATATGTTCCTTTGAAACTTTTCTATAATAAAAAGAAAGAAAAACTAATACAAGTATTGATAAAACTGTAAAAACAAAAAGATCATAACCACTCAATTCATTTTTAAAAGAAGAAATTCCTCCAAAACAGTTAATCTGTAATAAATGCATCATGTTTTTTAATAATTCTTACTCTAATTTTTTTCTTAAAACCTTTGCTCTTTTATCTTCTCCGTCATGGCTCCAACCTGGTGAGTTAAAAATATAGTTTAACTTATCTTTCCATCTATTAGCTCGCTTAACATCCTTCCAAATAGCTCCATACTCATGAGTTGCTACTTTAATAGGGTTAAATGTATCAATATTCACTGTTAACCCATACACTGGTTTATCAATATCGGTTAGCTCTTTAGAAAATGTACCAAAAATTCGATTCCAAATAATTAAAATTCCTGCGTGATTACAATCTAAATAACGAATATTAGAAGCATGGTGAACTCTATGATGAGAGGGGGTATTAAATACAAATTCAATAAACTTAGGTAACTTATCAACCAATTCAGTATGCACAAAAAACTGATAAATCAAACTCACTCCCATCATAACAAACATCATTAATGGATCAAAACCTAAAAGAGGTATCCATAGCCAAAAGAAAAATTTATGAACACGTTCTCCAACTCCTTGACGCAAAGCTGTTCCTAAATTCATGTGTATTGATGAATGGTGTGGTACATGCCCAGCCCAAAATAAACGAACTTCATGATTTAATCGATGAAACCAATAATAAGCAAAATCATCAGCAAAGAATAAAATAATCCACGCCCACCATTGACGCTGAATAACATCTCTTAAAGGGCTCATTTCATGCAAATAGAAAAAAACCACAAAAGCAAGAAGCTTAGGAATAAATTCAATTATTGCAGAAAAAACCATCATTAATAAAGAAACCCCCGTGTCTTTACCATGATACTTTTCTTTTGCAAATTGGTATTCTACCAACATTGAAATAAAAAAAACAGGTAAAGCAAAATACAAAAGCCTATCGCTTGCTAATTGTTCTATAAAATCAGTTAATGTCAATTATTTTTATTCTTAATATAAATTCAACTTTTCTTTATTAATATGCTATTTCAATGCCTTTCGTTAAAAGGTTCTGACCAGATTTCTTTACAAAAAGTATTCAACTCCTAATAATTTATACAAAGGAGTAATCATAACTATAACTACAAAAACAACAACAAACAATTCAACCCAAATCGAATTCTTATCTTTTGTAAAGTAGTTATTATTCCCTTGTAAAATAATATCTTTAGAATTATAGATAGGCATATCTATCTCTAACGTTGAAATATCATCCTTTATTTTAATAGGCTTTTCTATACATTTAAGGTAATGTATCAAAATAAATAATGAACTTAAAACAAAAATATCAAAACTTGTAATCAAATTTTCAAAAGGATTAATTACTAAGAAATTTAAAGCAATCATATTTTTAAATTATTACATAATAAAACTCTCTTATTGAAACCAAACTTATACTCAAAATGAGTTACTCTATTTTTTTAACGACAGCTTTAGGTGCCTCTTTTCGAGTTCCATCGAAACCATCAACACCTCCTACAGTAGTATATTTCATTACATACTTTTTATCAGGAAAAATTCTTTTATAGGCACTTTGACACATCAATGTTGCTTCATGGAATCCACATAAAATCAGCTTTAATTTACCAGGATATGTATTCACATCTCCAATTGCATAAATACCAGGAATATTGGTTTGGTAATCTAAGGAATTGTTCACTTTTATGGCATTTTTTTCAATTTCTAATCCCCAATCAGCAATAGGTCCTAATTTTGGAGATAAACCAAATAATGGAATGAAATGATCAGCGGGTAGAGTAAACGGTTCTTTATTTTTTTGTTCAACAATAACACCTTTTACTCTTTCACTGCCAACAATTCCTTTTACTTCAGCAGGTGTAATTAACATCAACTTCTCTGCATCTTTTAACTCTTGTACTTTATCTACAGAGTCTAATGCTCCGCGAAATTCATTTCTTCTGTGAATTAATGTTACAGATTTTGCGATATCAGTTAAAAATATTGACCAATCTAGAGCAGAATCACCACCACCAGCAATTACTACATTTTTATCTCGATACAATTCAGGCTCCTTAATAATATATTCAACTCCTTTATCTTCAAAATCAACAATATTTGGAATTGGTGGCTTGCGTGGTTCAAAACTCCCTAAACCTCCGGCTATAGCGACAATAGGTGCTTGGTGTTTTGTTCCTCTGTTTGTAGTAACAATAAAAGTACCATCATCCTGTTTTTCAATAGTGTCAGCCCTTTCACCTAAAGTGAATCCTGGTTCAAATTGTTTAATTTGTTCCATTAGCTTGTCTGTTAAGTCACCTGCTAATATTTCTGGATAGGCTGGTATATCATAAATTGGCTTTTTAGGATATATTTCTGAGCATTGACCTCCTGGCTGGGGTAAAGCATCAATTAAATGACATCTCAATTTTAATAACCCGGCTTCAAAAACCGTAAATAATCCTGTGGGTCCTGCACCTATAATTAATATATCTGTTTGTATCATTTTTTCGGAAAAATATTCTTTTTTATACTGAGATTCCTGTCTTATAATATAAGACAGGAATATTTTTTAATAATTAAATATTCAAATTTAAAGCGTAAACTTAAGTAAGAAACTGACCTAATATCAGTCTATGCTACATTAATCACTTCTTTAATTTCTGGCGCATATTTTTTAATAGTAGCTTCAACTCCGTTTTTCAATGTCATTTGATTTACTGAACATCCACTACAAGCACCTTCTAATTGAACTTTTACTGTATCATCTTCTATAGATAATAACTTTATATTCCCACCATCACTTACTAAAAATGGACGAATTTCTTCTAAAGCTTTCTCTACATTATTTCTTGTTTCTGTTGTTACCATAACTACTTATTTTGTGCTACAACCACTCATTGTTGTTATTCTAACAACTTCAGTTGGTGGTAAATTTGCATTTCTTTTTAATAATTGTGAAACCATTTCTTTTGTTGCGCTAGTAAAAGCATCTGATAATGGTGTGTTTTCTTGTAATGCTACTGGATGTCCTACATCACCAGCTTCACGAATACTTTGTACTAAAGGAATTTCTCCTAGAAATTTTGTTTCAATATCTTCTGCTAAATTTTTAGCTCCTCCTTGACCAAAAATATAGTATTTGTTATCTGGTAATTCTGCTGGTGTAAAATACGCCATGTTTTCAACAATTCCTAATACAGGTACATTTATGCTTTCTTGTTTAAACATCGCTACTCCTTTTTTAGCATCAGCTAACGCAATATTTTGAGGAGTACTAACAACAACAGCTCCATTAATTGGTAATGCTTGTACAATTGATAAATGCACATCTCCAGTACCTGGAGGCAAATCGATTAATAAAAAATCTAACTCCCCCCAATCAGCATCAAATATTAATTGATTTAATGCTTTTGAAGCCATAGGGCCTCTCCAAATTACTGCTTGATTAGGGTCTGTAAAAAAACCTAAAGACAATAATTTAACTCCATAACTCTCAACAGGTTTCATTTTTGAACGTCCTTTAATATTCACTGCTAAAGGCTTTTCTAAAGCAACATCAAACATTAAATGTTGAGAAGGACCATACACGTCAGCATCTAAAACCCCTACTTTAAAACCCATTTTAGCTAATGAAACTGCCATGTTTGAAGTTATAGTAGATTTTCCTACCCCTCCTTTTCCTGATGCAATAGCAATTATATTTTGAATATTTGGAATTTCTTTCCCTCTTATTTGGTTTGGATTTTCTTTAGGTGCTACTTCAACTTTTACATTTACTTTAACATCTATCTTTTGACCAACATGCTCATGAATTGCTTTCATGATTTCAACCTCAATTTTCTTCTTTGCCTGTAAAGATGGATTATTGATAGTAACATCTACTATTACCTCTTCACCAAAAGTTACAACATTTGTTACATTCTCGTTTTCTACTAAACTTTTACCTTCACCAGGGGCAGTTATTGTTTCTAACGCTTTGTATATATCTTGCTTTTTAAAACTCATTTTGTCATTACCTTTATACAACTAGATTTAAACAAGTAGTTTATATCTATTTTATCTCAGTTACAAAGATACGTTTTAGCCCTTAGAAAATAAAGCGTTTAAATTAGGAATATTTATAGAGCAATAAGTAGTTTTTATATAGTTTTAACATCAATCTTATCTCAATTCTTCTGAAGGGTCCCAAAACACATCTTTTAAATTCTGTATCTGGCTTTCAACAACTTCAATCCCTTCATTTTCTAATAACTGCTGCATTAAATTAGTTCCATTAAAATGATGCTTTCCTGTTAGAACCCCATTTCTATTTACTACTCTATGTGCGGGAACTTCTTCTTTTTGATTGCTTGAATTATTCATTGCCCAACCAACCATCCTTGCAGATCTAGCCGCTCCTAAATAAGTTGCTATAGCTCCATAACTTGTAACCTTACCATAAGGTATTAGACGAGCAACGTCATACACCCTTTCAAAAAAACTATCTGATTTACTCATTCATTAAAAATACGATATTAAAAAAGCAAGAAGCAACTAATTCCGTTAGGATAAAAAATTAACAAGTAAGTTACTCTTGATAAACTATTAAACGTTTAAATAACTAAAAAGCTCTTTAACATAAATACTATTCGAAAAAATAGTTGTACCTATTTTCACCAACAACACATACATTATAAAACCTATTAAAAATAATAGGATATTACGAAGTTTATAACTTAATTAAACAGAAAAATTCTAAAGCATTTTAATACTTTACTCTGAATTTGACGAAGGTTATTGGTTTTCCTTTCTCTAAATATTGTTTTTCGTAAAAAGTTTGAGTACCTGTTACTTCTTCTGGCGAGTAGTAATCTTTATAAACATCGTGGTTAGCATGTAAAATCTCATGTCCTTCACCATGCAACAAACCTAAGGTATAGCCATGCATAAATTCACTATCAGTTTTAAGATTAATAGTTCCTTCTGCTTTTAATATTTGGTTATATTTTTTTAAGAATTCTGAATTTGTTAAACGATGTTTTGTTCGTTTATATTTTATTTGCGGATCAGGAAAGGTAATCCATACTTCATCCACTTCGTTTTCGGCAAAAATAAAATCGATTAATTCTATTTGTGTTCTAATGAATGCAACATTTTCCATATTGTTTTCAATAGCGGTTTTAGCTCCTCTCCAAAATCTAGCTCCTTTAATATCAACTCCAATAAAGTTTTTGTCAGGATTTTTTTCAGCTAATGCTATTGTGTATTCTCCTTTACCACACCCTAATTCTAACACTATAGGGTTATCATTTTTAAAGAAGTCTCTCCATTTTCCTTTATATTGGAAATCACCTATTACTTCTTCTCTTGTAGGCTGAATAACGTTAGAAAACGTATCATTTTCCTTGAAACGTTTCAATTTATTTTTACTTCCCAATATGTTTAGAAATTAAGCTTTGTCTTCTATTCCTTCCCTTTTGAAACGTAAAGATTCTTTCATCCAATACGCTAACAAAACGATAAGTACTAACAAAAACACCCAGTTTATAAGGTTAGAAGTCCACCAACCAGCATCAGCTTTTGCCACTTCTAAGCGTAACCACTTGAATGGTGTTAAAATGAACTCAAAAAAATCTCCTATTAATCTAAAAATATTTAAACCTAACATAACTTGATTATCTTTACGTTTGCAAAAATATAAAAAGAATCGATGTTAGCCAATTTTTTCAGTAAATCTAAGCCTGTAAATTTTATAGTGCTTTTTCTACTTTTTTTGAGTTACTATATTGTAACCTTATTTTCAAAGGACATTACATTTTTTTCTATTTCTAAAGAACTCTTTTTATACATTGTTCTTTTTTCTATTTATATTTTTATTGTCACCAAAAATGAAATAACATTTGATAACTCTTATGCTTTTCTCTTTTATATTATTTTAACAGTTTTTTTTATAAACAACATTACAATAAACTCTGTTTTTTATGCCAATTTGACCATATTACTTTTTTTAAGAAAAGTATATAGTTTACAATCATCTAAAAACCTTTTTCATAAACTTTTTGATGGTGGCTTATGGTTAGGTATTTCTTTTATTATAGAACCATATACAGTTCCCTTTGCTTTATTGCTTTATGCTTCAACATACCTTCACCAAAGGTTTACTTACCAAACCCTATTAACTCCTATTCTAGGATTCATCCCGCCTGTTTTATTATATTTTACGTATTGTTTTTGGTATGATGATTTAGAACGATTTTTTCAGCTTTTTTCTTGGAATATTCCTTTTGATTATAGTTTATATTTAGAGAACAACTATTTGTTCTCAATTATTTTCATTGGTCTTTTTACACTGTTTGCAATATTATTAAAAACACCAAAAGCTTTGGCTGTTCTTAACCGTTTTAGAAGAAATTGGATTTTACTTCTATTTCACCTTATCATTTCTGGAACTGCATTTGTTTTAGTTCCTAATAAATCGGGAATTGAATTTTTGTTCTTACTATTTCCAACATCCGTTATTTTAGCCAATGGTTTAGAAATATTTCAAAAGAAATGGTTTGCTGATATTTTTATCATTGTGTTTATAATAGCTTCAATTACCGTGTTTTTCCTATAATATTAAACTTTAACTCCAAATGCTAAATCACCAGCATCACCTAAACCAGGAACAATGTACCCCTTCTCGTTCAGGTGTTCGTCAATAGTAGCTACCCATAAATCAGTATTATCAGGAAAATATTTTTTAATATAATCAACACCTTCTGATGAAGCAATGACTGAAACTACATGTATTTTTTTGGGATTCCCATATTTTTTAATAGCCTCATAAACTGCTACTAAAGATTTACCTGTTGCTAACATTGGATCAATTAACAACAATGTTTTATCATTTATAGATGGTGATGCAAAATACTCAACTACAATTTCAAATGTTTCATCATTATTTGGGTGATGCCTGTAAGCAGATATAAAAGCATTTTCTGCATCATCAAAATAATTTAACAAGCCATTATGAAGAGGTAACCCTGCTCTTAAAATTGAACACAATACAACATCATTTATTGGAACTTCTTTTTTCTTTTCTCCTAGTGGTGTTACTGTTGTTTTCGAAGCATATTCTAATTTTTTACTTAACTCATATCCTAAAACCTCTCCTATTCTTTCAATATTTCTTCTAAAACGCATCGCATCTTTTTGAACAGAAATATCTCTTATTTCTGATAAGAACTTATTTAAAATAGAATTTTCTTTAGATATATGGTGTACTTTCATAAAAAACAGATTTGGTCGCAAAAATACAAAAAAAGAAAGCTTTACTATTAACTAGTAAAGCTTTTGAAAACACCTTTAATTTTCTATTAAAATCTATACCCAACTCTAAATCCTAAATCTAAACCTGTTCCTCCTTTATTCATTTCAAAATCATAGACATACCCTATCCCTGCAGAAAATTCATATTCAAAATTTTTAGCAAAACTTCTTCTTAATCCCCATTTCGGTATTACTGTTATATGATTATGTACATAACTATTATTATAGTTTGAAATTGTAAATAAATTAGGGTTAAAATTTGTTTTTAAACTAAAGAAATTACCATTATTATTAGCTGTTTTTTTGTTAAGCTTAGCCCTTCTATTTAAATTATAATAATATCTAGGTTCTACTGAAACTGTAGGAAATAAAATATAACCAGTTTTTGGATACGACGTTCCTCCCCAAATACCCATATTTATTCCTAGCTCAGTTCTTAAACTAATAGTATTTGATAGTTTAACTTCATTGTATCCCCAAATACCAAATAAGCCTGCTTGAACACCAAATATTGACTTTTCTACTGAAACTTCTTTTTCTTGAGCAAAAGATGAAACACTTAACGCAATAACAATCAACAATAATAATTTATTTTTCATAATAGTAATAATTTATAGTTATAAATAGGCTGTAATTAAACAATAACTATACCATAAAAAACATATTTATAAAGCTCTATTTTTTTCATCTTCATTTCCAAAACCTCTCTTATTTTCTCTTACTTTTCTATTTCCGAAATCATATGATAATCCCAACTGAATATTTCTTGAACTTGGATTGTTAAAATACGTTTGTTTCACCCCGTTTACTACTGACTCATAATTATTTAAACTAGCAGTATTTAAAATATCATTTGCAAAAATTGACATTTTTATATTACTCTTCTTAAAATTATGTTGAAAACCAAAAGATAAGTTATACATACGACCAACACTAAATAAACCAGTACTAACCTTTGAATTATACCAAGAGTTAACTTGTAATTTTGTGTTTTCAGAAAGCAAAAATGTATTATTTGATGAAACACGTACTCCAAATCCATTTTTAGGTTGTGAACCCACTTTTTTAGTGAAAGTAGTATTATACCCTATAAAAGTTATGTTATTTTGACTTTCCCACCAAGATATTTTATTATAAGAATAGCTTTCTGTAAAACCATAATTGTATTGATTATAATAGTTTTCTCTCGTTATGATTTGAGTTTGGTTAACTTCATTTGAAGTAAAAACAGCACCTCTTCCTTCATTTGTACTATTAAAAAAAACACTAGAAGTTAAATTTCTCTTGTATGAATATGAAAACTCAAAACTATCTATAAAAGAAGGTTTTAAAAAAGGGTTCCCTTCACTATAACTATTGTCACTAACATACACTCTAAATGGATTTAAATTACCAAAAGAAGGCCTACTTATTCTTTTACCGTATGAAAAGTTAAAGTTATTAAAGTTATCTTTTGAATAGGATATATAAAGAGTAGGAAATAATTTAGTGTAGTTATTATTATTTACCTGATTAATTGTCAAGTTCATTCCTTTAGTCATTGTATTCTCTATCCTTAAACCAAACTGTAATTCTAACTTATCGTTTAATTTAGTATTCCCTGATATGTAGCCTGCATAATTATTCTCATTATACTTAAAATCGTTAGAAATATTTTTATCTAACACAGGAACTCCAGTAATGGCATTAAAAAATAAAGCATTACTAGTAGAACTAACAAAACTAGCTTTTACTCCAAATAACAAGTTCACTTTGTTTAAAGGATATTCCACATCTATTTTTGTGCTAACGTTTTTAATTTCCTGGATTGATAAGTTTAAACCTGCTGAATTTACCCCTATAAATGAATCATTTCCATCAAAGGTTTCTGTAATAAAATCACGTTTTTTATCTGAGGTATACTCAAAATAATCTACATCAAAAGATATATTTTTCGAAGAATTGTCAAACTTTTTTATTCCATGAAAATTAAAACTATTATTGGTTGTATTAATATCAAAATCACCTTTATTAACGAGTTTCTTTTCTAGTTGATTATTTGAATTATAAATACTCGATGTGGTTGTTGGTAAGTAATCAGGCTGGCCAAAGTTACCTAGATACTGAACTCCCAATGTAAACGTTTTTGACAATTCATAATCAATTAATAAACGCCCAGAAACATTATCCTTTTTTGACTTATTATCAACTTCCATGTTCCAAAAACTTGATGGATAGGCAATTTGCAAGGTTTCAAAATTTAGAAAACTTCCTTTCGTTACATTTAAACTAGCAGACAATGAAATCTTATCTTTATTTAAAAAGAAGCTGTTTCTTATACTAGCATAATTATACGTATTCTGATTGTATGTTAAATTCGTAGTGTTTTTCCAAGAGTTTTGCATTCCTTTTTTTAAGATAATATTAATTAATCCTCCACCTCCAGCTGCTTCATACTTTGCTGGTGGAGTAGTAATAACTTCAATACTCTTTATCTCATTAGCTCCTAACCCACTTAAAAAATCAATCAATTCTTCTCCTCTCAAAGGTGAAATTCGTCCATTTATCATTATTCTAGACGCTCCTTTCCCTATAATTTCAATAGCTCCATTCTGAACCTGTACTCTTGGTGAAACTTTTAAAATATCAACACCATTCCCTGTTGAAGCTACAATACTTTTTTCTACATTAAAAACCAACCTGTCTACTTTTCTTTGAATTACTCTTTTTTTAGTTTTTACAACAACCTCATCTAATGTCTCAGCATCTTCATTTAAGGTAATTATTCCTAAGTTTAAATTTTTAGAAACAGTTAATTGCTTACTCCAACTTTCATAACCTAAAAAAGAAATAAGAATTGTGTAACTTCCTTCTTTTACTTTAATACTAAACTTTCCTGCATCATCAGTTGTTACTCCTGCTATTATTTTATTTGAGCTGTTTTTTATTATAACATCAGCAAATGCAATATTTTCTGTGGCATCTTTTACAGTTCCTACAATTGTTTGAGAAAATGTATTTATTGATACAAATACTAAAAAAGTTAAAATTAAGCGTCTCATTTTATTTTGTTTTTATTTTGATGAGACAAAAGTGCACAAGTGTATAAACCTATACGACCGAAAACGCAAAGTCGAACTGATTTAGACTAAAAAAATCAGTTCGACTATTTTTTAAAAACGTTCGACTTTACGTTAAACCTTTAATATACAGAACTTTTTCTGTATTGAGTTGGGGTTAATCCTGTATGTTTTTTAAATGCGGTATTAAAAGATGATTTTGAATTAAAACCAACTTCATATAAGATTTCAAGCACAGTTTGTTTGCTTCTCGAAGTATCTTTTAAGATCTGTTTTGCTTTTTCAATACGATATTCATTTACAAAATCGAAAAAGTGTTGTTTTAAATCTTGGTTTATTAATACCGATAATTCTCGCATGGGTATTTTTAATTGGTCGGCAAGATTTCTAATAGTTAATGAAGGATTTAAATAAGGTTTTTCTTCATCCATATAATCTTTCAATAGCTTAATTTGTTCATTATTTTTAACTTCACCACCTACATTATTTTTCATTTCTTTTGATGTATTTAAGTTTACATCAACTCCTCTAAATAATTTAGGAGAATTTAACGCCTTAAACACCAACCAGAATATAAAAAACACTCCAAAAAGCAGAGTAACTATCCTAAGTACATCGGTAGTTTCAGAGGAATAAAATTCCCTCGAAACGTTTTTAATAACTGTGATAATTTGCCCTATGGTTAATAAAATTAATAATTGCTTAAGCCAATTGTAATTTTTAAAAGCATTTTTATCTGTATAATTTTCTAATAATAATTTTCGATATCTAATTACATAATATATTTCAGAAAACAGATAAGCTAGAGATACTAAATATCCAAAAACATTTAAAAATTTTCCTTCTGGTTTTTCATCATAACTATTAAAAAAATCAAGTTTAGTAGCTGTATCTGCTAAAAAAAAGTTTGGCATTAAAACTATTATACCTAATAACCAAGGAACAGCATAAATTAAGTGTATTTTTTTTAACTTGAAATTAGAATAAATAATTGATAAAATATATAGAAAAAGTAATGGGTCTTTAAAACTCGAAATCTTTATTCGTAACATTTCTATTGCTAATGGCAGCTCTATAAAGTTGGTATAAAAAAACACACTGATATCAATTGCTGTAACTACTAAAAAAGCAGCCAAAAGATAATTACTTATCTTTTTTTCGGTTTTAACTGTAAATAAGAAAACAGAAAAAAACAGAAAAAGTAATACTATAATAATACCTAAAACACTTATAATTGATGATTTTTCCATAATTTCACTTACTTTTTATAACTTTTTCTATACTGTGTTGGTGTTAATTTTGTGTATTTTTTAAAAGCTGTGTTGAATGATGATTTTGAATTAAAACCTACTTGGTATAAAATTTCAAGAATTGTTAATTGATCATTCGAAGAATCCTCTAAATGATTCATTGCCTTTTTTATTCGATACTCATTTACAAAATCAAAAAAATGCTTATTCAAATTTTGGTTAATTAAAATAGATAATTCTCGCATTGGAGTTTTCATTTCATCTGCAAGACTTCTAATACTTAGTGATGGATTTAAATAAGGCTCATTCTTTATCATATAATCTTTTAATTTTTGAACCTTTTCATCTGTAATAGAATACTTACTTGTTTTTATTAATTTTTCAGTTAAAATAATTTTTGAATCTACCCCTCTAAATAAATCAGGATTTCTCAATGCTTTTAACACATACCAACAAACCATTATTAATAAAGAAACGCTCAATAACACTTGAGATGACAAAAACACATCTTTATATCCTAAATATTTGAAAATGTTTTTTATGGTTGCTATTATAAAAACAGCAAACCAAAACAATACTATTTGATATAGCCACTTATAGGTTTCAATAGCATTATTAGAAAAATTTTCTGTAAAAATATTTTTAGCTTGTTTCACTACTACAAAACTTGCAATATAGTAGCATAACGATTGGATATGCATTGTAACATGAGTGAAAATTAACTCAAAAGTTAAAATAATATTTTGATTAAGAGCAACAACCTCCTCTATCTCTCCAAAATAAAATCTTGGAATCATTACTATATTTCCAATTATAAAAGGTAATAAATGCAATACATGTTTCCATTTTAATTTAAAATTTGAATAACAAACTGAACATACATAAAGATAAAAAGTTGGGGTTAGAAGATAATACAACAAATTAATTACTGAATTAATGCGATGAGAAATAGTAACAAAAAAATTAAGATAAAAACCACTTATTTCAATAGCTGTTAACATTAAAAAGACACTAAACAACCTATTGCTAATTTTATTATTTGACTTAACTGATAAAATAAATAGTGCTAGTAATAAAGCAACAAAAGAGGATATGATGGCAGTAATTGATTTTAAATCTATTTCATTCATGCTAAAAAACGTTCAATTCAAATATAGTTGTTTATTATTCTTTGTAATTTAAGTCAACTAGACTTCTTATTTACTTTTTATAAATTCTAACAAGGCTTTAAGCAGTTCTTTTTTATTTTCAATATGACTCATATGTCCATTACCAAGCACCTTCAAATCTGTATTGGTTCTTATCGCTTCTCTTTTTATAAACTCGAAATTTAAAACAGGGTCTGCTTCCCAGCAATAATTCTTCTTTTTGGTATTTGCTTTAAAACTTCTTCTCTGTTTTTTCGCAATCGCATCCCTTCATTGGAAGCCATATAACCTCTTACAGGAGTTTTTAGAGCTTCGTTTAACACTTTTTCTATTTCATTAAAAAAAAGCTCTTTTGATGTTGAAGCAAATAAATTATTTATGGCCATTTTAACTATCATGCTAAAATTTTTCCGAACTATTTTATTTGCTTTTTCACGAATTTCTTTTCGTTCATCATCATCAGCTTGTGATGTTGAATTCATTAAACAGATTCCTTTAATATTCTTAGGGTATTTATCAGCAAACGCTAATGAAACATATCCCCCCATTGAATGACCTATAAAAATAGCTTTACGAATTTTCAGGTGGTTTAAAATTACCTTTACCACTTCAGCCATATCTTCCATGGTATGTACATACCCCAAACAGTCTGATTTTCCATGTCCTAGTAAATCAATCGTTATAACACGGTTTCTCTTGGAAATCTCCTCTAAAGCCCCATCCCACATTGTTGAGTTTTCTAAAAAACCATGCAACAACACAACAGCACCACCTGCTCCTTTTTCTGTATAAAAAATATTTACTCCTTTATATACTACAATCATTTTTAACTTATCTTCGGCAAAGATAGCCTCATTAGAACAATAGGCAGAAATAATTAGTACTCAAAATGAATAAAACAAAAGAAATTCTCGTTACAGGTTTTGCACTATTTTCACTTTTTTTTGGAGCAGGAAATTTATTATTACCTCCTCTTTTAGGTTATAATGCAGGGGACAATTGGTTTTGGGTAACACTTGGTTTTATGAGTACTGCTGTTATCATTCCTATCCTAGGAATTTTAGCACATGCCAAACTACAAGGTACTTTATATGACCTTGGAAAAAAAGTATCTCCTACTTTTAGCTTGCTCTACTGCATTATTATTTATATCATCTCTATAGCCATTCCATCACCAAGAACTGCCTCTGCAACTCATGAGATTGCAATTCACCCGTTTTTTAGTTCAAGTCCTCTATTAACAAGCTGTTGCTATTTTGCCTTAGTATTAATTTTTGTTCTAAACAGATCTAAAGTTTTAAATCTAGTTGGTAAATACTTAACTCCTTTTATTGTACTTATTTTGATAGTAGTTATTAGTATCGGGTTATTTTCTAATAACATGATGATGAATCCTAGTACGTTTTCGGCACCTGTTGTTAGCGGTTTACTGGAAGGATATCAAACTTTTGATGCTATTGGAGCTGTAGTAGTTGGTGGCGTTGTTATTATTTCTTTGAATTTAAAAGGGTATACCTCTTACACAGATAAAAAAGAATTAATTAAAAAAGCTGGATTCATTGCAGGAACCGGGCTTTTTATAATATATGCAGGATTAATATCTGTAGGTGCTTTTTATGGATCCGAAATATTAGTTGACGGTACTCTAAGTAACGATATGCAAAGAGCTAATTTATTGCGAGGAATTAGCATAGCAACGCTTGGTAATATTGGCACTGTATTTTTAAGTATTTTAGTTGCTTTAGCTTGTTTTACTACTGCTGTTGCAATAATTACTGGTACTGCCGATTACTTTAAAGGATTATTTAAAAACTCACAAAAAGCATACGTTATTACAGCGGTTATTAGTTGTTTGTTTGGGGTTATAATTGGACAATTAGATTTTCATTCTATTATTGTAATAGCTCTTCCTATACTAATGTTTATTTATCCAATTACCATTGTATTGATTTTATTAAATATAGCCCCTAAAAAACTAGCCACTCCTATTGTTTTTAGAATTGTTGTTTTAGTTACTTTTATTTTTAGCATTCCTGATTTTCTCCAATTTATTATTGATAAAAAACAAATAGTAAGCGTAACTAACTTAATTCCTTTTTCAAAACACCATTTAGGATGGGTTATCCCAGCTATTTTAAGTTTTGGATTTATGAATATTATAAAAGTCATTAAAAGGGATTAATACCACTCATCATTTTATTTTACAGTAAAATCAAAAAATAACTAGTATAATACCAATTTAAATTTCTAGTAGTATATAATTAAATTGGCGTAAAACAGAACATCAAGTTTCTGAAACAAACAAAAAAGTCCACAAATGTGGACTTTTATATATTTTATTAAATAATTTTCTTAGAATCTGTATCCAACATTAATACCAACTCTTGGCACTACTGAATAGGAATCAGAAGAAAACATATTTCTACCTAAACCAGCGTATGCACCAACAACCAAACCTCCATTAGATACATATTTCGACCCTACAGCAATTCCTAAAGCTCCATCAGTATACTTTTTATACCCAATTGTTTTTCCTCCTTCTTCTATTGCCGACTCTCCTGAATTTATTCCTAAAAATATTTCTCCAAAATGATTCCAGTTACGATTCGTTGTAAAATAATGACGAAAGTATGGCGTAAACATTTCATTTTCATTATACCTAAAATCTGAACTCTTTTTTTCAAAATTAAACAACGCTGATATACCAACTGATGATTGTTCACTTAAATAATATTCATAAGACACTTCTAAAGTTTTCATCACTAAAGCATCTGCTATATCCAACTTTATTTCTTGCTGTGCATTTGCAAATGAGCTGATAAAAATTACAGCTGCTAAAATTACTTTCTTCATGTATAAATTTTTATTAATTAATATAATATTGTTACTCTGCAATTATAATACCACAAACTTACTTAAAAAATAGCTTTTAATTGTACAGTACCCGTATGTATTGCACTTGAATTCTTACTTTTTCTACCTAAATAAGAAACTGATAAATTTAAAACAGATGTTAATTTTTGATTCAATTGCAAGTTCCAGGTATAGTTCTTACCAATCTGAAGTCCTTCTAGCATTTGATACCCTACTGGTGAATTTGAATTTCCTGTAAAATCATTTAAAAACATAGCGGTATCTGCACTAATTTGATTCTTTTTTGAGCTTATAAAAAAATAAGAAAGTCCTATTTTTTGCTGCTGTAGTTTTTCAAAATTCGACATAGTATTTTCTTTGTTCTTATAATGATAATAAACTGAAAAACGATGGTCTTTATTGTATAAAAATGTAAATTTAGGTTGTAATTCTTTTACTGAAATCTCATAATTTCTATTTGCTAAATTCTCTGTTTTCAATTTATTTTCTCCTACAGAACCTTGTGTTTCAAATAACCAAAATTTTGTTAATTTATGTTGAAATTCTAATTGATGAATACATGAATTTCCTTCTTGATTTCCTACAGAAAATTGTTGTTTGTTTTGTGATTTACCAAATGTATATGTCCAACTGAAGTATTGAAGATTCCTATTAAAGTACAAACTATTTCTAAAATTAAAATTCAACCCTAACAATCCATCATCAGAGGTGTTAAAAGGATTCCAGTTAAAACCGCTTTCTGCTCGCAAACGTTCATTATCAATAGTTACATATGTTTGATTATAAAAATGTGAAAGTACTTTTTTAAATCCTTTTTTACTAGCCCATTGTTTTGGGTTTAAAGTAATGGATTGTTTCCATTTTACACGTTGTGTAGCAAGAAAACGTATGTTAGGTAACGCCACTCTTAAGTAAGTAGCTTGATCTTGAAATTGTGCTATTTCAAATTCATTAAACTGTTGTTCCCCATCATTATTATAATCTATCCAAGTATAAAACCCTTGACCTGGTTCAGTTTTTACATATATAAAATCTTGTCGTGCTATATTACCTGAAGATGTTTCATAAGCCGTTCCTAATGTTAGAAAGTTTTTAAAAAAACGTTGATTATACACTACTCTTGAATTCAATGTTGTTTCATTATCAGCTAATCTGTTTTCTGTAAATCTATAATTAGCATATAGCGATAAATTTGTGGTTGCATTCTGTATTATTTTACTATTAATATAAAAAGTTTTACGGTTATTAATTTGTGTAAATGCGTTACTCTTTATACTATCATTTGTTCTATAATTCACACCAAATTTCGCAAAAACTTTAGTACTATCACCAATTCCATAATATCCTTCATACTCCTTAAATTGATGACTTGTTATATCAAAATTATTAGTAGCCGTTATTTTCTTTCTATTGGTTTCAAAATCCACAAAACCTCCTAACCATGATTTCTCAAAACTGTGTTCAGCTTTTGATTGCCACCTAAAAAAATTATCTTTTCTAGTATTTGTACTATTTTTTAACCAACTTCCATTCACCCATACACTAGTACTATCAAATTTCAACTTTGATTGAAGAATATGCTTACTTCCTGAAAAATTATTACTAAACTTTAAATGATTAAATCCATAAGAAATAGTAGTGTTTTTATTTTTTTGAGCAGTTAAGACCGTTCCTATTTCATGTTGATTTCCTGTTGGATTATCTAAATTCCAGTTTCTATTAAATTCTACCGCTTGAAATCGTTGAACTGTTTGAAAATTATTTTCAATAAACTTGTAGTTCACATTACTGGTAATTTTCCAGTCCTTATCTAACAATCGTTGATTCCATCCTATCTTCGTAGCTAGTCTCTTATTTTTAGAATCGTCAATACTTGAAAATAAATTAACATCATTATCACTAAACGCTAGTTCAGCTTGTATTGTTGTTTTATCTGAGGGTGAATACTTTGAGTTTACAACAGCTACTTGTAGTTTTGAAGGAGCTACTAACTGAACTACGGGATTATAACTTCCTTGGTTTTTACCTAGATATTTATAAATAGTTCCAATAGCAATGGTTTTATCAACAACATAATCTCCTTTACTAGCTCCTACATTTGAAAAAACTACTGAAAACACCTCATCATTCTCATTGGTGGTATATTCAAAAACATCCTCTCCATTAATGTTTGTTTTTTTATATTGAATCCTGTTAACGGAAAATTCATCTGCAAAAAAACTAGGCGCCATCATTTTAGTTACATCATTACCTGCATTTGCTAAAATTTGTTTTTGAGCATCTGTAAGTGCTTGTTGTATGGGTTGACTTTTGGCATCATTCTCATTATAAAAATAACCAGCTATTGAAAAATTATCACTTTTATATTGAGCTTTTTCATAAGTAATAAATCGAGTGTAGTTTCTATCAGAATATTGAAATTCAACACGAACACGCATATCATTAGTTATAGGATAGGTTGTATTAAATCTAATTTCTGCTAAATTATAATCAATAGTATAGTCTTTATTTTCTCCTCTTTGCAACAACACCCCGTTCACAAACACCTTATCACTCCCGGAAACTATAATAATAGCTGATTCATTATTTGATCCGAAAATTTTATACGGCCCTTGATTCCCTTCAACACCAACAAAATTAAATGATGAAAACCTACCACGAACAATAGCGCCAGACGCTAAAACGTTAGTACTTTCACTTAAATTCGCCCCTACCTCAACTCCTGAAACTTGCTTATTGAAATTCAAAAAATAACTATCGTTGTTCTCTAAACTTACATCTCCTCCTTTAACTCGCCAGTTCTTACTGTATAATTCAACAAAAATCCGATCAAAATCAGTGATTTTTTGTGAATACCCATTTTGTTGTAACGGAATGTTAGTGTCGAAAATATTTGCTCTAATCCCTACTTTATCTGACAACTTCCCAGAAATTGTTAAATCTAACGATGAGTTTGTTACTGCATTTTGGTTGTTCCCTCCAGTAACTCCTCTGGTAATAAAACCTTGTGTTGTTAAACCATCAAAAAAGCGAACCTCCGAAGTTTTTTTATTCGTAGTTTCACTATATAGCTTCCCTGTATTTTTAGTGTTTTCTACAATTAATCGCTTGTCAAAAGGAGAATACTCTTTTGTTATAAATTCTGGATATCGATAATATTCTATGGTTATTTCTGGATACTTTTCTTTATCAATAATCAGTTGAGACAACCCAAAATTAACTTTATAGTTTGATGGATTTATAAGACTACCTTCTTTAGAAAGAATTTTGAAGTATGTTGGATTAATACTTACACTATCAATTTGAACTGTATCTTTTTTTACTTGTATTTTTTTTAAACGAAATTCTTTTGGTTTTGTTTGTGCATATGCAACAACACCGATTAAAAAACACAAAACACAAAAGATTTTTTTGATCATACCTTAACAACGTAGCATCAGCAAAAATAGTTTAAAATTAAATATGATAATTACATTGTAGAATCATCTAAACAACTATTACATTACCTACTCTATATAAACCGAAAAGCATCCCCATCTTCTAAAAAGCGAAATTTATCTCTATAATTATTTTGTACTTGCTTATCTAACTCAACAATTAAAATCGATTCTTCTCCTTTATCACTTTTAGCCAAGCAATTACCCAAAGTATCATAGCAAATAGAATTTCCTGAATATTCATAATTATTTGCATCAACCCCTACTCTATTCACTCCTATAGTATAACTCATATTTTCAATAGCTCTTGCTTTTAACAATGAATCCCAGGCATTAATTCTAGGTTTTGGCCAACTTGCAATATATAATAGTACATCATAGTTATCAGTGTTTCTTGCCCAAACAGGAAAACGTAAATCATAACAAATTAATGGGCGAATTCTCCAACCTTTGAACTCAAT
This sequence comes from Tenacibaculum sp. nBUS_03, assembly GCF_051201695.1. Taxonomy (GTDB): domain Bacteria; phylum Bacteroidota; class Bacteroidia; order Flavobacteriales; family Flavobacteriaceae; genus Polaribacter. The sequence continues at coordinate 2,684,093 of NZ_CP179214.1, read as the reverse complement.
TAAAATATTATTTTGACCAGCAGTGTATGTTTCATGCTCTTTTGCTAATGTAAATGTATGTTTCTTATTATATGTTTCAATCTCTTCAGATGGGTGAATAAAAAGAAGTCTATTATAATAATTTTCATGCTCTTTAATTATAATACTCCCAATAACAGCTACATCTAAAGTAGTTGCTATTCCTTTCATCCATTGAATGGTTTCACCTTCCATAGTTTCAGCATTTTCACTAGCATTCATAGTAAACCCGGTAGTAAACATTTCTGGGAGTATAATTAGATCTACTTTTGCTGTAATCCCTTTTATTTTTTCTTCAAAAGACATTCTATTTGCTATTGGATTTTCCCAAACTAAATCTGATTGAATCAATGCGACACTGAGTTTTTTAGTCATATTTTTTGATTGAAATGAGGTGTATTATATCTCAAAAATAAGATAAAAATTGTACTTTGCTCCTATATAATTAGCCAATGCAATCATTTATTTCTGACACATTAGATAGTATTTTAAAAACAACCAAATCATTTGAAGATGTTGAGTTTATATTACCTTCTCAAAGAGCAGGAGTTTTTGTTAAACAGGCTTTAAAAAACAAAATCACTACTGGTTTTCTACCTCGAATAAGTAATATTGGTAATTTTATAGAAGATGTTTCTGGAATGAAAAAAGCAGATTCTGTTCAATTACTATTTTATTTCTATTCCATTTATAAGAAAGAAGAGAATAATCCAGATACTTTTGATGTGTTTTCTTCTTGGGCATTTACTGTACTACAAGATTTTAACGAAATAGACCAACATTTAATAAATGCACGTGAAATTTTTGTGTATTTAAGAGACATCCATCGCTTACGAAAATGGTCAGTTTCTGGAACATTCCAAGAAACAGAATTGATGAAAGATCATTTTGCTTTTATGGAAAAACTACACAAGCTTTATACCATTTTTTATGAGTTTTTAATTACGGAAAAGAAAGGATATCAGGGTGTAATCTATAGAGAGTCTGTAAAATGTATTGATGAATTCATTTCAAAAAACACAAAGAAGAAGTTCTTTTTTATAGGTTTCAATGCATTAAACGCTGCTGAAGAGTTTCTCTTTCAAAGAATGTTAGAAGCTGAAAACACTGAGGTATACTGGGATATTGACCAAACTTTTTATGAAAGCAACCATCAAGCCGGAAGCTTTATTAGAAAATACAAAACCCGATGGAACTATTATCAAAAGAACCCTATTCAAACTGTTGCTACACATTTTTCAGCTCCAAAAAACATTCAAATAATTGGAGCATCAAAAAACATAACACAAATAAAATACGCTGGAGAATTATTGTCAAAATTCTCTAGTCATAACAATACCGCACTAGTATTAGCAGATGAATCTTTACTACCAATAACCTTAAATTCATTACCTGAAAATGTTGATGCAATAAATATTACCATGGGATATCCGCTAAAAGATGTTCCTACAACAAGTTTACTATTAACTATTTTTCAGCTTTTTATAAATCAAGAAAAATTACAAAAAAAAGAACACCATCTTTTTTATTATAAAGATGTAGTTGCTTTACTAAAACACCCCGCTATATATCAGTTATTACAAATTGAAGAACATAATATTGCAGACAGTGTTTCTCAAGTAATTGTAGCAAGTAATACAACATTTGTAAATCAAGAGAGAATTGCTGAGTTTTTTGCGCAAATACCCTTAGAAACGAAAAATGTTATTTTACCTCTTTTTAATCCCTTTACAACAGTTGACGATTTTTTATCACGTATTTTAAATTTAATTATTGTTTTAAAAGAAGTTGCTAATGAATTAGAAAAGGAATACTTGTACCGTTTTTATACTGCTTTTATACAATTACAAAACTTACATGACACCTTTAATTATATTCAAGATTTAAAAACACTTCAACAGTTTTTTAAACAACTAATACAATCTGAGAGTTTATCATTTCAAGGAGAACCTTTACAAGGTTTACAGTTAATGGGAGTATTAGAAACTCGTGTTTTAGATTTTGAAAACGTAATTATTACGTCAGTTAACGAAGGGGTTTTACCTGGTAATAACCAACAAAATTCTTTTATCCCTTTTGATGTGAAAATAGAATTTGGATTGCCTACCTATAAAGAAAAGGACGCTCTTTTTTCATATCACTTTTTTAGACTTTTACAACGCGCTAAAAACATTTATATTCTATACAATACTGAACACGATGTTTTTGGAAGTGGAGAAAAAAGTCGTTTTGTTACGCAGTTAGAAATGATGAGAAACGACGTAAAGGAAGAAATTATAAGTCCTAAAATAACAACAACTGTACCCCAGCAAAAAGAAATAGCAAAGAACGAAGAAGTTTTAGAAAAATTACGTGAACTTGCGAAGAAAGGAATATCACCATCAGCCTTAACCAACTACTTATACAACCCAATAGCATTTTACAAACAAAAAATATTAAAAATAAAAGAATTTGATGATGTAGAGGAAACTGTGGCTGCAAATACTATGGGAACTGTAGTACATGACACTTTAGAAGCTTTATATAAACCTTTTGAAGGGAAGTTTATCTCGGTAGAAATCATTACTAAAATGCAACAAAAAACTAAAGAGTTAATTGTTTTCTATTTTTCAGAGCATTTTAAAAATGGAGACATTAGCACTGGCAAAAACCGATTAATTTTCGAGGTTGCAAATCGTTTTGTAATTAATTTTTTAAAGCAAGAAAAAGAACTTCTTAAAGATGACAGTAACCAATTAAAAATAATTGCTACTGAACAAACATTAGCTACTCAAATAACTATTGATGGATTTGATTTCCCGATTAAAATTCATGGTCAAGTAGATAGAATTGATGAATTAAACGGAGTTACTAGAATTATTGACTACAAAACGGGTAAAGTAGATGCTTTAAACTTAAAAGTATTAGATTTTAATGTATTACCCGAACTAAAGTATCATAAAGCTATTCAAGTAATGCTATATACATACTTATACACACAACATACCAATCATGACTTTACAAAACCATTGGAAGCTGGAATTATTTCTTTTAAAAATTTAAAAAATGGTTTTTTAAAAATGAATTTTTCTGCAAATTACAAAAACCCAGATAATCAAATAACAGAAGAAAAGCTAGAAGCGTTTATGGATGAAATAAAAGAGATGTTAAAAGATCTTTACAACCCCGAAACTTCCTTTATTGAGCCAACAGATTTAAAGTATTAATTAATAGCTGAAGTGCTATTTCATCTAACACATTAAAATAATCATAAATTAAGTAATAAAGTAGGCGTAACAAATGTAACCCACCCAAATAACACGGGTAGGTTTTTTAGAAGGGTACTATCTTTTATAATTAGAAATACTAAAATTAATTTGGATATTCAAAAGGATCATTGTTATTCAATGATTGTCCTGTCATTGTTTCAATCAAATCCCAATGCTCTATAATCATTCCATTATCATCAAATCTAAATATATCAACTACACCTGAAATAGCATTCTCTTTTTTGTTTAAATCTTCTACTTTAGAATGTATTACTACCATATCACCTTGAGCTATAACCTTGGCAATTATGGTTTTTGATTGATAATTGATACTTTTTAAAAAGTTTAACAAACTTATTAAGCCTGATTTTTTGTCGGCTACAGTTGGATTATGCTGAATGTAATCATCAGCAACATAGTTTTCAATTGCAGTTAAATCCTCTAAATTATCGAAGGTTTTTAAAACCGCAACAGCTCTTTCTTTATTCTGCTTTAAGTTTTTATTTTTATTGATATTAGTATCAGGTCCAGCATGCATTGTGTTATTATTTTTTACTTCATTTGGTGGAGACTGATATTGATCCCAATGCGCTACTAACTTACCATTTTCAATACGCCAAATGTCAACATAGATATACTGCTCTGAACCTACTGTCCATAAAGAATGTAATGCAGCATAATCATTTTCACCTACTACTCTTAAAATTTCTATTTTATTATTACTAGCAGCATTTTCCTGTAACTCTTCCCTTAAAGGCTCAACTCCATCAGCATATGCAGGAGCATGTTGTATATATGTATTACCAATGTATTTATTGAACTTGGTCATATCTTTTTCTACAATAACTTCTTGGTAAAACCCTCTTGCAATTTCTGCTGAACTTAACTCGTTAAACACATCATTAGTTTGATTACAACTAGCAAAAAATAAAATAGTTGTTATTAAAAGTAAGGAACTTAAAAAATACTTCATTCTTAATTATTTTTATGAATTATAAGGCAAAGATGAAGCATGTAAAATCGATAAGCATTGAACTAGTTCAATAAATTAAATGTATGTATTTTTATACTCAAATTAATTATTTACTATTTTTCTTCGAATTTTACTTAAAAATTCATGAGATATACCTAAATACGAGGCAATTTGAATATTGGTAAGTCGCTCAGCAATTTGAGGGTACTTGGTTATGAATTCAAGATATCGCTGATCTGCAGTAGTACTTATATTCCTAATAATTCGTTGTTCCAATGCTACATGCGATTTTTGAGTCATGATTCGAAACATTTTTTCAATTTCAGGTATTTCTTGGAAGGCTTTAATCTTATCTTTTTTATTTATTAATAACACCTCGCTGTCTTCAAGTGCTTGTATTGTAAATTTGGCTGGAGCTTTAGTCAAAAAACTATTCAAGTCTGTTACCCACCAATTTCTTATTCCAAAATACAAAGTATGTTCGTTTCCTTTTTCATCTATTGTATATAACCTAAAACATCCATTAATGATGAAGCCCTCAAATTCGCACACATTACCTTGTTCTAGTAAACAGTCTTTTTTCTTTATTAAAGTCAAGCTAAACAGACTGATGAATTTGTTTAAGTTTTCATCTGAAATGTTTACTAGATTTTTTACGTACTGAGCTAATAAATTCATATGTTATAAGGAAAATAGTGGACACATCTGCTAAAACACAATGGAAATACATTGATGTTGATATGTCTTTTACTACTCCCACACTTTTTATCAAAAGCTCCATTATATCAACGATCTTATAATCCAAAGATCTCTAACATTATTGAAAAACAAAACTATAAGTTATAATTCATATTTATTTGATCAGAGTCACAGTTTGACTCAGGTCACAATTTGTTTTTTAAAAGCACTGTAAAGTTAAAATGAAAAGTTTTTTCTATATATCCATATACACAACTACCCAAATTTTATTGTTACAGTCATAGCGCACCAACTCTTCAAAACCAATAGCTTTATGGTCATTTATTGAACGAATATTTAGGGCATCTATCTCTGTAATTATACAATCATACTTTGCAGTAAAAGTATCTCGCATTTTGGCATACAAACCTCTAAAAACACCTTTGCCTCTATAAGCTCTATCAACACAAACCTGTCCCATAATGATGTAATTACTTTTAGATTTTCTTGAACTATCTATTTCAGTAAACATGGGAGTTAAAACTGGAATATCTCCTCTAAATTGTTTAGACATAGACAAAGCATACCCAATAACGTCTCCTCCAGAGGTAGCGATACTGTGTGCATGAACGTTATGCATTCTTCTTAATATTCTCAAATCATGTTGAACGGTAACAAAACCCTGTTCCTTTTTATCAACTTCAGTTAAATTAATAGGTATATTTTTAGATTGTAAGGCTAGTATTTGCTCTAGCTCTATAAGGGTTTCAGTTGTTTTAAATTCAATCATAAGTACACATTTTAATGAAATATAACCAAGTTTAGAATTTTTATGGGTGAGCATTCACCCATACTTCACCATCAGAAAAATATTCTTTTTTCCATATAGGTACTGTTTCTTTCAAAGTATCAATAGCATATTTACAAGCTTCAAAAGCTGCTCCTCTATGCGGAGAAGAAACTGTTATAATAACAGGTATATCTCCAATATTTAGTGAACCTTCAGCATGATGGATAGCTATTTTTTTTATTGCAAATTTTGTTAAAGCTGTATTCGCTATTTTTTTCATTTCTTTTATAGCCATAGACTTATAAGTAGAAAAATCTAACCAAGTAACTTCTTTATTTTTTGTAGCATTACGAACCGTGCCTACAAATACAGAAATTCCACCACAAGAAGGATCTGCTACAAAATCATAACATTCTTGTAAATCTAGTTTTTCAGACAATATTTTTACAGAAATAGTATCCATTCTTTTTTAACAAATATATAAGTTTGTTACTAAATTAAAACCTGTTTTAATATAGTTTTAAATAGTTATTTTTGTTGAAAAAAGAATAGCAGTATTAAAACATAAAATATGTTTATTATAAATCTTACCTACAAAGTTCCTTTAAAAAAAATGATCATTTTTTAGAGGCACATATTCAGTATTTAGATAAACAATATGGTTAAGGATTTTTTTGTCTTCTGGAAGAAACTCAAAAATGGAGGAATTATACTATGCAATGCAGAAAATAAAAATGAGGAAGTTATAAAACTAAATCCTTTTAAAATAAATAATTTAGCAGACTACGAAATAATTGAATTTATAACAACAAAAGCTATTTTAAATACAAATTTTTGATTAAAACAAACACACAATAACAATACATGAAAACACTAAACGATTATAATTTTGAAAACAAAAAAGCATTAATACGCGTTGATTTTAATGTTCCTTTAAATGATGTTTTTGAAGTAACCGATGATACTAGAATTCAAGCGGCAAAACCAACAATTATTAAAATTTTAGAAGATGGAGGAAGTTGTGTGCTAATGTCACATTTAGGTCGACCAAAGGGTGTTGAAGAAAAATACTCCTTACGACATATTGTAGAGAAAGTAACTACTGTTTTGGGTGTAAAAGTTTCTTTTGTTGAAGATTGTATAGGAGAAAAAGTTGAAACTGCTGTCGCTAATTTAAAAGCTGGAGAGGTTTTATTATTAGAAAACTTACGTTTTTATAGCGAAGAAAAAGCTGGAGAGGTTGCATTTGCTGAAAAACTTTCAAAATGGGGAGATATTTATGTGAATGACGCCTTTGGTACCGCTCACAGAGCTCATGCTTCAACAGCTGTTATAGCTCAGTTTTTTTCTGAAAGGAAATGTTTTGGAAATTTATTAGCTCAAGAAATTGAAAGTATTGATAAAGTTTTAAATAATTCTGAAAAACCAGTTACAGCAATTTTAGGTGGCGCAAAAGTATCTTCAAAAATTGGAGTAATTGAAAATATTATTGACAAAGTAGACCATATTATAGTAGGTGGAGGAATGACATTTACTTTTATCAAAGCTCTAGGTGGAAAAATAGGGAACTCTTTAGTTGAAGATGATAAATTAAATTTAGCATTGGCTATTTTAAAATTAGCTAAAGAAAAAAACACCGAAATTCATTTACCAGTTGATGCACTTGTTGCTGATTCTTTTAGTAATGAAGCCAATACTAAAACAGTTAATACTAGCGAAATTCCTGAAGGATGGATGGGATTAGACTGCGGTCCTGATACCTCTGAAAAATTTGCAGAAGTTATCGCAAAATCTAAAACTATTTTATGGAATGGGCCACTAGGAGTTTTTGAAATGGAAAACTTTGCAAACGGAACTATTGAATTAGGAAAAGCAATTGCTAAAGCTACTAAAAGTGGAGCTTTTTCATTAGTAGGTGGAGGTGATTCTGTTGCCGCCGTTAAACAGTTTGGTTTTGGAAACAAAGTAAGTTATGTGTCAACAGGTGGTGGAGCAATGTTAGAGATGTTAGAAGGGCAAACTTTACCAGGTATAGAAGCCATACTTCAATAACTAAACATATCATTTAAAAAAATAAATCTCGCAATTTGTGGGATTTATTTTTTTATAAAAACTTTAAATTTTTCTTTTCATAAATATTGGTATTTTTATGTTTTCAAATAATTAAATCAATACTTAAAAAAATTGTTAGATACTCATAACTTAAATGACTAAATATTTCAAAAATGAAATACACAACATTACCAAATACTGATGTCAAAGTTTCTAAAATATGTTTAGGAACGATGACTTGGGGGAATCAAAACACGGAGGCAGAAGGGCACGAACAAATGGATTATGCTTTAGATCAAGGTGTAAATTTTTTTGACACCGCAGAATTATATTCCGTACCTGCAACTCCAGAAACTTATGGAGCAACAGAAAAAATTATTGGATCATGGTTTAAAAAAACAGGAAACCGTGACAAAGTTATTTTGGCTTCAAAAATAGCTGGCGGTGGCGATTATACGGCTCATATTAGAACTGGAGGATTTAACAAAAAGAATATTTCTGAAGCAATTGAAGGAAGTTTACAACGCTTACAAACTGATTACATTGATTTATACCAATTGCACTGGCCTGATCGTGGCGTGAATTGTTTTGGTGTTCGTGATTACCCTTATAAAACATCAGCTAAAGAAGCTGAAAAACATTTAGAAATATTAGAAACTCTTAATGATTTTGTTAAACAAGGAAAAATAAAACATGTTGGCCTATCTAACGAAACTCCATGGGGCACCATGAAATACTTGCAAACTGCTGAGAAACATAATTTACCAAAAATGGTAACTATTCAAAATTCATATTCATTAATTCACAGGAGTTATGAATATGGAATGAGTGAAGTTTCAATGAGAGAAAATATTGGGTTATTAGCTTACTCTCCCCTAGCACAAGGTGTTTTATCAGGAAAATATTTAGGCGGTAAAAAACCTGAAGGTGCCAGAGGTACATTATTTCCACGTTTCATTTCTCGCTATATGGGTGAAGGATCAAAAAAAGCAGTTTCGGAGTATCAAAAAATTGCCGACAAACACGGTTTAACACTAACACAATTATCACTTGCTTACATTAATCAATTACCTTTCGTAACAAGTAATATTATTGGAGCTACAAAAATGAATCAATTAAAGGAAAATATTAACTCTATAAATATTGAACTTAGTGAAGACATCCTAATGGAAATTGAAATCGCGCACAATAAGATGCCAAATCCTGCTCCTTAAGAACTTTTACTGTTTTTAAATGCAAATCTAAAGAAACAAACTAAAACTCAAAATAGACGCGTCTATTGAATAAAAAACCGATGAATTAAAATCCATCGGTTTTTTACACTTAAAAAGTATATCCAATTGTTATTGACATACTACCATATCTTGACCTCACATTATAATATGTGGTTAAAAAATCACGATTATTTTGATACGTCAACTCTAAACTATACCTGTTCTTGTAAATATATCCTATATGAAAACCAATAGTATTAGTTGTTCTTACAAGAAAGTCTTTAATAACAGCCCCATCCGTTCTCGTATACCTTAAGTATGAATCAAAATTAAAATCCAACACAACAGATCCACCTACAAACATTTTAGAAACTTCGTTCATAAAAAAATAGCGTTTAATCCCAATTGGAACTTCAATAGATTTATAATTAGTTTCTGCTATTATTTTTTTCTCAACTAAAGACTCAAAAGGAAGTTCTTTTTTAGCACTAAAAAATTGAAAAGTTGGTTCTACAAATAAAGACCATTTATTTTTGTTAAATGGCAAAAAGTATTCACCTTCTACTCCTATTTTGTATGTAGTTTTAGAATCGAAACTAATGCTTGGCAAATACCTAGAAGAGTTATCTATATCTAGCGAAGTAATTCTTACTCCTCCTTTTAAAGAAACTTTAAAAAAACCCTTGGTTTCTTTTTCATACTGACCATCAATTAAATATCCTGAACATTTATTATACTTAATGAAAAACTTGCTTAGACTTTGCTTTTTATATCTTAACTTCTCAATCTCTTTTAAAGAAATCGTTTTACAAGTTAAATTTTTAAATAACTGTTGCTTATACCTATCATTTACATAAATAAAATTTCGAGTAAGATTTTTGTTTACAATACTTCTGTTAAAAGAACTCAAATTAGCATTATGCTTTAAATTTAAGTACCTTTTATAAATAAGTGGTTTAATAGGATTCTCTTCTTTACTATAAAAAAACCTTTTTAAATTCCCTCTCTTGTATCCGTATAAATTTGATTTCCCTTCTACCAATACTTTTAAGAAAAGGGTTTCTTTTTTTAAAATAGGCCTTCTAGAACCATCCAATTTACTGGTTTCATTGCTTGATTGATCAACATCAACTATTTTTCTTATATACTTTGAAAAACTATAAACCCCAAATTCTTTAACAGATTCAATCGTGTTAAAAATTTCAGAAGTACCATGATTAAGTTTATATTTAAATTTGAACGGATTATTATCCCAATCTTCATTTTTTATTAAACATTCTACTCTTTCATTATTATTTTTTATAAAATAGCCTTTTTCAAATTCAATTTGCGAGTAACAATTAATTGTTGCTAAAAGAACAGCAACATAAAATAGCATTTTTTTCATTAATTCTTTTTTTAATTTTTTTGCAAAAATAAAAAAGCCTATCAAATGATAGGCTTTTAATATATTTATTTTTAATAAGAATTAATTCGGCAAAGCAGGAGAATAGTTCGTTGGATAATCAGCTGCTTTAGCTAAACCTTTAGTTGCCTTCTTAAAGTTAGAACCATATTTATCATCAATCGCTTCTAACATTTTATTTGCCATTAAAGCATAACCTCTAGCAGTCAAGTGAATTCCATCTAAACTAACCAAACCTCCAAAAATTAAACTAGTATTCAACGTATACTCGTCAAACTGTAAACCAGCAGTAGCAGCATTTTGTAAAATAACATTGAAATCTACAAAAGCCAATCCTTTTGAATCTGCCATTGCTTTAATCGTTGTGTTATAATCGTCAGTAGCATCTTTTATAGCATCAACTTCCTTTTTTGTTAACACCCATTTATCTTCTAATGGAACCGAAACTCCATTAACCAACAGAGGGTTTCCTCCTACAGTAGTTCCTATAAAAGAAGAACTAGGTAAAACTAATAAATCTTCACTAGTTGTTTGTCTATAACTTTTTAACGCCGGATTAATAGCTGTTAAATCTGTTAAGTTTTTATCAACAATAACAACAGCATTATTACCTTCGGAAAAACTAATAGTTCTTTTTGCTATTTCAATGTCTGCCATATCTTGAGTCATAGGAGTATTTGCTACCAAGTAAGTAAAAGCTTGAACTATTCCTGCATTATACAGTGCAAATCCTTGATTAGAGGCGGTTGCTGATGCAGCACTCATAGGAACTGGATTGTATGGTACAGCCGTAAAATGTGGCAATGTAGTTATATATGGTATGTTCGCAACTACTCCTTTAGCTCCTTGTGCTGTTAATGTATTAATAATAGCACCAAACGCCGCATCAAAAGTAGCCTTTGGAGTTATAGCTCCACTAGCACCACCAGCTACAGCATAGTCTAAAACATCATTCCCTCCAACTTCAGAAAGTGTAAAAAATGTTGGGGCCTTTGAAGCCGCTTCGGCTAATAAAGTAGATTGAGTAGGCATCATTCTTACAAAGTAAGGATTTGCTGTTGCAGGCACAGTAGCTAAACCAGCTGCACTTCCATAACCAGGAGCTACAAAATGAAAACTTTTCGCTCCAGGAATACCGTAATTATTAAAACTAGGTGCATTGTCTGCAGGAAAACCTATTTTCGTTGTTGGTACTGCTGTTAACCTAACAGGAGCAGAACCATTAAAATAAAATCTAGGATCTAAAGCTACAGTTGTTCCATTAACCATTCCTCCAATATTATCGTTCATTAAAGGTTGGCTAAAATCTCCTCCTTTATCCATTGCAAACTTACTTGCTAAAATATTTGGAAAAGAATTTTTTTGTCCTTCTTTAAATAAAGCTCCATCCGTAAAACCTGCAGTAAAAGAAGCTCCTAATGAAACATATTTAGAAAAGTCTGCTGTACCAGATGTTAAAGCAACTTCTGGAACTTCTGGAGTATTGTCCTTAATTGGATCTAAATCATTATTTACATCACAAGCTACTAGTCCTATGAAAAGAACTGGTAACCAATTATATTTAAAATTTATTTTTTTCATCTTTTTAGTTGTTAATTGTCCAAGAAAGGAAATACTGAGAACCTATTGCTCCAACACCTGGCGCACTAAAGTATTCTTTTCCTGTTAAGTTAGCTCCTCCTAATTTAATTACTGACTTCCAAGATGGAATTCTATAATTCACCTGTGCATCTAAAACAGTTCTTGAATCTACTTCTCCTTCAAAGAATGAAGACTCCCAGTAAAATTCATTTTGCCATCTAGCACTCACATTAAAACCAAAGTTTTTGAACAAGTCTGTTTTACCTAATTGTAATTTCACTTTGTGCTCTGGAGTATTAAATCCAGCTTCAAAATCTGGGTCAGAAGTTTGATCAAAATCAAATTTAGACCAAGTATAGTTTAACCCAACGTTAAATCCATTGAAAACTTTAGTAGTTAATCCTAAACCAACACCATAAGAACTAATATCGGCTGCAGAATTTGTTCTAAAACCAACACCTGCATAATCTCCATTTCTTAAAGCTAGTAAAGCTAAATCTCCTTGAGTAGCTCCAGGTACTTGACTTGGTGCACTACTTCCTACTTTTCCATAAAAAGGAACTGCAATATTTTTAATTGCAATAAAATCTTGGTAATCATTGTAATAAGCACTAAAATCAACACCTACTTTTTTATCTGACACACTCAATGCACTCCTATATCCAACTTCAAATGAAGTTACTTTTTCAGGCTTAACTAAACCAAAATTTGCTTTTGTTGGAGCCCCTGCATCAATTGAACTTTCTGAAAATGCGTTCTCAAAAGCATCTCTTCCTGTGTATGTTGTAGTAGCACCTAATCCAGATATAGCTCTACCTGCAGGACTAACACCAATTGGTAAAGAAGTAAAACGATCTAAGTTGTCTTCAGCTGTACCAATTAAAGTACCACCTCCAGTTGTTAAACCAATATATTGATCTTGTGTAGTTGGATTTCTAAACCCTGTTTGAAAAGAGGCTCTAAAGTTATGATTCTTAAATTCTCCAGCAGAGTATGCTAAAGATAAACGAGGAGAAACATTTCCTTTGAAGTTTTTAGCTTTATCATAACGAGCAGAACCAGTAAACTTTAAACGGTCTTCTAAAAATTTCTTTTGTATTTGTGTGTACACACCAAATTCATCATAAGCAATAGGACTATCAGCATCAGTAAAAATAGTTCCAAAAGAATTTAAATTAAATTGTCTGTAAGAACCTCCAACTTGAACCTCAGCCCAATCGATATAATCACGTAAATTTAAGTTTCCATCAACGTGGTATAAACTTGTTTGATCTTGAAATTTAGAACCACTGATTAAATCAGGATCCTTAGTTACCTTGTCAAAAGCTGCTTTAAATTCAGGTGTACCTGGTACATAACGACCTTGATCAGCAAATGATCTAGCCGCAACATGAGCATTAGCAGGATTAGCACCTCCTTGAGTAGCTGCATTGAAATATCCTAAAACATATCTTGCAAACCATGTATTATCTGCATCTTTTGGATCTGCTAACTGACCAGTAGCAGGATTTATAACCCATTGATTGTTTATATTTAAACCTGCAAATCTTGTATCATATGAATCACCAGCATCCTCACCTGTGTAATATCCTCTAACAAAGAAGTTTTTTCCTCTAAACTCCAATTTATGTTGCTCCATAAAAAAGTTAGCAATATTATATCTGTTTTGACCTTGATAAATAGTATTACCTGTACCATACTTAGAGTTCCAAATAATTTCTAAGCGGTCGTTACCCCAAGGACGGTAATGTAAAGAAGCACCAAACTTTAAACTTTTTGCTTCATTACTCATTAAATCCACCTCATCGTAACCTGTTCTACTAACCTTAACGTTAGGAACAACCCCTAATGCAGATGAAGGTAAAGTTCCATTATCTACCAAAGCATCAACTACCCTCTTTAAGTCAGTAACAGCCTCATCACCATAAACATTTAATCCATCATAATCTAATCTTGAATTTCTGTCTCCTGGTAAATAGTTTCCACCAACACCGCTAGTGTTTCTATAATCTGTAGCATGCCACTCTTCTCCTTTCAGATAAGAAAATGTAGCTTTTACAGCAAATTTATTGTCAAATGCGTGAGCCATACGAATACTAGCATCGTCAAAACGATTATTTCCAGCAGCTTGCTGAACAGTATATCCTGTTTTATAAACAACACTTATACCTTGATCATCAAAAGGATTTTTACTAGTCATTAACATAATACCATTAAAGGCATTTGCTCCATATAATGCAGAAGCAGCTCCGGGTAATATCTCAACGGTTTTCACATCTAATTCAGACATTCCTAAAAGGTTACCTAATGCAAAGTTTAACGCTGGTGAAGAGTTATCCATACCATCAACTAACTGAACAAATCGTTCATTTGCAAAAGCAGCAAAACCACGAGTATTTACTGATTTAAATGTTAATCCACTTGCATTGATATCAACTCCTTTCAAATTTTCTAAACCATCATAAAAAGAAGGAGAAGATGTATTTTTGATTGCTCTTGAATCAAAACGCTCAATGGTAACAGGAGATTCCATGATACGCTCAGGGGTTCTAGATGCTGAAATAACTACTTCGTCTAATGAAGTTGCATTTTCAGTTAAACCCACCTCTAATATTTGATTATTCTTTGTTATCTCTACTGTTTTTGTTTCATATCCTAACAAAGAAATTTCAAGAGTAAAAGGAGGTATATCAGTTACTTTTAATGTGAATTTCCCATCAAAATCGGTACTAGTTCCGACTGCTTTTCGGGAAACCTTAATGTTTGCACCTGGCAGTGGGCCACCAAGTGATGCGTCATTTACTGTACCTGTGATAGTCGTCTGTGCAAACATCCCACTACTAAGTACTGCAAAAGCAACAAGTAATAATCTTTTTATCATAATGTGTAAAATAATTTGTTAACTTACCGCAAAATACGATTTTTTTTCATTTTCAAAATATTTGTGTTAAATTTTATTAAAAATTAAATAATAAGTTAATCTTTATCACTATTCGCAATTCTATGATTATTACTAATTATGCTTTTACTATGTGTCATACATATTGTACATTTGCTAAAACTTTTTAAAAATTGGAAATAACTCACTCAATTTTTGACTTTACTCCTACTCAAAAAACATTTGTTACCATTGGTACCTTTGACGGTGTTCATATAGGACATCAAAAAATCATAAAAAAATTAGTTGAAGATGCTAAGTCAGCTAACATGAAATCGGTTTTATTAACTTTTTTTCCCCATCCAAGAATGGTGCTTCAAAAAGAAGTTTCAATACAATTAATAAACACGATTAAAGAGCGCACAAAATATTTAGAAAAACTTGGTTTAGATTACTTAATAATTCATCCTTTTAGTAAAGAATTTTCGAGGTTAACTGCTTTAGACTTTGTTAGAGACATCTTAGTTAATCAACTGAACACCTCAAAATTAATTATTGGTTATGATCATCATTTTGGAAAAAATAGAGAAGGTAACATTGAACAATTAACTGAGTATTCTCAATTATATGATTTTAGTGTTGAAGAAATTCCTGCCCAAGATATTAATGATGTTTCTGTTAGCTCCACAAAAATTAGAAAAGCTTTATTAAACGGAAAACTTAAAACAGCAAACAAATACCTTGGCTATAGCTTTCCGCTTGCTGGCAAGGTAGTAGACGGCAAAAAATTAGGTAGCAAAATAGGGTTTCCAACCGCCAATATTTCTATTTCTGAAAACTATAAACTTATTCCTAAAACTGGTGTTTATGTTGTTAAATCTAGCATTAACAATGAATTGTTTTTTGGTATGATGAATATTGGCAACCGACCAACCGTAAATGGAAAGAATAAAACAATTGAAGTTCACTTTTTTGATTTCAATCAAGATATTTACAACCAAAAAATAAGCGTCGATCTACTTTATTTTGTGAGAGACGAACAAAAATTTGATTCTATTAATGATTTAAAACAACAATTAAAAAATGACAAAGAAACAGCTATCTTTTTTTTAAAAAGTTACGCCAATTAGTAATTCTAAATTTTATTTAAAGCCCCCCGGTTTTAAACATCACATAGCTTATTTGACGTAACCTCCATGGCAAAGTTAATCTTTTTAATTTCTTAATAATGACAGATTTGTCATTATGTTTTCAATATGTTTTTTAGAATTTGTATCAAAAAAAATGATACTTACTAAAGACGAGATAATTCTAAAAAAAATAGCCCTTTGTATTAAAACTTTACGAACTAAATACAATGTCACTTTAAGTGAGTTTTACATTGACACAGGTATTCATTTAGCAAGAATAGAGCAAGGAAAAACAAATGTAACCGTATTTACCATTCAAAAAATATGTGATTATTTCAATATTACACTGTCTGATTTTTTCATGATGCTTGAACAAATTTAGTGTTAAAAACACATTGTTTAAATGTATTACATCCTGTATCTTTGCGTTTCTTAAAAAATAATAAAGATGTTACAGGTTCAGTTTATTCGAGAAAACAAACAAACTGTTTTAGAAGGATTGGCAAAACGTAGTTTTGCAAATGCTCAAACAATAATTGAAGAAGTATTAAGTACTGATGAAACAAGAAGGTCAACTCAAGTTTTATTAGATAATATTTTAGCTGAATCAAACAAATTATCCAAAGAGATAGGTAATTTATTTAAATCAGGAGAAACTCAAAAGGCCAATCTTTTAAAAGAAAAAACAGGCCAATTAAAAGAGCAATCAAAAGTGTTAACAGAAAAGCTTACCAAAGCTACGAATGAATTACAAGAGTTATTATACCAAATACCCAATATACCTCATGCTTCTGTTGTAGCTGGAAAAAGTGAAGAAGATAATGAAGAGGTATTTTCTGAAGGGAATATCCCTAACCTAAACGATAATGCACTTCCTCACTGGGAATTAGCTAAAAAATATGACATTATCGATTTTGATTTAGGGGCTAAAATTACTGGAGCTGGTTTTCCTGTTTATAAAGGAAAAGGTGCTCGTTTACAACGCGCTTTAATCAACTATTTTCTAGATAAAAACATAAAAGCTGGCTACAAAGAAGTTCAAGTACCTCATTTAGTTAATGAAGCCTCTGGAATAGCCACAGGTCAACTACCAGATAAAGAGGGACAAATGTACCATGCTTCTGTGGATGATTTATATTTGATTCCTACTGCTGAAGTACCAATTACCAATATTCATAGAAATGATTTAGTAAAAGAAGCTGACTTACCAATTCAATATACAGGGTATACACCTTGTTTTCGAAGAGAGGCTGGAAGTTATGGTGCTCATGTTCGTGGATTAAATCGTTTACATCAATTTGACAAGGTAGAAATTGTAAGAATTGAACATCCAGATAATTCTTACGACGCATTAAATGGTATGGTAGAGCACATTAAAGAAATTTTACGTGAATTAAAATTACCTTATAGGATATTACGTTTATGTGGTGGGGATACTGGATTTGTAGCTGCCCTAACTTTTGATTTTGAGCTATATTCAACTGCGCAAAAACGTTGGTTAGAAATTAGTTCGGCTTCTAATTTTGAAACTTACCAAGCTAACCGTTTAAAGTTACGTTTTAAAAACAGTGATGGAAAAAGCCAATTAGTGCATACACTCAATGGTAGTTCGTTAGCCTTGCCTAGAGTTTTAGCGGGTATCCTAGAAAACTATCAAACAGAAGAAGGAATTAAAATTCCTGATGTTTTGGTGCCTTATTGCGGATTTGATATGATTAACTAAATTATAAATAAATAACCCAATTAAAAAAGTAAGTTTCAGGTTTGAAACTTACTTTTTTAATTTGCTATAATAGCTGTCATTATTTTTTTGCATTTGTTCATTTCTAAAAGCGCCTCAAAATATTGAGATATTTGTCCTTTTCTCATAAATTCATTTGCTCTTTCTCTTGCCGTGTCGTATTGTGTAGATAAGTTTTTCATACTGTATAATTTGTTTAGTTCTTTTATCATTAAGACAAAGTTCGTGCCAAAATGTTACAAGGATTTCAAAAAAAAACATGTTTTTAATTGTTTTTTAACAGAAAAACCCACTCTTTAACTAACTTTAAAAAGGCTAAATCTTTGATTATATGGTCTTTTTTTAAGATTTTTGTATAAATTGTATTTCAAAATAAATACGCCTAATTTTTAATGAAAAAATTTATCTTCCTATTTACTTTTTTAATTTCCAGTCTATTTTGTTATTGTCAACAAAACGGTTATATAATTGCTGAAAACTATTTCAGAAATGGTGAATATGAAAAAGCTATACAACTGTATAAAGACCTACATAATAAAAGCCCTTATAACACCACTTACTTAAAAAAATTAATTAGTTGTTACCAAGAAACAAATCAATTTTTAGTTGCTGAATCTTTACTTGTCGAAAAACTAAAAAAATATCCTAAACAAACATACACCTATGTAATGCTAGGGTACAACTTTGAACGAAAACAAGAAATAAATAAAGCAGATGAGCAATATCAAAATGCTTTAGAATCAATTAAAAATAATAGCGGATATGGAGGTATTATAGCAAACCTTTTTAAAAACTATAATAAATTAGACTATGCTTTAAAAGCATACAATGGTATTATGGTTAATAATCCAAAAGCAAATTACGGGTTTCAGCTTGCTCAAATTTATGGTGAAAAAGGTAATTTTGAAAAGATGTTTGACTCCTATGTTGATTTAGTTGATAAAAATGAAAAATATCTCAACAATATTAAACGCTTTGCAAGTAAATATATTAATGACGATAGCGAGAATGAAAACAATGCTTTATTAAGAAAATCGATTTTAAAAAAATCAATTAGTAATCCTAAAAACATTTGGAATGACCTACTAGCCTGGCTATTTATCAAACAAAAACAATATCAAAAAGCACTCATACAACATAAAGCTTTACTTGCTAGGGATGCAGATAATTTATCTGGCATAAAAAATTTAGGTAAAATAGCATTTGAAAATAAAGACTATGAAACCGCTAAAGATTGTTTTGGTATCGTAATTCAAAAGACGAATTACCCTAGGGATAAATTTAGAGCAGTTCATATGAATTTACAAATTGACATTGCTACTAAACAACCTAACATTGAAGAGAAATTTCAGCAGATATTTACAGAATTTGGTTCAAATAGAAATACATTACTTATTCAACTAGCTTATGCTGATTATTTAACTTTTACTAAAAACAATCCTGAAAAGGGAATTAAAGTTTTAGAAAAAGCAATGAATTTTAGTAATTCTAAGTTTACCAAAGCTTCCGTTAAACTTAAACTAGGTGAAATATTAGTTTTCACTAAAAATTTTAATAAAGCACTTATTTATTTTTCACAAGTACAAACTCAGTTTAAAAACCATTTTTTAGCCCAAGAAGCTCGCTTTAAAGTTGCTCAAGCCTCATATTTTAAAAATGATTTTAAATGGGCTAAAGCACAATTAAAAGTACTGAAAGGATCAGCAACTCAACTTATAGCTAATGATGCTGCTGAGCTTTTTTTAACAATCTCTGATAATCAATCTAAGGATAGTATATCTACTGGACTAAAAGAATATGCGAAAGCAGATTTATTAGCATATCAAAACAAAAGCAAAGAAGCCATAGATTTATTATCAGAAATACTAATTAATTATAAAAATCAGCCTATTGAAGATGAAGCTCTTTACAAACAAGCTAAATTGTTTGTAAAACAACAAGAGTATGAAAAGGCTATTGATAATTTCAAAAAAGTATTACAATTAAACCCTGAAGGAATATTAGTTGATAATAGTCTTTATGAATTAGGAGAATTATATAATAAACAATTAAATAATCCTGAAACAGCTTCTGAATACTACCAAAAGATTATTTTTGACCACCCTTCCAGTATTTACTTAATAGATGCTAGAAAAAAATATAGAAAATTAAGGGGAGATAATATTTAATTAACTAATATATCATAAATAACTATTATAATAAATCACCTTTACTATATAGTGTTATAATGATATAGTATTTTACAAACTATGTATATATATAACGTAACAATAAATGTAGATGAAAGCATTCTAGCTGAATGGCTAATTTGGATAGAAAAACATATACCTGAAGTATTGGCTACAGGTAAATTTATAAGCGCTAAAATGACACAAGTTTTAGTAGATGAAGAAATGGGAGGAGCTACCTACTCTATTCAATATACAGCAAAAACAAGAGAAGATTTAGATAATTACTATAAACACGACGCAAATAAACTTCGTACAGACGGCATGAAGAAGTTTGCAGACAAAATGTTGGCTTTTAGAACTGAATTAAAGGTAATCAACGAATTTTACCCTACTGTGAATAGTAATTAAAAATATAAAATAAAATTCAACAAAATAAAAAACTGTTCTTTATTTAAGTGTTTTCTTAATAGCTTTAGGCACTATAGCAAACTACTATTACTATAAATTGAGCCTAAGGAAACACTTGGAGGTATTTTAGTTTGTTTTGGATTCAGAGCATTGATAATTGCTCATTCAATAAAAAAATACAGCAAAAGGCTAGTATTAGAACATAGATTATTAACATTAGAAGAGGCTTGTTTCCCCTTCTATTAATAATTTTTATTTAAAAAAACAATGACAGTAAGAGCAAAAAAACATTTAGGGCAACATTTTTTAAATGACGAAAGTATTGCTAAAAGAATAGCAGATGCTTTAACGGAAACAGGATATGACGATGTACTTGAAATTGGTCCTGGAATGGGGGTTCTAACTAAATATTTGTTAGAGAAAAAAGCAAAGGTCACTGTCATGGAATTAGACTCTGAATCTGTAACCTATTTAAAAGAAACATTTCCTTTAGAACACTTAAAACTAAATACTTCTTCAGAAAAATTCACCATAATTGAAGGGGATTTTCTAAAGCAAGACTTTGCAAAAACCTTCAACGGAAAACAAGTTGCTATTATTGGTAATTTCCCTTACAATATTTCTTCTCAAATAGTTTTTAAAGCGATTGAAAACCGTGAGTTTGTTCCTGAATTTTCTGGAATGTTCCAAAAAGAAGTAGCAAAACGAATTGCTGAAAAAGAAGGAAGTAAAATATACGGCATTATTTCTGTTTTAACACAGGCTTTTTTTGATGCTGAATATTTATTTACAGTTCCTCCAAGTGTTTTCAATCCACCTCCCAAAGTAGACTCTGGAGTAATTCGCTTAACTAGAAAAGAAAACTATACGCTTCCTGTAGACGAAAAATTATTTTTTAGAGTTGTTAAAACAGCTTTTAATCAGCGAAGAAAAATGCTCCGTTCTAGTTTAAAATCTTTTAAACTTTCGGTTACCTTAAAAGAAGACCCTATATTTGCGAAGCGTCCCGAACAATTGTCGGTGCAAGACTTTATAAGCTTAACGTCTAAAATCGCAAAAGATGGCATTGGAAATCACTAAAGACCTTATTGACAACGTACGAGAATTAATAAAAAATCAAAAAGACACTGCTCTTTCTAATTTTTTTTCTGAAGTACATCATGCAGACATTGCTGAAGTATTAGACGAGTTGTCATTTGATGAAGCTGTTTATATCATTCGTTTACTTGACTCTGAAACCACTTCTGAGGTACTAATGGATGTTGATGAAGATGTTCGTGAGAATGTTTTAGAGCAATTATCAGCTAAGGAGATTGCTGAAGAAATTGACGAACTTGATACAGATGATGCTGCCGATGTAATTGCTGAATTACCTGAAGAACGTAAACAAGAGGTAATTCAAAAAATTGAAGATAAAGAGCACGCTAAAGAGATTGTTGAACTTCTCCGTTATGATGAAGACACTGCTGGTGGTTTAATGGCTAAAGAATTAGTAAAAGTTAATGAAAACTGGAATGTGCTTACCTGCGTAAAGGAAATGCGTAAACAAGCTGAAGAAGTTACCAGGGTTCATTCTATCTATGTAACAGATAATGATGGAAAACTAAAAGGGCGTTTATCATTAAAAGATCTTTTAATGGCTTCTACGCGTTCAAAAATTGGTGATGTATACATTCCAAAAGTAGACTCTGTTGACGTTCATGAAAAAGCTGAAGATGTAGCTAATATTATGCGTAAATACGATTTAGAAGCAATTCCTGTAATAGATGAGTTAGGTGTTTTAGTTGGACGTATTACTATTGATGATATTGTTGATGTAATTAAAGAAGAAGCAGAAAAAGACTACCAACTAGCTGCTGGTATTACACAAGATGTAGAGGCTGATGATACTATTTGGCAATTAACTAGAGCACGATTACCTTGGCTATTTTTAGGTTTAATAGGTGGTGTAGGAGCTGCAAGAATTATGGGTTTTTTTGATGATGCCATAGCTGAGAACGCTATATTGTTTATGTTTACACCTTTAA
Source organism: Tenacibaculum sp. nBUS_03 (assembly GCF_051201695.1). Lineage (GTDB taxonomy): Bacteria > Bacteroidota > Bacteroidia > Flavobacteriales > Flavobacteriaceae > Polaribacter. The sequence continues at coordinate 2,661,779 of NZ_CP179214.1, read as the reverse complement.
TTGCAGCAATGGCTGGTAATGTGGGAGTTCAATCATCTGCAATTATAGTTCAGGGTATAGCAAATGATGATGTAAAAGGAAGCATTACTGATAGGCTATTAAAAGAAGTTTCCTTAGCTATGATTAATGGTTTAGCTTTGGCCATTTTACTTTTCTTATATGTTTTCATCACTGAACAAGACTTAAACATAGCAAGTGCTATTTCAGTATCTCTTTTTGCAGTAATTATTGTAGCTGGTTTAGTAGGTACTTTTATTCCTTTATTTTTAGATAAAAGAGGAATAGATCCTGCTATAGCTACCGGGCCGTTTATAACTACAAGTAACGATATTTTTGGAATCTTAATTTACTTTTGGATTGCTAAAATTATTATTGGCTTTTAGTTGTTTGCTCTACTTTATGAAATAAATTATCTATTTGATCTTTGGGTATAAAACTCTTTAGCATTATAAGCGATCCAAAAACAATTAACAAAACTCCCATACCTCTTTTTATTCTATATATTACCAACGGTGTTAATTTACTTTTTAACTGTTTAGCTAAAAGTATTTTGCCTAAATCACTTAAAGCATATCCAACTATTACTGTGAAAAAATACCAAAACATGTAACTAGGATTCATATTTAATGTTGGACCAACTACCACAATTATTCCTAACCATCCAGCTAAAACACCAACATTAATAAAGTTTAAAGCAAATCCTTTTAATACCAATTTTAAATAGTTGTTACTTTCTGGGATATCTACTTCACAAACTTCAACCTCTTTTTTGTTACTCTTATCTAAGTAGGTTATTAATCCATAAACTATTAAAATTAACCCACCAATTAAAAATAACCGAGGATCATCTTTAATCTTTTCTAATAGGCTTCTACTTCCAAAATAGGCTATAAGCATAAAAAAAATATCTCCTAAAATTACTCCTATATCGAATGCAATTGCTGCTCTAGCGCCTTTTAAAATACTTGTTTTAATTAGCATAAAAAACACTGGGCCAATCATAAAAGACATTACTATACCTACAAAAAAGGCGTTTTTTAAATCGTAAAAATCCATTAATTTTTATTTAAATACTGTTCATTAGTAAACTATTTGGGTATTCAATAAATTATACCTCATCAAAGTCTACAGTTATTTTTGGGGTAGTTGGGTGTGCCATACAGGTTAAAACTAACCCTTCTTCTAACTCATCATCTGTTAATATAGAATTTTTAGTCATCACTGCCTTACCTTCTGTTACCAAGGCTATACAACTACTGCAAACACCTCCTTGACACGAATAAGGAGCGTCTAATTTATTTCGCAAACTAGCTGCTAACAATGTATCTGTTTGCTTCATGGTAAAAGTTGTTTCCTCATCATCTAACAGAACAGTAATTTCTGTTTGCCCATCTTTTATTTCAGAAACATTTTCCTCATTAGTAGCTGCGGTGAACAATTCAAAATGAACATTACTTTTATCTAATCCATTCTCTTTTAATGCAGATGAAGCTGTTTTTATCATTTCTTCTGGCCCACATAAAAATGCTTCATCAAAAGAAATTTCTTTATATATATTCTTTATAAAATAATTAACATTGCTTTTTTCTATTCTTCCAAATAAAGATGACTCGTTACGCTCTCTACTAAACACATAATTTAACTTAAATTGTTCAGGAAATTGTTGTTGCAAATCACCTAATTCCTTATAAAAAATAGTATCAGCAATACTTTTGTTTCCATACACCAATGTAAACGAAGAAGAAGAGTTTTCTAACGTCGATTTTATCATTGACAATACAGGAGTAATTCCACTTCCCGCTACAAATCCAATATAATTTTTGTTGTTTTCTGGTTGCAATATAAATTTTCCTTCAGGAGCAGTAACTTCTATCTCATCACCCGTTTTGAGTTCTGTTGTAGCGTAAGTAGAAAACTTACCATTTTCAACAGCTTTTACTGCTACTTTAAGATCACCACTTTTAGGTGATGAACAAATAGAATACGCCCTTCTTACTTCTTCTTTTTTAATTTCTTTTTTTAAAGTAACATATTGCCCTGCTACAAACGAAAAAGTTTCTTTTAATGATTCAGGAATTGTGAATAAGATAGAAACTGAATCAGTAGTTTCTTTAACAACTTCTTTTATAGATAATTTGTAAAATTTTGCCATTCTTTAAATAATATCATGCAAAAATAACAAACTAATAACGAATGAATAGTTAGAGTTTCTATAAATTAATACCTAAGAGTTTTATACATAAGAAATTTATGTATATATTTACAATCTATTATAAGCGTCTTTAAGAAGCATAAATAACTATATGGGAAATCAAAAATTATATAAAGGCTCACTACAAACCATCATTTTAAAACTATTAGCTCAAAATGATAAAATGTATGGCTATGAGATAACACAAAAAGTAAAAGAACTAACAAAGGGAGAATTGCAAATTACTGAAGGAGCTTTATATCCTGCTTTACACAAACTTGAAGCTGAAGGTTTATTAGATGTAGAGGTTGCTAAAGTAGGAAACAGATTACGTAAATATTATAAGTTAACCGAAAATGGAACAAAAGAAACAGCTAATAAATTAGCTGAAATGCAAGAGTTTTTAAAAACCATGCAACAATTGGTAAACCCCAAATTAAGTCTAGATTAAGTATGGAACTAACAAAAAATCAAATACAGCAAGTAGAAAGGTATCTAGATAAAAAAAAGATTTACTATATAGATATTAGAGTTGAAGTACTTGACCATATCGTTTCAGAAATAGAAAGCACTATACTTATTGAAAAAGATTTTGATTATTCATTTAATAAAGCAACTGAAAAATGGAATGCTTTTTTTGAAAACTCCTCTAGTATTTTTTTAGGGTATTGCTATGTAAAACCTTTGCTTGTTATTAATAAAATGAAAAAATATGGAAAACCACATGCTATAAAAACATGGAGTGTTTTTATTTTAATGCTAATCTCAATAAGCTTTAATGAAAGTATCTCTTTAGATGTTTCAACTATTGTAATGGAAATAACAAACATTACTTTTCAAGCTGTATCCTATGCTCTTTCTTTATTGATTGTATTAGGTTATATACATATGCTTTCAACAAAGCAAAAAACTTCTTTCAAGTTTTTATATGAAACTCAAGTATTACCTGTAGTTTTATTTCCTTTCATGATTTCTGGTTCTATTATAACAATACACAATGGTTTAGATTTATTAAAAATAATGAGTTTAGTTATTAGCTTATTTATCTTTCAACTAGCATTAAAACTATATAAAAAACACTTTTTATTGTTAAAAACATATTCTTTTTAATGGAATTAACTAAGGAACAAATACAATTCATAGACCATTACTTAAAAGAAAACGGAATTGAATATTGGGACCTAAGGATAGAAATGGTGGATGATTTAGTCTCTGATATTGAATTAAATTCTGAAACTACACTTTTTAAAAATGAATTTAAAAGTGCTTTAAAAAGATCTGGCTGGAATAAAAACTTACGCAAAATTCATGAAAATGGTTGGAAAACTATAAATACTCTTTACAGAAAGCAATTTTCTAAAATGTTTATAGATTTCTTTAAATCATTTAAAAAAGTAGTTGTTTTTTTAACACTTACATTAACCTACTTTTTTTTAGCTCAAAATATTTCTTTGAAACATTTTAAACAGCTAAACATTATCTTGTACATAATACCCATTGTTTTTTGTTTACTACACACAGTTATGCTTTATTTTAAAAAATTTAGGAAGTCTGTTCATATAAACTATGGCGTTTTCTACTTCTCTATTACTTTTTTAGTTCTTAACATGGTTATCCAATTTATACCCTATACTTCAGAAGTAATTCAAAAAAAAGTATGGATATTATTAATTCCTTTATACTATGTAGCTATGTATTCAGGGTACAAAATTTTTCAAGTAGCAATCACTAAGATTGAAAACATAAAAAGAGAATTATCATTATGAAAAAGCTAACAGAAAAACACGTAGAAGAGCTGTATACATTTACTCGTCAACATTATGTAGAACATTACGATGTACAAACTGAACTTGTAGATCATTTAGCAAATGATATTGAGCAAATATGGAAAAATAAACCACAGCTATCTTTTGAAAAAGCAAGAGACATTTCTTTTAAAAAATTTGGAGTTTTTGGGTTTATGGGGGTTGTAGAGGAAAAACAAAAACAATTAGGAAAAAAATACAGAAAAATTCTTTGGAAATACATAAAAGAATGGTTTGCATTTCCAAAAATATTGACTGTTATAAGTACTTTCTTGTTTTTTTACTATTTCTTACAATTAAATATTGGGATATACATAATTGGCAGTTCATTATTCCTATTAGCTATTATAGATCTTTATTTTGTAAACAAACTCAAAAAAGAATTCGATAAAAGAACAAGAACGAATGGTAAAAAATGGATGCTAGAAGAAATGATTTTCAATGTAGCCTCATTTGGAGGGGTTATGGTTGCAGCTAACCTTCCTCAAATTTTAACCTATATTGAAAGAGTACCTTCAAAAATAGAGTCTATTATTATTGCTACAATGATTACTCTAGCTATTATTTATTCTTATGTAACATTAAGTATTATCCCTAAAAAATCAGAAAAATTACTGCAAAAACATTATCCAGAATACAAATTAATTTCTTCTTAAAATCAGAAAACTATTTTTTGCCGTCAACAACAATAACTATCTCACCTTTAGCTGGTTTAACTGTATAATATGATAACACTTCTTCTACGCTTCCTCGTTTGGTTTCTTCAAATAATTTTGTTAATTCTCTAGATACCGACACTTGCCTATCGTTACCAAAATACTCGCCAAAATGAGTCAATGTTTTCAAAAGTTTGTGTGGACTTTCGTAAAATATCATAGTTCTAGTTTCTTCAGCTAGCAATTTTAAACGAGTTTGCCTTCCTTTTTTAACAGGTAAAAAACCTTCAAAAACAAACTTGTCATTTGGTAAACCAGAGTTTACTAGAGCTGGAACAAAGGCTGTAGCACCTGGCAAACATTCAACATCTATTTCATGTTGAATACAAGCGCGTGTAAGTAAAAACCCAGGATCAGAAATTGCTGGAGTTCCTGCATCAGAAATTAATGCAAAAGTTTCACCACTTTGCAAACGCCTAATAATTGTATCTAACGTTTTATGTTCATTATGCATATGATGAGATTGCATTGGTGTTGCAATTTCAAAATGCTTTAATAACTTTCCACTAGTACGTGTATCTTCAGCTAAAATAGCATCAACTTCTTTAAGAACTCTAATTGCTCTTAAGGTCATATCCTCTAGGTTTCCAATTGGTGTTGGCACTACATATAATTTACTCATACTACAAAACTACAAAGTTTTATGCTTACAGTAGGGTTATATAATGCTTTTTGTACATTTGTTTTATGTCAGAAAACCTATTACATACCATCAAATATCCCTCTGATTTAAGAAAATTATCAGTAAATAATTTACCTGCAGTAGCTAAAGAATTGCGTGACTTTATTATTGAGGTAGTTTCTACTAAAGAAGGACATTTAGGTGCCAGCCTAGGGGTAATTGAGTTAACCATTGCATTACATTATGTTTTTAATACCCCTGATGATTTATTAGTTTGGGATGTAGGACACCAAGCATACGTTCATAAAATATTAACTGGTAGAAAAAATGTGTTTCACACAAATCGTCAGTTACATGGAATTTCCGGGTTCCCAAAACGTAGTGAAAGTGAATATGATACTTTTGGTGTAGGGCATTCTTCTACTTCAATATCTGCAGCTTTAGGTATGGCCATAGCTTCAAAACTTCAAGGAAAAAACAAACATCACATAGCGGTAATTGGTGATGCTTCTATTGCAAGCGGAATGGCATTTGAAGCTCTAAATCATGGAGGAGATACCAATGCAAACTTATTGGTTATTTTAAACGATAACGCTATAGGGATTGACCCTTCTGTAGGTGCATTGAAAGATTATTTAACTCGAATAAAATCTACTAGAAACGATGTAGAGCAACATAATATTTTTGAAGCATTAAATTTTGATTATTCTGGCCCTATAAATGGTCATAATTTTGAAGAATTACTTAGAGAACTTGAGCGTTTAAAAAATGTTCCAGGACCTAAGTTTTTACATGTAATTACTACAAAAGGAAAAGGGCTTCGCCAAGCAGAAGAAAACCAGGTAAAATACCATGCTCCTGGAAAATTTGATAAAGTTTCAGGAGATGTTTTACCAAAAGAAAAAAATGAGTTTACTAAATTTCAAGATGTTTTTGGAAAAACAATTGTTGAGTTAGCGCATAAAAACAAAAAAATAGTTGGCATTACTCCTGCTATGTTAACTGGAAGTTCTTTAAAATTTATGTTAGAAGAATTTCCTGAGCGCACTTTTGATGTTGGTATTGCTGAACAACATGCAGTAACTTTAGCAGCTGGAATGGCCACTGAAGGCTTAGTTCCTTATTGTAATATTTATTCTACTTTTTTACAACGTGCTTATGACCAAGTTATTCATGACGTAGCCTTGCAAAATTTACCTGTTATTTTTTGTTTAGATAGAGCTGGGCTCGTAGGGCAAGACGGAGCAACTCATCACGGTGTTTTTGATATTGCCTATTTACGGTGTATCCCAAACTTAATAGTATTTGCTCCTCGAAACGAAATAGAGCTTAGAAATATATTATATACTGCTCAAAAGGAACTAAAGCAACCAATTGCAATTCGTTATCCAAGAGGAAGAGGAAAAATCAAAAATTGGAAACTCCCTTTCAAGAAAATTAATATCGGGAAAGCAAGCTGTTTAAAAGAAGGAAACAAAATAGCTATACTATCAATTGGTACGATAAGTAAAAATGCTACAGAGGCAATAAAAAGGATAGAAAATAAAGAGCTTGTTGCGCATTATGATATGCGTTTTATAAAACCACTAGATATTGAATTGCTTAAAAGTATTTTTAATAAATTTAGTGCTATACTTACCATTGAAGATGGTTGCAAACAAGGTGGATTTGGAAGCGCTATTATAGAAGTCGCTTCAATTTATAACTATCAAGGTAAAATAGAAGTTTTAGGTGTTCCTGATAATTTTATTCATCACGGCACCACTGAAGAGTTACAATTACAATGTGGTATTGATACTGAAAGTATTTTAAAACTAATTAGTCAAATAAAAACGGATTACTAATTAGTAATCCGTTTTATAAAAATCATTCTTATTCTAAATTATTTCTTTATTATTTTTTCTGACAGTTTATTCTCTCCAAATTCATTAAATATTTCAATAAAATAAATTGAATTATTAGTTAAGTTAGAAATATTTATAGAACTATTAATTACTGGTACTTCAAGTAGTTTTTTACCTGAAACATCAAGTATTATTGCCTTCCAAAGAACCTTACTCTTTCCTCCAGTAATGAATAATCTATTTGATGCTGGGTTAGGGTAAAGGGTAATTTTTGTTTTTAATGGTCTTTCTTTCTTTTCTTTTTTTCTTGCAGAAGTATTCATTAAACAAAATTGTTTAGTATCTGAACTTGTAAAACTGCCTCCTGATACTAAAACTGTCCCGTCAGTTTTTGTTACTTTATATAAACCGTTTCCATAATCACAGCAAATTCCATCTCCATAAGTATCTTTTATAATGAAGTCATAACACCCAACAGGCAAGCACTTAGATACCGTAATTGACTCTCCATTTCCTTGGGTATAATTTCCTCCACTCATGACTACTTCATTACTACTATTTTTCAATGTCCATGATGTTTCTTTTGAATATTTATCAAATACTAGAGTTACAAAAACATCTTCACATTTTGGAGTATTTCCCCCTCCATCGGAACTACCAGTTGTATACGTAATAACTAGTTTTGGAGCTTTAGAGCTACTTCCGTTATAGGATTCAGCTGTACGTTCTCCTGTTCCAGAAATATAGAACATCATAGGGTTACCTGAATTCCAACTAGGTTTATTTACTATATATTGAACTAATTCTTTTAGCTCAGGCGTTCTTTGATTAGCTCCAGATTCTCCAACTGTATTCCATGAATTCGGGTTCCAATTAATTGTTT